>FR900462.1:35192-40113 GCA_000438175.1 Fusobacterium sp. CAG:439 | reverse complement strand
GACAGAGAGCTAAAAGATGCCCCCCCCCCGAGCTGCTGAATTAATTAATTTTTTCATATTTGCTCCTTTCTTTATTGTAAAAATATTATACCACTAAAAAGACCGTTTTAAACAAACGGTCTTTTTCTTTTTTTTAAAGTGATTGAACGTTAAAATCTCTTTCAGACTTACTGGATGTACATTCCAGGATATTTCGGATAAAACGTTCAATTGTAGATTCCATTGAAGATATTTCTTCTTTAAGGGCTTTGTAACTCTCCTCCCTTACATCTTTAAGGGCATTTTCAAAAATTTCATCATGATACATGACACATCTCCTTGTTTAATTACCTATGTAGACTTTCGTCAGCAATATTTAGGTTTTACTGCAAAGGCTACTTCACATATTCCCATAACGGAATATTTTGGAACATTCTTTAAAAATATTTATAATATTGTTACAAAATTTATTATTCCTACAAAATAAAAAAAGTTTAATGTATTATATTAAAATGTATACAGGGGAAGTAGAATGGCAACTGATTTTCTAACAAGTTATGATTATTATTCAAGCAGGCGTGATATGGAAGTCATATCAAACATTGTTGAGTCTTTAAAAAAAATTTTGGAAGAAGACAAATTACAAGCTCAGCCTCTGTTTTTAAAAACGTCTGAAAATCTTATTTTAAATATCGCAAGGAAAGTAGTTCAAGAGAAAAAGAAAACTTTTCTTATAGGTATTACCGGCGAAAGCGCATCAGGTAAAACCGTGTTTGTTGATAATACAATTAAAGCCTGTGTAAAAGAGAAAAAAGAAGGTATTTATACTGTAATACGCTGTGATGATTACTATAAAGATACATCTAAGGAACTTAAAGAAGCAGGAAGTTATGAAGCTTTATTTAAAACAGGTTTCAGTTTTGACACACCTGACGTCATTGATTTGGAATTGATGAAAAAACATCTTATGAAATTGAAATCAGGGAAAGAGATAACTTCCCCCAAATATGATTTTGTAACCTGTGTATCTAATCCTGACGGAGATATTAAAAAACCTGCAAAAGTTGTACTTACAGAAGGTTTATATGTTTTAAACGAAGGTGTCAGAGATATTATGGATGTCAAAGTTTATGTTTACACGCCTTTGGAAGTAATAAAAGAAAGATGGTACAAACGCGCCGCACTCAGAGGGAAAACAGGTAAAGCCGCAGATTTACAATTTCAAGACGTAAACAGAACGGCTCAGCAATATATCAGACCTGCTTACCAGATATCAGATGCAGTAATTAACGGAATGGTTTCGCAGGAATATATTCAAGAAATAACCGATAAAATATTTAATACTTTAAAAAATATAGTTGAATATTAAAAAAGAACCCTATAAAGGGTTCTTTTCATTTCTAATAGTTATTCATGCAAGGACATTTCGGCTGTACAGGCTGAATATATATTCTTTCGCAAGTCGGACAGGAAGGTTCGGCAAATGCTTTTCTGCAGGTCGGGCAAGGCTTAATTTTAACCTTAGTACATTCATCACATTTAACCTTTTTCACTTTACATTTATTGCAATTCTTAAAACCTGTAAAAGGATTTAAACTGAAATTTGTTTTATTTTCACCGATACCGATATAAGGCAGAGGATTAAGATAAGAAAGATAAGGCAAAGGATTTAACGACTGAGCACCTTCCCAGGCAGCAAAAGCACCCTGTGATGAAAATGTTAAAGCTCCAATCAGAGCTAAAGAAATACATAAGTTTTTCATAAAATACTCCCATAAAAATTTTTCTAATATTTGTAAAATTTAATTCACATATTCATTTTAAACTTTATGAGTTTTTTTACTATGCCCGTGTGAGTAATACAACTTACTCTTTCGAGCTAGGCGCAAATAATAAAAAAAGGATTGGAAAATCACCAATCCTTTTTTTGCTTTAACTATTCTTCATGTTTATTTAGAAACAACAGCATCATCAAGCAGTATTACGTAAATATTTTCGCCTGCTTTAGCGTGATATTTAAGCCCCGGAGTAACCAAACCGGTAATTAAACCTACGGCAGCACCGACAGGAGCACCTATTGCAATACCTGTACCTATTTTTGTAGGATCAGGAATAAACGCAAATCCGACACCTGCACCGATACCTACAGCACTTCCGCCTGCCGTGCAGAGTAACAACTTACCTGCAGTCATCCACGGTCCTTCTTTTAAGGAGTAATCTTTAGAGAAAGGTTTAGCGTTAAATGCTAATTCTTTTCCGTTAGGTAAAATAATTTTACATAACTGCGGATACACTCTGGCGTTTTTATTAAATTTCTTTTGCGGATTTATAGCATTTATTTTTGCAATAAATTTAGTTCCTTGAGGAATAACAAGTGAACCTTCTTTTGTACAGATATCTTCTTTTGCAATGAAAGTTACGATATCGCCTGCTTTATGTTCTTCTGATTTAAATTTGTCCTCAAAAGCTACTACAAGAACGTTGCCTTGCTCAACAACACTTTGGATATTATTGATTTTTACCTGATTGTTAGGAGCTTTTCTTGTAACATCAAGATGCTCAACTCTTGTAGTGCCGATATATTCCTGTTTAACCAAATCCAATTTAGCTTTAAGTCTTGCCAAAAGGACAGCTGCTTCAGCTCTTGACAAATTATCGTTAGGTCTTAATTCTCTTGAATCAGGATAATTTACGTAAATACCATAGTTAATTGTTTTTGCGTAAACATTTTTAGCCCACACGGGAATTGCTGATGCATCTTTGAATTGGTTAAGAATAGATTTGTCAGCATTCATATCTTTTGTAATATGGCTGATAACCGATTGGGCTTCCGATCTAAGCACAACTCTGTCAGGGCGGAAAGTACCGTCGGGATAGCCGTATACCAAGCCTAACTGCTGAGAACGTAAAATATTATCATAGTTAGGGTTGGCAGTTGTAACATCTGAAAATTTATTTGTAATATTTACATTTAAATTTTCATTAGATAAAACTTTCAAAAGAGCATTTACAAATTCAACTCTAGTCATACTTCCTTCAGGGTTAAAACGATTCCCTGAAAGAGACATAATACTGTTGTCTACAACAATATTGATTTCTTTGCTTGCCCAATAATTCTGACCTACATCCGCAATAGATGCAGCCAAAACAGGCACGGCATTTAGTGCCAGTAAACACAGAGCCATGAGCCCGGATACAAATTTCTTCATTTTCTTACTTCCTCATATTTACTAGTAAACCTTTTTCGTGTAAGATTATAACGTACATTTTAATTTTTGTAAACATGTGAGTTATTATATTAATTATTTACCCAACATAGAAAGGAAAAGTATGGATAATTACACTATGACGAAAATTGTTGCGACACTTGGACCTGCAACATCTACGAAAGAAAAAATCAGAGAGCTTTTTAAAGCAGGCGTAACCATGTTCAGATTAAATTCTTCGCATGGCGATGTCGAAATGCACAAAACAAATTTGTCTTATATCAGGGAAATCGAACAGGAAGAAAAAAAATTAATACCTGTTTTACTTGACCTTCAGGGACCTAAAATCAGAATAGGCAATTTGCCGGAATCTATTGAAATTCACAAAGGCGATATTTTAAAATTCCGCCACCAGCCTGAAGTTACGGGAGATATTCTTCCTGTTGACTACAAAGGCATGGCAGATGATGTTACTCCAGGCGAACAAATCATGATAGATGACGGTAAAATTCAGCTTGAAGTAAAAAAAGTTGAAGACAAAGTTATCTTTGCGGAAGTATTAACGGACGGACTTTTAAAACAGAGAAAAGGTATTAATATCCCCGGGTCTCAAGGCAGTCTTGATGTTTTAACGGAAAGAGATATCAAATTCGTTGAATTTGCCGCTAAAAATGATATTGATTATTTAGGCTTATCATTTGTTAGAGAAGCTTCTGACGTTGTTAAATTAAGAGAACTTTTACACCAGAACGGAAACGATACAGCGAGAATTATCTCAAAAATAGAAAAACCTCAGGCTGTAGAAAATATCGACGCTATTATTGAAGTTTCAGACGGTATTATGGTTGCAAGAGGCGATTTAGGTATTGAAATTTCAAATGAAAAAGTTCCTATCGTTCAGAAAACTATTATCAGAAAAGCAAATGCAAAAAGAAAAGTTGTAATTGTTGCAACACAAATGCTTGACAGCATGATTGAAAATCCTATTCCGACACGTGCGGAAACTTCTGACGTTGCAAACGCAATTTTAGACGGAACAGACGCGATTATGTTGTCAGGTGAAACAGCTGCAGGAGCTTACCCTGTAGAAGCAGTTGCAATGATGAAAAAGATTGCAGACAATGTTGAAGAATCTCCTTTCATGAGAAAAAATAAATTCCCGCGCAGAATGATTGAAGAAGAAAAAGATTCGCAGGCAATGGCAATCGGTATGTCAATTGCTGATATGACAAGAAAAATGAATATTAAAGCCGTAATTGCTTTAACAGGAAGCGGATTTACCGCCTCTATGCTTGCAGAAGGGAAATTAAGCGTTCCCATCTTTGCTTGCTGCCCGAACAGAAATATATGCAGAGATATTAAATTATACAGAGGCGTTTATCCTATTCCGTTAAACTTCAATGCATCTATTGATAAGAAATCTTTACTTGAAATGGATAAATTCTTAATTGAAAGATTAGGGCTTGAAAAAGGCGATTATGTGGTAGTAACAGGTTCAGTACCCGAACTTTTGGTTGGCGGCACAAACTTTATTAAAATCCATAAAATCGGTTTGTTAAGCGAATAAATATTAAAAAGCCCCGTAAATAACGGGGCTTTTTTTAGTAATTCATTTCCCAGTTATCATTAAGAAGTTTTCCAAAGCAGCCATAGCCTGTCTTACCTTGCAAACAATTACGGTTGAATAATTCTTCTCTTTGATCTTTAGATAATGGCGGGGGGGCAGGGGGGGGTGT
>FR900462.1:34666-35174 GCA_000438175.1 Fusobacterium sp. CAG:439 | reverse complement strand
TGCGTTACTAATTTCTATTTCATCTATAGTCCCATCAGCATAAATGCCGACATTAAAAAAGTCACGTCCCTGAATATTAGGACCTTTTTGTCCGTTAGTATCAATCAAAAGGTTTATTACGGATTGATAACTGGAACCGCCTTTTCCCGAGTAGTAATAGCCCGGTCTTATAGAGGCACCGCTTGCCAGTACATACGCAGTTCTATTTACTTCATATCCTGACACAACAGTACCGTTAATTGATTTGTATGAAGAGGCAAAACAAGGAGTTATCTTATTTTCACATGTTTGAACAACTTTAAAATTAGAAGTTATAAACTCATTTGCTTTTGTTTGAGAATTTATGCCTGCTTCAATTAAATTTACAGCATTTTTTTCAGTCATATACTGTACGGCAGCCTGCTGCATTTCATTATAAACTTTATGAAGCTGCGTGACATAAGTCTTCTTTTGATGGTTTTGCATTAAAGAAGGTACGGTCATCGCAGATACCACACCAATAATTCCT
>FR900462.1:11272-34583 GCA_000438175.1 Fusobacterium sp. CAG:439 | reverse complement strand
CCCCCCCCCCGAACTGCTGAATCAGTTAAATTTTTCATATTAGCTCCTTTCATTATTAACTCAACATATATAATTATAACATATGCTTACAGAAGTTGCAATAAAAAAAACGCCCCTTTCAGGGGCAAAAATTTTGTTTTAGGAAGGTAGGAATAGGAATTTATAGTCTCTCTCTTATTTAAATACTCTGTCTCTTAATATCTCTCGTGTCATTTAATGTTAGTATATATATAAAGCATATATTTAATATCTAATTTCAAAGATTACCCGATTTGTTACAAAAATTAATACTTGATTTTATTTTTCTTGTGTTTTATACTTTTATTTGTAGGAGACACATAGGATATAGGAGTTAGGAATGTTAGTTTCATCCATTGCCCGCTTCAATGCACTTAATACTATGAATAACGCTTCTTTTGCATCAATGCAGGTTTCTAACGGTCTTAATAAACATGCGTTTGGCGGTGAACATGATTTAAGTATGCTAAATAAAATGGACAACAGAATGAGCTTAGATTTAGTATCTAACAAACTCCTTTATAATGTTGCTTATCTTCAGGAAAAAATGGCCGCAAAACATCAAAAATTAAATGTTTTAGCCTAATTACTTTCTTTGAATAATTCTTTGATAAGCACAGAGCAAACTGCAGGAATTACTGACACAAAAAGCAATACATTTGTTATGCCGAATTTTTCAGCTATAAATCCGAGAAGCGACATTGCTATTGCAACAATACCCCAGGAAAAACCGTTTATAAAACCTGAAATAATACTTTTATATTCAGGCAAAACATTCTGCGCCATAACCATAGTTACAGGTGTTGCCATCATTGTTATAAAACCCATGACAACAAATATGACAAGTGATGTAGCCGGATGTGAAGAACAGGTTAAAATAAATAAAATCATCAGAGGTAAAGTTGAAATCATAGAAATATAGAACACATTTGCCGCCCCTATACGTTTTTCAAGATTACTGCTGATGAGAGAGCCTATTCCTCCCGCAAATATAAACATGAATAATGCCATACCGATATAAAACGGCTTATATCCCATATTCTTCCAGAGGAAAGGAAGAAGAATAAAACAGGCAGACATAATCATAGTTTTAAGCATTGCTATAACATTTAATATATTAAGTTTTCTGTTTGTTAAAATTCTTTTAAAAGCGGTTTTAAAATCAATTTTAGATATAACAGGTTCAGATAATGATAATTTAGGAACAAAAGCAAACATTAAAAAAGCCCAGAGAATTCCCAAAATTGTCATTAACGGCATTCTCGGCATTCCTAAAAATTGTGTTATTGCTGAAGAAATTATAGGACCGAAAGAGTAACCCAAAGTTCCCATTGCAACAAATACAGCCATTGCTTTTCCGGTATTTTCCTTATCGGCAAATTTTGACACAAAACCTAACGCCTGCGGATGAAAAAGGCTTGAACCAATACTTCCGAAAATTATAAATAAAACAAGAATAAACGGATTATGCGCCAGAGCCGAAAGCGGAATAAAAATTGAAGACAATATTAATCCCCAGAAAATAAATGAACGCTTAACAATATTATCTGCGAAATAACCGAACAAAGGCTGCAAAAGAGATGAAAAGATATGCGACACGGTAAGAATTATTGTAGCAATAGCCATTGTAATCCCTATTTTTGCAGCAATAAAAGGCATAATAGGGTTCAGAACACCTGTATAAATATCATTTATAAAATGTCCGCCGCAAAGCCAGACTATTGCTTTTTTATTTTGGGGTAATTTATTCTTCATAAATTAATTTAATGACAAATAATGAAAAAAATCAATGCTGATTGGAATTATCTGTGTAAGCAATAATTATCATGAATATTGAAGCAAATAAGATTATCCCTAAAGACATAACCTGTGCCACAGGGAAACCTTGAATATTAAGGACACTGTCAACTCTGAGATGTTCAACAAAAATTCTTACAAAAGAATACATGATTAAATATAAACATGCAATCATTCCCGGATGTTTCGAAAGTTTTTTGAATAAAAGTAAAAGGATTATGAATATAGCTAAATCAAGAATACTTTCATACAAAAAAGCCGGATGAAAATATTCAAAATTAATATATTGCGGCGGTCTGTGAGCAGCGGGAATAAAAAGCTTCCATGGCAAATTTGTCGGTGTGCCGAAAGCTTCCGAATTAAAAAAGTTTCCCCACCGTCCTATACTCTGCCCGAGCGCAGTGCCGCATAAAAAGACATCAATAAGCTTCAAAAAAGACATTTTATAAATTTTCGAAAAAGAAAATAAAGTCAATATCCCGATTATTATCATTCCGTGAATTGATAACCCGCCCTGACGAACATAAAATATTTCCAGAGTATGAGCCGTATAATAGGAATAATTTACAAGGCAATAGTATAACCTTGCACCAATAATTCCAATTATTATTATGTAAGGCGAAAAATCAATTATACAGGAAGCTTTATCAGAACCGTAAAACTTCTTATACAGAAAATAAGCCGAATAAACACCTACAAGAATTGCAAACGCTAAAATAATCCCGTAAAAATAAACAGGAAATCCAAAAATATTAAATGCAACTTCTGCCGGTGATTGAAACATTTTTACTTCACTGTATTTTTAGCATAGAGCATTTGCAGCTCTTTTATTTTTTCTTCCACATAAGCTCTGTCATCAACACTTCCGTCTTTATCAAGATAAATCTGATAATCAGAAATAGCATTATTTAAAAGAGTTGTAAGCATTTTAGATGCATTACCCGAAAGTTTAGCTTCCTGACTGTTTTCTTCCTCAGATACTTCTCGTTTTTCGATTGTATCATCATCATTAACTTTTACATTTCCTGATATAATATCTTTTGCAAGATTTTCTTCGCAAACCGCAAGAGAATAATATGCATCAGGGAAATCAGGATTAAGTTTTATAGCATCATTATAAGTTTTAATAGCATTGGCATAATCTTCAGCCTTTGTATAAGCAACAGCAAGATTGTATTGAGTTTCAAAAACGCTTCCATCCAGATCAACACTTGATTTCAAACGTTCTATAGCTGAAACATAATCACCTTTATCCATAAAATCCTTTGCCTTATTGTTAAGCTCCTGAACTGCAAAGTTATTAATACATGCAGTAGATATTACAGAAATAAACAAGATACTAGCTAGTAAAAAAGCTTTTTTCATGCTATAATCATCCTCATAAAATTATTTGTAATTTTAATTATAAAATAAATCTTCATTTTTGGGCAAATTTTATAAACAAAAGTTACAAATCAGAAAAGTGAGGTTTTTATATGTCAGAAGATAAAGTTATAAAGTTAGGGGCAAAAAGAGAAAAAACATCAGAACATAATCATAAAGAAGACAATCTTGTTTACTGCAGTTTTTGCGGCAGACCTAACACTCAGGTACTGAAAATGGTTCAGGGTCCGGGAGTTAATATTTGTTCGGAATGTGCCATGATTGCAGTACAATATTTAATCTTAAATGACAGAATGCCGTCTGCGGAAGCACAGCAAATATTAGATGCTTTTTGGGGGAAAGCACGTTAATGGCAGACCGATTTGAACTTAATCCGTTTGAAATAAAGGCGGAAATAGCAAAAATTTTTCAAAAGCTTGACGGTGTAAAAGATTTCGAAAATTATGAAGTACACTACAGAATTCTTGATAATCAAAGCGATAAAAGTGTTATCATAAAACTTTTGTTCAAAGAAGTTAATAACACGCATACAAATCAAGAACTTCTAAGGTTTCTTATCCTGCGGTACTGCCCTTCAAATGAACTTGTTGAAAAGCTTTGGAATATTATCAAAAACAATATGGCTTCTAATCAGGCAAAAATATTTGCACTTGACCTGTTGAGAGATATTGATGCAAACTGGACTTACGAAGAATGTGATAAATATATTGACAATCCAGAAGAACTTGTAGAAGCCGATACTAAAAAAATTCTTAATAATGCAATTATTAATCCTGAAGTTCAAATCGATTTTCTGGACTTCTTAAGCTCACTTCCAGATAATGACAAAGTTATTCTTTTAAAATCACTCGGGGAAGATTATTCAAAAGATGAACTTGCAAACATGCTTGTTCCGGTGTTTCTGTCAATGCCTGATACTGATGCGGGGAAAACTGCTCTTGATATCTTAGGCAGCTCAAAATCACAGCTTGCATATCATGCGCTTAATTCTGCACTTGATACGATTGACGAAAGTCTTCTTCCCGCCGTTAAGAAAAATTTGTCAATATTAAAACTTTCAGGTATCAGAGAAGATAACTCCGCAGAGTTTTACAAAAATATTTTAAAAAATTCAAAGCCGTATAAATTTTGCATAACCTACCCTGACGGTCATGGAAATCAAGCTGTTATTGTGTCAAGAATAAATAAACAGGGAAAAATTCAATTTGTAGCAATTGTAATTGATGATTACAAGGGTGTAAGGGACTGCTTCGGCTTTAACGAAATTTCAAAATTTGAATGTAATACAATAATAGAAAGGTTTTATCGCGGGCAAAGAGCTCTTGATTTACAGCCCGGAGTATTAAAATCAATACTCATTGAAGCAGAAAAACTCTCTAAACATAAAATCCCTTATGAATATTTATGCTGGAAAAATCTGCTTGCTGATATAGAACTACAGCCGTTAAAATTAGATTACAAAATAAAAAAGCTTACCAATGATGAATTTGAAGACATTCTGAAATATGATTTTACTGATTACTGGTTTTTAAACAGCTCATACAGCGATGAATTTGAAGATTTTATAAAAATTCTTGAAGAAACAAAACCGCAAGATTATGAAAAAATCATTGATGAAAACCTTGAAAAAGTTTTTTATAAAGAAGAATATCAGGTATGGTCGCAAAGAATATTGCACACTTCTTTACTAAAATATCTCGCAGGAGAAGAAAAAGCTGCAGAAAATTTATATTCCTTGTATAATGATAAAGAGTTGAAAAGGGAATTTTTCAAAAATATAATAAGAAAAAGTATTTACGAATATTATTTTGCACGGCAAAATAAAGAAAAAATTCAGGCAATTGAGAATATGTGGGTGAAATAATGTATAAAGTAATGGCGCTTGATATAGGCACAAAAAGAATAGGAATAGCACTAAGCGACTATCTTTTAATGTTCGCAAACGGTCATTCGTATATTCAAAGACAGCCTGAAAATAAAGCAATAGAAGATATTCTTAAAATTGCAAAAGAAAATAACGTAAAAAAAATAGTAATCGGGATTCCCTACAACATGGATGGGACACAAGGAATACAAGCACAGGATTGTAAAGATTTTGCATCAAAAATTCTCGGCTTTGAAATAATTTATGAGGACGAAAGATTAACCTCTGATGCGGCCGAAGAGAATTTGCACGCAAAAAAAATAGACTTCAGAAAAGACAAAGGACTGGTTGATATTGAAAGTGCTTGTATTATACTGGAACAGTACCTCAGCAGAAAGTAAAAACCAGAAAGGAAATAGAAAAATGGCAGATGAAGATCAAATAATTGAAACGATTGACGAGAACGGCAACGTAATCAAATTCGAACTTTTCGATATAGTTGAAGTTGATGAACAGGAATATGCATTGCTTTTACCTGTAGAAGAGGAAGAAGGCGATGAAGTTGTTCTTATGAAATTAACAAAAGACGGAGAAGAATACCTCTTTGAAACAATCGATGATGACGAAGAATTCGAAAAGGTAGCTGCTTACGTCGAAAGCATGGAAGATGAAGACGAAGACGAAGACGAGGAATAAGTTTTGTTTGAGAAATTTACGGAAAAGGCAATAAATGTTGTAAGCTCTTCACAAAATACAGCAAAAGAAATGGGGTTGAAAAAAGTCAGCCCTGAAATTCTTTTGCTGGCACTGTTTGATGAGGCAAAAGGAATTGCGTTAAAGATTTTTAAATCCTACGATATTACGCGTGAAAAGCTGACTGATGAAATAAAAAAATATGTTAATATTAATCTTTCTCAGCCGCTGCAGCTTCAAACACTGCCTTTTGACGATGAGTATAAAGAAATTCTGAAAAAATCACTTGATTTGGCAAATAAATCAGGTAATCCTACAATTCTTTACGAACATTTATTCCTTTCCGCAATTTCAGACAAAAAATCAAACAATGTTAAAATACTTGAGGATTTAGGGTTTGATATCTACAAATCTAAAAATCTTCTTGAAAAACTTGTTCAAAAGAAAATTAAACGTCTTTATCATCCTGAAATAGACGAAAACAGGGAAGCAAAAGAGGATAAGTCCGAAGAAACAGACAATATTTTTGACAGTGAGGAATCCGCAAAAGTATTTGAACGTGCTGTTTCAAAGCTTTCAACTTCAAATTACGAAATACTCGGAACCGAGCAGATACTATCATCAATTCTTGAGGACAAAAATTCCGAATTATCACAAATTCTTGGGAAATACGGAGTTACAAGCGAAAATTTTGATGAAAAACTGCAGAATATTCAATCCAGACAAGCAGAATACGAAGGCAGACAAATTATTTTTACGCCAAATGCCTTTAAAACAATGAATATGGCACTGCAAACCGCCAAAGAACTCGGGTCTTCCGTTGTTTTGCCGGAGCATATAGTTTTAGGACTGTTAAAAACAAAGCGAGGAATTGCTTATGACATTCTGAAAGAGTTGAAAATTCCCGATGACGATTTGGCGCACAGCATAATTAAACCAATTGAAAAACAAATGCCGGAAACACTTACAATTTTAAGGCTTGCAAAAGAAGAGGCAAGACGCCTGGGTCGTAACATTGTGGGCACCGAAATGTTTCTTCTCGGCATAATCGGAGAAGCAACCGGAATTGGCGGACAGGTGCTTTCCGAACTTGAAATTAACATCAAAGATGCAAGAAATGTTGTGGAAAATCTGATAGGTTTCGGAAATGAGTATTATGACAGAGAAATCATCTTTACCGAACGCGCTAAACGTGTTCTTGAAACAGCGTGGGAACTTGCCAAAAAGGATCATAAACAAAAAATCGAATCGGCACACATGCTTCTTGCACTGACAACAGAGCCTGACTCTCTTGCAATGAAAACACTTGAGCAATTAGGCGTTGATGCTGTTGAAATTAAAGAAGGGGTTAAGAAATTTCAAGAGGCTTAATTGATAAGGGATAACGTCAAAAACTTCATTGAAAAATATGATTTGTCAGGCAGATTTATTCTGGCTTTTTCAGGCGGTTATGATTCAATGTGTCTTTTGGATGTTCTTTGTAATCTTGGAGCCGATGTCATTGCAGTTCACCTAAACCATAATTGGCGGGGAGAAGAAAGCCTTAAAGAAGCACAAAATTGTGAAAAATTTGCAAATTCCCGCGGAATTAATTATTATTCGGAAATTCTCCCCGATAATATCCAAAAGACAGAAACAGCCGCAAGAAAGGCTAGATATGACTTTTTCAGAAGATGTGCACAAAAATTTAATTCAAAAGTTGTTTTCACGGCACACAATTTCGATGATAATGCTGAAACGGTTTTGTACAGGATTATAAGAGGAACGGGAACAGCAGGTTTGCAGGGAATTTCAGAAAAAAGAGAGATTTTTTACAGACCTCTATTGCATACGAAAAGAGAAGATATAGAAAAATACTGCATTGATAACGGGTTAACCCCGAACAAAGACAGTTCAAACACGGACACAAAATACAAAAGAAATTTTATAAGATATAAAGTTATTCCGCTTTTAAAAGAAATTAATCCTGACGTATCAAATGCCTTAAATTCGCTTTCCGAAATTGCAGCAGAAGATTATAACCTGATAAACAGTTATCTTCCTTCAGAGCTGCCTCAGGCATCTGAAATTGAACAAAAAAGAATTATATACAACATACTTACAGAGCACAATATTGATTATGACAGAGAAAAAATAGAAAATATTCAAAAATTTGTTGAGGCAAATAAAACATCCAAATCAGGCAAAACAATTTCTCTTACGGATGGTTTATGGCTTTTTGTGAACGATAAAAAAGCAGAAGTTATTACAAAGACAGATAAAAGCAATACTGAAATAGCCGTAAATAAGTGCGGAGAATATGTTTTCGGCGATTATATATTCTCGATAGAACCTTGTGAAGAGGAAGTAAAACAATTTCCGGATGATAATGAATTTAAAGCATACATTACGGTTAATAGTATTGATTTCACACTGCGTAACAGAAAAGACGGCGATATAATTCATCCTTTGGGGTGCAAAGGCTCGCAAAAACTGAAAAAATATCTTAATGAAAAAAAAATTCCTCAACATGAAAAAGATAAACTTATATTTTTGTGTAAGGGGAATGAAGTTATCTGGGCTGCAGGTCTGGGATTAAGCGAAAAAGCGAAAGTTGCACAAAAAGCAACACACGTGCTAAGATTAAAAAAGAGGTAAGGTTAGTTATGGATATTAATAAATTAAAAATATTGTTTACCGAAGAACAAATTCAAAACAGAATTAAAGAATTGGCAGATGAAATGAATAACTTCTACGGGAATGATGAAGTTTATGCAATTTGCGTTCTTAAAGGCGCGGTTATGTTTGCTGTTGATCTTGTAAAGCATTTAAATATGCCGTTAAAAATGGAATTTATAAGGCTTTCAAGCTATAACGGAGGAACGAGCACATCAGGAAAAGTTAATGCCGTAGATATTTCACTTCCGGATTTAAACGGTAAAAATGTTTTAATAATCGAAGATATTGTTGATACAGGGCTTACCGCAAAATTTCTTCTGGACTTTTTAAACTGCAATTTTCACACAAAATCAACAAAGTTTTGTTCGCTTCTTGATAAAAAAATTACCCGTACCGCAGATGTTGATGCTGATTATTACGGGTTTGAAGTTGATGATAAATTTCTTATAGGTTACGGTCTTGATTACGACGGATATTACAGAAATTTAAGATATATAGGTTATGTTGACAAAGATGACTTGTAAAAATTATGAAAAATCAATTGAATTAATACACGAATTTTTTGATATTCAGCCTTCTGAAAATTTTGCCGAAAAAATATTCGGGACACTGAAAAAAATAATTTCTTTTAATTCCGGTTATATTTTTTTTACAAATCCGACAAGATTAGAGTATTCATATAACGGGAATATCACAGATATTAATGATATAAATACACCCTGTCTGGAAGAAGATTTAAAACTCAAAAATACAGTTTTCGGAAAAATTATTATTACAGGAACAGAATTTTCTTCTAGTGATAAAAAGATTTTTAAAGCCTGCTCGTCCATTATTGCCAATATAACAAAAGATGCGGAAATATCAAAGATTATAAAAATGCAGGTTAATGCCTTGCAGGAAGGCTATTTGCAGGTACAGAAAAATAACAAAAAAATAAAGGAGGCAGAAAAAGTAAAAACGGAATTCTTGTCGCATATTTCGCATGAACTGCGCACTCCGTTGAATTCTATACTCGGTTTTTCAGACTTGCTCGAAAACGAATTTGTAGGCAGCCTTAATTCCAAACAAAAAGAATATGTTAATGATATAAAAATTTCAGGTCTCCATTTGCTCGAAATGATTAACGAAATCCTTGACATGTCAAAAATTGAAGCAGGTTCAATTACTTTAACTTTACGGGAATTTTATGTTAACCAGGCAGTAGAAGAAGTAATTAATATACTTAATCCGCTTTTTATAAAGAAAAATATAACTCTTGAAACCAACATTGAAAATTTCATATTAAATGCTGACTTTCAAAAATTCCGCCAAATACTTTTCAATCTTCTGAGTAATGCAATTAAATATACGCATGAAGAAGGTTTAATTAAAATAAAAGCCAAAAAAGAAGGGAATTTTGCCTTAATTTCCGTTCAAGATAACGGTATAGGCATAGACAAGAAAAATCATAAAAAAATATTCAAAAAATTTGAGCAAATCGGTGAAGGTCGTGAAAATTCAACGGGTTTAGGACTTTCAATAACAAAAGAACTTGTAAAATTACACAGAGGAGAAATAACCCTGAAAAGTTCTCCGGGTAAAGGGGCAGTTTTCACAATAAGGCTTCCCTCTTAACATGCAGGGTTGTTTTTTATTTAAAGATATGTTATAATAAATTTTGTTAGGAATGATTGAGAGGAGTTTGGATTTATGGCATCTATAAAAGACGCTTTTGATGAGTCCTTACAGGACAACCATGCATTTATAAAGTACATTTTATTTGCAATCCCCGTTTATTACTGTGTTCACCTGTATTCAAATGCTGAGAAAGGTGATTTAACAGGATTTTGGTGGATGTTTAGCGTGACCTATCTGTTACTTTTCGGATTTTTGATAAAATGTACAACAAATGTACGGAACGGAAAAGATCATGTACTACCGTCTTTTAATATTTTTGCATTATTCTGGGCGGGTATCAAAGGGACCATTGCTCTCGGACCCTCCATTGCAATTAACTGCTGGCTTGCATCCTGGTTGACCGGACTTATTGCAAACTATATTCCGGAGCCTAATACTTTAGTAATTTTTCAGGTCATTATTTGGGGCTTATTCGGTTCAATAATACTCACAGGGTATTTGTGCTACGCGAAAAGTTTTAAAATTGCCGATGCTTATAATTTTAAAGTTATTTCGGAATCCTGTTGCGACATTCTTGTAGCTGTTTTATTCATGATACCTCAGGTACTGCTTGCCGATGCTCTTGTAATAGCTCCTGTAACATACGTTATATGGGTATTCTTTGGAATTCCTCATCCCGTTGCCATATTCTACTGGAGTATGGTTCTGATATTCAACCTTGCAATGTGCGGTCATTATCTGGCTCAAGTAGATTATGAAGCTATTTCCGCTAAAGATAATAAAGAATAATAAAAAAGCCTCTTAACTTTAAGAGGCTTTTTTTAATTAACCATTTCACGCAATTTTTTCAGCTTATCTCTTATTTCCGCAGCTCGTTCAAAGTCAAGAATTTTTGCCGCTTTATGCATATCTTTTTCGAGTTTGTCAATAAGTTTAGGTAAATCTTTTTTATCAATACCCATATCAACCATTTCTTCCGCGACAATGTCTTCCAGATCTCTGTAGCTTGCAACAAGAGAAAGTAAATTATTTTCAATCGGTTTTTTAATTGTCTGGGGAATAATTCCGTATTTTTTGTTGTATTCAAGCTGAATTTTACGGCGGCGTTCTGTTTCAGAAATAGCTTTTTCCATTGATTCTGTCATTCTGTCAGCGTACATAATAACTTCACCGCAGGCATTACGGGCTGCACGTCCGATTGTTTGTATCAAACTTGTTTCTGAGCGCAAAAATCCTTCTTTATCGGCATCCATAATCGCGACAAGTGAAACTTCGGGAATATCAAGTCCTTCTCTCAAAAGATTTACACCGATAAGAACGTCAAACTCACCCAGACGTAAATCTCTTAAAATCTCAACACGCTCAAGTGATTGAATTTCACTGTGAAGATATCTTACCCTTATACCTTCCTGAATAAAGTAGTCAGTCAAATCTTCCGCCATACGTTTTGTAAGTGTCGTAATCAATACGCGTTCATTTTTCTCGGCGCGCTTATTAATTTCATTTTTCAAATCTTCAATTTGGGCCTCAATAGGACGAACAGAAATCTTAGGATCAACAAGACCCGTCGGACGAATAATTTGTTCTACAAGCTGTGAAGAAGTTTTTCTTTCGAATTCCCCCGGAGTTGCGGAAATATATATTTTTTGGTGAACTTTTTTGAAAAATTCCTCATTTTTTAAAGGTCTGTTGTCACGTGCACAAGGCAGTCTGAAACCATACTCGATTAATGTGTTCTTTCTTGAAGAATCTCCATGATACATACCCTTTAGCTGCGGCAGCGTAACATGTGATTCATCAACAACGGTAAGGAAATCACCTCTGAAATAATCTAAAAGAGTTGCGGGAGCCGATCCCGGCGGACGGCGCTCTATTATTCTTGAATAGTTTTCAATCCCCGAACAATATCCCATTTCCTTAATCATTTCAATATCATATTTAACACGCTGTTCAAGTCTTTGAGCCTCAACAAGTTTGTTTTCGTTATGAAGTTCTACAAGTCTGTGCTGGAGTTCTTCTTTGATTAAACCAATTGTCTCGTCAACGTTCTCATCATAAGAAAGATAATGTACGGCAGGATAAATTACTACTTTTTCCGGAGTTTCGAGGATTTCTCCCGTAACATTATCAATTCTGACAATCTTTTCAATCTCATCGCCAAAGAAATAAATTCTCGTAATAATCTTTTCATAAGCAGGCATAATTTCAACAATATCGCCTCTTGCTCTGAATGTAGAGCGTTCCAGAACCAGATCATTTCGCGTGTATTGAACACTGACAAGATGTTTCAACAAATCATCCCGTGCAACTTCATCTCCGACATTAAGTTCTACAGACCCCCTGAAATAATTTTCGGGAAGCCCCAAACCGTAAATACAGCTTACTGAAGCTACAATAATAACATCATTTCTTTCGTATAAACACCTTGTCGCATTGTGTCTTAACCTGTCAATTTCCTCGTTTATGGAAGCTGATTTTTCAATAAAAGTATCAGTCCTCGGAATATAAGCTTCAGGCTGATAGTAATCGTAATAGCTTATAAAATATTCAACGGCATTATCGGGAAAAAGCTCCTTAAATTCGTTATAAAGCTGCGCCGCAAGAGTTTTGTTATGAGCAATAATCAGAGTAGGCTTTTGAACGCGTTCAATTACATTTGCAATGGTAAAAGTTTTTCCTGAGCCCGTAATTCCGAGAAGCGTTTGTGCATCATCTCCGTTTTCTATACCGCTGACAAGTTCATCAATTGCTTTAGGCTGGTCGCCTGCAGGTTTATATTTTGAAGATATCTTAAATTTTCTATCCATAATAAAATTATACCTGAATTAAAAATACTAGCAAAAAATTTTTTTTACAAGGTTATAATATAATAAGAATATTCTAATCAAGGACCCCTAAATTGATAAACCCGATATCATCAGCTGATACAAATAAAAAAAATATTCATGAAAAGTACAAGGATCCGTTAAGCAGAAAACTTCCTGTTTTAATGTCATATTCAAGTGAAGTCGGAACCGCAATATCGGAAATTGCTCCGAAACTCGGTGCATCACTTTTTGCTCCTACTTTTATGTATTTAGGGGCTGACATTTATGACAAATACAAAAATGACAAGGACAGCTACAATCCGAGCGGAAAAAGAGCATTAAAAAGGGCTATCTATCAGGGATTAACATCTATTGTCGCATTACCTGCAGTTATTATTGCAGGTCAGTGTATCGTTTCCCCCATGGGCAAACTCGGAAAAGCGGGGATTAGCGGAAATGCCAAAGATGCAGTCTATAAACATATAAAAGACGTTATTGATCAGGCTCACGGAAGTGCACTTGAAAACTCTGAGGACTTTAAAAGAATAATTACCGAAACTTTGGAAAATAAAATAAAAGTCAGAAATAATGAAAAGAAAACAATTAACTTTTTCAAAAGATTTTACAATAAATATTTTACTGAAAGATACGACTTATTAAGTTCAGACAAAGATAAAATTGTAAAATTTGCACAAGAAAACGCCTTGAATACATTTGAAATAAAAAATGCACTTAAAAGCGGTGATACAAAAAAAATCCCTCACAAAGTTTTAAAAAAATATAATAAAATCCTGCCTGTTATGAAAGAAATGTATAAAGACGGAGATTATTCTTATCAGGCAACAAGGAACGCTTTGAAAGAATATCAAAATTCACTTATATTCAAAAACAAATTATTAAAAACTCTGAGCGGTCTCGGGACACTGTTTCTCCTTGCAACACCTATTAATACATTTGTCGATAAGCAGCTTATGAAAAAATATATAGGTCCCGGTATTGATCAAATATCACACGGTTTCGTAAATGAATCCAGGATGAAAACAATTTTTAATGATATGAAAGAAAAGATTGCTAATCCTGATGATAAAAACGTGAAGACATCGAACCTGATTCAGAAAGTAAAGACTCCGCCCGAATCGAAGTCAAAGGCTGCGGAATCTCGGTAATATATTCTCCGTCAACGAATTTAGCAACGGATTTTACCGATAAGGCTGCAGTTCTTGCAGGCGCAAGCTCAACAATTGATGTAATTTTTCTTGTTCCATCGTTCATCTTATTAATTTGAACAATATAATCATAATCGGTAAATACCTTAGTTTTAGCATATTTTTCAGGAATTTTTTCTAGCCCTGTAAATCCCGAAATAAGTTTTGCAATTGCGGCATCAACACAGGATGCACGTAAAGTTATAATACTTCCGCTCACTTCGGAAAGCTCGGGAACGGGTGAGTTTAAATCAGCAATAAAATATTCCGGCGACATTTTTAATAAGTTTGAAATAAGTGCACAGTAATCAGGTGATTGTTTATCAACGGTAAATTTCATTAATGTATCGCCTGCAGAATTTATACAGGCAGTTTCTTCAATTAAAGCAGAACGCCTGTTTAATAAAGAAGTATTTATTAACGTATCTATAAGCGTTGTCTTACCGGAATTAATATCACCGCAAATTACTATATTCTTTCCGGCATCTGTAATTGATACAAGAAAATCAAAAATTTCTCTTGTCATCATACCGTTTTCCAAAATATTGTCGATACTACGGACAAAACTCTTCCTTATTGAAATATTAATACCGCACTGAGATAATCCGGGCATTATTACAGTTATAAACAAGTCTTTTACACGATAATTAGAAATATTATTCCGCTTATCGTCTTTGCAGCCTGACAAGGCATATATATTGTTAAGAATAAATCCGACTT
This sequence comes from Fusobacterium sp. CAG:439, assembly GCA_000438175.1. GTDB lineage: Bacteria > Cyanobacteriota > Vampirovibrionia > Gastranaerophilales > Gastranaerophilaceae > Stercorousia > Stercorousia faecigallinarum. Next base: position 19,821 of record FR900462.1, on the reverse strand, counting down.
GTTTTTCATTAAGCTTCATTTCCGTATTTAAAACTTTGCCTCCGATTTCTATATGAACGCTGTTTGTTCCGTTTACAAAAACGGCATCAACATTTTCTCTTGCCAGCAGATAGTCAAGAGGTCCGAAGCCCATAACGGAAGTAAATAATTTTTCAATCAATGTATCTTTTTCCGCGTCGTTAAGATTATAATCTTCAGATGAAAGCATATTTTCAACAAAACTTTTTATAAGCTCTTTTTGACGTACAGAAGTATACTCAAACCACACAGGAATAGAATCTATTTTTTCGGTTAAAGCATTTTTCAAAGTTTCTTCAATATACGGCAAATCAAGTTTATCTTCCTGCAGCAGCTCTTCAGGTTCGGGCGGTTTAAGCGCAGATTTAGAGAATACAAATTTTTTAGGTTGTTCATTTATAATTTCTTCTTTTTCTAACTTTTTAAATCTACTGCTTAATTTACTGCTTTGTAACACTTTCCTATACCCTTCCAAGCTTTTTAGTAAGTTTTTGACGATAAACACTGTCAGAAACCATTAATGCCAAATTCTTATAACTCAATGCAACATTAGAATCAGGATTAATATCAGAAACAGGCACACCCTTATTTATAGCAGACATCATTGTAAAGTAATTGTTAGGTATTTTCCAATACAGTTTTTTACCAAGAACTTCTTCAACATCTTCCGCTTTAATTTCATCATTTTCCATATAACGGTTTATAAGAACCTGCACTTTATCTTCTTCAAACCCCAGTTTTTCAAATAATTCAAGACACCTTTGACAGTTTCTGATGGCGGGAAGATTAACGATTGCAGCAAGAAATATCAAATCAGAATTTTCAAGAGCTGTCATAGCCTTGTTGTCAAATCCGCCTGATGTATCAACTACAACATAAGAAAAAGTATCCCTTAAAATACTAAAAAGCCTGCTGATTTGTTTTGAAGAAATATCATCAACCTGCTTAAAATATGGCGGATCAGCCAGAACATATAAGCTTGTATCCCTGTATTTTTCCAATGTTGAAAGAAGAAAATCTCCATTTATTTTATCAAGATTTTGAAGCATATAAGAAATATTAAAAGACGGCTTCAAATCTAAAAACGTAGTGACATCGCCGAGTTGAAAATTTAAGTCAATAAGAGCCACATTTTCTTTTGTAATTTTAGAAAGCTCTAGTGCAAGATTGGAAGCAATAGAAGTTTTTCCTACACCGCCTTTATTTGAATAAATAGTAATAACGCGGCATTTAGACTTTTTAGGTTTCGCATCCGTCAAATCACTATATATTTTATTTAAAACTTCAAAAAATTCATCTTTTATCAGCGGAATAGGCAAAAAATCCGAAGCCCCTATTCTCATAGCTCTTATAACCAGATCAACTGCGGGTTTATCAGACAAAGCCACAACTCTGCATTCCTTAAATTCTGATGTAATCTTCGAAACAAAATTTAACGCCTGCTCCTGATAATCAGAAATATCAACTATTACAAGAGCTTTTGAAAGTTCCTTTATTCCGTTATATGCTTTTGAAAAATCAGAAGTTTCCGCAAGAAAAGAAAAACTTTCGCAGTCCTGAATATATCTTTTCAAAAGTTCAGCCGTATGAACCTGTTCGGTAATTACAATTGTAGGAATACTTTGTTTCATACAGGTATTGTAGCATATTTAGCGCAAAGAGGCAATAATTGATTATGCCTCTTTGCCACAAAAAAAATTAATAGTTCATCTCCCAGCCGCTGTTCAGCAATAAGCCGAAACACCCTTTAGCAGCAGTTCCTGAAGTACAGGCTGAAGCCAGGGCATTTCTTACATCTTTCGCTGAAGTTTTACCGGAACCGCATTTTCCATCAGTTTTACATTGCGGCGGAACACCGTCCTCATCCATTGACCCATCGGTATAATAAGTTATAATAAATAAATCTCGTCCTGCAATATTGGGTCCCTTCTTAGCATTAATATCTATAGTTATATGACCGTATGGAACGCTGACATCACCGTAAGTTGCGGAGTGGAATTTTGAATGCTCCATACAAACAGCTGCACCGTTTGCGAGGACATTACAAACGTCGCTGCTAACCCATAATGAAGATTGTGCCAATTCTGTACCGCTCTGGTTTTTATAAGAAGCAGCAAAACAGTCCGTAAATTCCGAACAAGAAGACGCAAGTTTAAAATACTTATTAAAAAATTCAATAACAGCTTCTGTGCTTGTCAACCCCGCTTCTTGTAAATTAATTGCATTTTTATCGGTAGTATACTCTAAAAACGCTTGTGATAAAAGGTTATAAACCTGATGCAACTGAGTTGCATAAGTTTTACGCTGATGATTTTGCATCAAGGAAGGCACAGTCATTGCTGATACTACACCGATTATACCTAAAGTGACCAATACCTCGGCGAGGGTAAAACCTTTATTGGAGCTTAAAGTACGCCCCCCCCCCGCGTGTCAAAACTAAATAATTTTTTCATAATTACTCCTTTCATACTCATTATAAAAGCCCTATACAGATGTGATTTTGTTGCCTGCGTGGTCTCGCAGGTGGGTGAACGCCTCGGATTATCCGTTTCCCGCTGGCGATATAAAATCGGCGGGTATACTTCACATCCTGTCAGAGTCAATTCTCCCTTTTAAAATAAATGTAGGAACAAAATGAGCACCTGTACAGAGCTAATGTTATTATAACATAGTTTTTATGCGAATACAATATGCCCTGCCAGGGTTATTTTGAAAATCTGTTAGCCCCTATATAAAATCCGACATACATTGACAAAAGTACAAGAACTACTGTATTTATAATTATCATAATCGGAGCTTCTGGCTGCAGGTAATTTGCAATGAGCGTAAGCAAGCCTGCAATTAGTGCTATAAGCGTATATTTAAAAGTACTTTTACGTCTTGACGGCACTTTAACATTATGGCACAACTTACTTGAGTATTCATCAATATTAGAAAGATTTAAAGCTCTTTCATAAGCGGATGCGGTAATTTGCCCGTTATCCAAAAGTTTTTTACAGGCTTTTTCAAATGCCTTTTTAACATGGACCTCAACCAGAGCAAGCATTTGTTCCTGAGTTAATTTACTGAACTCGGATTCTTTCCCCATTTCAAAAGCAACATAAGCAAGTTTCTGTAAAATACTTTCATGGTACATTTCGGGAATATCAGAACGAAGCAAATCAATATACTTATGGAAAGTCCACTCTGAAATTATCTGTGTTAAAGTTTTTGCGGTTTCCGAACTTTCAATAGTATCGTCTTGAGAAAAAGCCTCACCTGCAATATAAGTAAAATTGTAAATTCTATCCAGAAATTCTTTTTTATGCTCCAGAGCTATATCTTCAGGAATACTTTTTTCTGCCTGTTTAGTTAAATCTCTGGCAAAACCTTTAAAATCAAATACTGCTGCCATAAAACCCTCCGAAAAGAATTATAGCATGCCAATTTAAATAGGGCAAATATTTTAATTCATTTTAAGAGTTTGCAAAGCCTGCTGTTCCGCGAGATCAGCCCTGCGCATGGCTTCATCTGCTGCTGTTAAATCTTCTGCCTGCTTGATTTGAACACCCACAGGAGAAGGTATATATGTTCTTACAGGTTCCTGAGCAGCCGCAGGCTTATTCTCGGAAGTTTGCGTGGTTGTTGTCGTAGTTGTTGTTTTGTTTTTATATTTATTCAACAGATTTGAGGGGCTGCTTTGTCCTGTCTGTTGAGAAGTTGTCGTAGTTGTTTGAGTTGTTGTCTGCTGAGATGGTGTTTGAACCTGTTGCAGCTGCGGCGGCAATTGCGGTTGTTGTTGGGTCGGTGTTTGAGTTTTTTCAGGTTCTTTACCTTCATCAAGTAAAGAATTTTTTGGTTTTCCAAATAGCAGATGTGAACCCTTTACGGCAATTTTGCTTAAGAAAGGTAAAATCATAAACATACCTAAAATAATTCTCATCGGGTAACCTGCCATCTGTTTCATTCCGAATTTCGGATGTCTGAACAGATCTTTAATTTTTTCCCATACACCGTTTCTTGTAACAGCCTTTGTGTCATATGGTCTTATTTGTTCCAGACCAACTGATACTACACGTCCGATACGTTTGAATAATTTTGTAATCGGATTTTTAACACCTGCATTTAACTCTGTTTTTAATGCATCTTTACTTGCTTTCCATGCTGCTTTATCTTTGAACCCTGCAGCCATGGCTTTGTCATTATGAATTTTTAAATGCTGTCTGTAAGCTTCAACCTGTTGTTTAGTCATCCCTGCGTATTGCAAACCGCCGACTTTATGCATTAATTGAATTGCAAAAGGCATTGCAACGAAGAACGCTATCATTTCGGTGAAACGTTCCGCAAACGTTTTAACCTTTTCACCTGCACCGTCGGCTTTGGCTGTTTTATAAAGAACATCTGCCAAATATGCAGCCTGCATTAAGGCAACAAACTTTCCTCCGGCAACCCTGTTTGTAGCACCTTCAAGAACAAGGTTATTATATTTTGCCAAAAATTTACCGAGCATTGATTTCGGAACTTTCTTATCAAGTCCTGTTTTCTTTAGAACACTGTCTAACTCTTTATTTTCAGCCAGATTAACATTACCCAGCGAACCTGCAAGTTTGTTTGCAGTTTCCGAGGCATAAACCTCACGTCCGAACAGCCAAGTTTTAATTCTTCCCCATTTACTGTGATTTGTTCCCCAAATTCTTGTAAACATTTTGCGGTTAGCATCATGACAAGCCTCGAGAACTCTCGGCATACGTTTATGAATATCCTTTTGAACGGCTTCCATTTCTGCAAAGTCCTTATAACCCCATTCAAAGGCTTTCATATCTTTAAGTTTTAATATTTTAGCTTCTTCACCGAGAGCTTTAAAATCACTTATCTCTTTTGCAATTTGAGCCGGAGTTCTTTTTAATCTCGAATTTTGTAAAATTGTTTCAAGTTCCGCACGCTGCATAATTTCAGCTCTTGCCTGCGGGGTTGAAGCTTTGTTTAATAAGTCCTGCCACTTTTTAATATCAGCTTTAGAAGCCCCGTAACAATCCAAATCTTCAACATATTTAAGAGGTTTTACAAACTGTTCGCCATGTTGAGGATAATCAAATAACTGCATACCGACCATACCGTCAGCCTGACCGATTACCATAGGAAGTTCAGGTTTTGAAGGTGTGTATGCCATTGCTCTTGTAATTCTAAACCTGTCAACAAAATTTTTCTTTAAGAAGCCTTTAAAGTTTTTAAAACCGTTATTTATCGAATTTGCGAAAGATGACTTTCCAAAACTGCTGTTTTTTACATAATTTGTAACATCATCACCTAATTGTCCTACAGTATGATGAACAGTGTCGTTAAAATCACCTCTGGATTTATTGGAATAATAATCCATTCCTTTAGAAATAGCAAACCATGTCGGCACAGTTAAAGCAGCAGTGTAAAGCATTCCTTTCGGATCATCAGCCGTTTCGCCTATTCTGTTTGCAACATAACTGTCCTGAACATTTTCTTTTAAAAGTTCTGGATTAACAGCCTGCATTGCAACCTGGGGCTGCACCGCCTGCTGTGGTGAAACTGCCTTAAACTGTGGTACTTGCTGCTTATTATAAATATTATTGTCAAGCATAGTTTTTCCTGTTTTCCCCTATATAATTATAAAAACACAATTCTGACAATTATTGCCATTTTATATGCTATGTTACGAAATGTAACAAGTTTAGTGTTTTTTGAAATTTAGAATTTTATATATACTTTATATATACACAAGCAATAAATAAGAAGATTGAGAGGCATATAATGGCAGTTGCAAATTTGAAAAAAATTGATGACAAACTTAAAAACATCTATGAAAATCAAGTTACAGTCAACAATAATCAGCCGTTTGAAGATAAATCCGAAATACTTTTTGCTCAGATGAATTTCATCGCAATGGCAAATAAACAAGCTTTACATTTAATTTAGACTACTAAAAATCATCTGCAGGATACTGAAACAATTGCCAGAGATGATAAAAAAATTTTAACTCCAATTAATTTTTCCCCTACAAATTTTTTACCAGCAGAACTTCGGTTCTGCTTTTTATTGTGCTAAAATCAGTTTATGAAACTTTGCATTTTTTCGGGAACCTTTAATCCTATACACAGAGCGCATCTTAAAATGGCAGAATATGTTTTGGAAAATTTCGGATTTGATAAAATTATCTTTATTCCTGCATATAAACCGCCCCATAAGGATTATGACACAAATATGTGTACACACCGCTTTAATATGGTAAGACTTGCTATTGAATATAATCCTCATTTTGAAATTTCAGACATAGAATATCGGCATGAAGGAAAATCATATTCTTATTTGACTGCTCTACAGCTCAAAAAACAGTATTGTACGGAGGGTAAAATAAATTTCATCATAGGAACTGACGCTTTTGAAAAAATAGAAAGCTGGTATGAAGCTGAAAAATTTAAAGATCTTGTTGATTTTATTGTATTTGTAAGAGAAAATAAAACTGTCAATTTTGACGATTTGAAAGAGAAAGGGTATAGTTTTGAAATTGCCCGAATGCCTTTTATTGATATCTCATCAACAGAGCTGAGAGAGAGAATTAAAGAGGGGAAATCAATTAGTAATCTTGTGACAGAAGAAGTAGAGGAATACATATATAAAAATGGATTATACAGAAATACTGAAATGGCTTAAAGACAATCTTAACGAAGAAAGATATATTCACACACTCGGAACAGCCGAATGTGCAAGAGAACTTGCTATAAAATACAGACTTGATAGCGAAAAAGCTTACCTTGCAGGGCTTTTGCATGATTGTGCAAAATGTTTTTCAAATGATAAACTTCTTGATATTATTCACAAACATTTACAGGTTGAAGAGTGTGAAATGCTTAATTACAAAACTTTACATGCACCTGTCAGCGCATATATAGCGGAAAAGGAATTTCACGTAACCGATAAAGAAATATTATCGGCAATAAGATGGCACACTCTCGGAAAGCTTGATATGACAGACTTCGAAAAAATCATTTTTCTTGCAGATAAAATAGAGCCTAATACAAGAGATAAAGAATATTCATCTGAAATAAGAAGTCTTTTAGATGAAGAAAAAGGATTGGATAAAGCACTGCTCCGATGTTACAAAGAAACAATTAAAAGTCTTGTAAAAAGAGATTTAAAAATATGTATTTTAACAATAGAAATTTACAATAAACTCCAAGATATATTACAAAATTAGCATTTTCATGATAAAATATTTTTCAAGGTGAGGAAGTTCATATGAAGGTATTGGAAATTAAGAACAATTTAGTAAAAATCGCTTACGATGTTAAAGACAACCTGTCTCTTTCAAGCTTTGTTATAATAGAGGATGTAAACACACCTTATGTTGCTCAAGTCGTAAACATTAAAGCTGATGTTACCTCTAATTATGCTATTGTTAAACTGCTTTTTACCTTCAATGAAGAAGGTATTTTGAAAAATTATAACGGTACAATTCCTTCGCTGAAAGCAGCTGTTACCGTCCTTCCTTCCAATGAACTACTTGATATTATCCCAGTAGAACAGCCTGTTATTATGGGACAGCTTGCACAACAGGAAATACAGCTGAAAGTTGACAGAACTATTTTTGATAATAACCTGCTTGTTTGTTCAAATAATCTGGAAAATACCTCCATTCTTTTAAATAATATCATTAAGCAGCTTAAAGAAAAAATCGTGATTTTCGATACTGACGGACAATTTGAGCAGGAAAATAGAATTGTTTTCGGCAAAGATTTTAGACTGCCTCTTAATTATGACACTATAAATTTTATTTACGACAATGAATTGGATGATGTTGATGCAACAAGCAAAGCTATTATTCAGGACATATTTATAGAAGTTCAGGAATACACAAAAACGCTGCCTGAAGGTTATCTACCGTTTGAAACATTTTTAAACGTTGTAGATCAGCAATACAGAGAAACTCAAATTACACAACTCGTTTTATTAAAAAATAAATTGTTGAAATACAGAGACCTGAATGTTTTTGCCGAAACATTAAAAGATGTACTGAGCTTAAGCATAGCAATAGATAAATCTGATATAATTGTTATAGATATTTCTGATATGTCTCCGGAATTACAAAACCTGATTATGTCTTATACTTATGATGTAATGAGCACATCAGGCACCGATGTTTATGCATTCGTGAAAATAGATAATTCTAACACCGACAAAAAATTATTGAAAAAATTTCTCGCCAGAAGCAACGTTTACACGACAATAATATGTTCACACGCATATAAATACTTATCAGAAATAAAAGAAGCTGCACAAAATCTTATACTTTTTGCGCCTTTGACCCTGCAGCATGATTTTGCAAGTTATAATACATTTCTAAACAAATTAAATCAGGATGAATTTATTATTTACGGTGCACATACACAGAATATTCCTTTAATAGTCGAACTTGACGATATTACAATTTCGGAAGAAGAACAACCGGAAGAACAAGAAGAAGAAAAACCAGAGGCTGAAATTCCTGTTCAAGAAACAGCAGAAACAACACCTTCAGTTGAAGA
>FR900462.1:0-11235 GCA_000438175.1 Fusobacterium sp. CAG:439 | reverse complement strand
AGAGGTTGACCAGCCTGTGCAGCAGACCTCAATGCCGGAAATAGAATATCCTGATATTACAATTGATGAAATTCCTGCAGAAACAGTTGCTGCCACAGATGAAACAGAACTTGTTTCCGTTGATGAAAATATTCAAATTGTAAATGAAATTCCTCCGGTACAGAATATTCTTGAAGATGAAACAGGTGAAAAACAACCTGAGGAAGAAAAAATTATTATAGAAGAACCAGAAGAAAATGTAGACACTGAACCGGGAATTACTCTTGAGGAGCCTGAAATAGATTATTCTGTTGATGATATTGACATTGAAGAAAACTTCGGAGAGCCGCAAATTGTAGAAAATAATGATGATTTAGTTGAACAGGTTGCAAAAGATGTTGATAAAGTCCTGTATGAAAAACTTCCGGATGAAGAATTGGTAATTGATGAACAAGACATTCTAGGCACAGATGAATTGACAGAAGATGACTTAAATCTTATTGATGACCTTACTACAAGTGATGAGCCAATATCAACTTCTCAAGAACTTCCAAGTTTTGAAGAAGAAGAACCTGTTCCTGTTGTCCCGATTTATTCGGCAGATGATATTGAACAAAAAGATAATCAAGTTTTAGAACCAGGCGACAGAGTTTCAACTCCTAAATACGGTGAAGGAGTTGTAGAAAAAATGATTAAGTATGGTAATAAAATGCTGTGTTCAATCGAATTTCCGAATATCGGCAGACGTTTGCTTGATCCCGCAATGAGCGAAATAACAAAACTATCTTAAAATAGAAGCTCCTTTTAAATAAACGAATTTAGGTTTAAAACTTTCGCCGCAATTTAGAACTATCAATACGCGCAGGCATTTTTCAAGAGAATCCGGCACATCAAGCTCATGAAAACACATCATAGCTGTTTCCGTCCATCCCAGCTCAAGCCGTGCAAATTTAGCTGGGAAAGCGGCGTTCAAATCATTCGTAAGAGTAAATATTACGTGAGAAATCATTGAAACATCAATATTGTTTTCGGCAATCATAGAGTTTAGCAACTCTAATGCAGCATCTTTTATTGCTTCAACAGAGTTTTCATCAACAGTAATTGCGCCTCTGATACCTTTTGTTATCATTTTCTTATACCGTTAGCCCAATCTCTTGCAAACATTTCGCCTTTACCTTCGGGCTTAACTTTTACAAGTAAAATACAATCCTTACCGCATCCTACTTCAACGCCGTCTTTAGAAAATCTTAGAAACTCTCCGCAAGCCCCGTTTCCTTCTACGACACGCGTTTCAAGTACTTTAACAATTTTGTTATTGTGTACAAAATAAGCCGACGGAAATTTGTAAATACCCCGGACTAAATTATGTATTTCTCGGGCAGGCTTAGACCAATCTATAAGAGTTTCTTCCTTAGTTAATTTATTAGCGGTGCAGATACCTTCCTCACACTGTTTTTGAGGTGTTATAGTTTTATCAATTAATCCTATAAGCGTCTTTTCAATAAGTTCGGGTGATTTTTCGCTTATTTCTTCAAATAAATCAACGCAGGTCATATTATCTGGAATTTGAATAACTTCTCTTAAGCAGACATCACCGCAATCAAGCCCTAATTCAGTAATCATGGTGCAAATTCCTGTTTCTTTATCTCCGTTGATTATTGCACGCTGAATAGGATTTGCTCCGCGATATTTCGGGAGAAGCGAAGCATGCAGATTTATGGTTTCATACCTCGGTATATCAAGAACTTCCTGCGATAAAATTTGCCCGAAAGCAAAAGTTACAAAGAAATCAGGTTTTAATTTTTTTAATTCTTCCTGAATATCAGGCTCTTTTCTGATAGACTTAGGCTGGAATACAGGGAGACCTTTTTGAAGGGCAAACTCTTTTATCGGCGACATAGTAAGTTTATGCCCTCTTCCTGCAGGTTTATCAGGCTGTGTCACAACAGCCAGAACATTTATTTTTTCTGAATTATATAAATATTCCAGAGATTTCAATGCAATTGCCGGAGTTCCGAAAAAAACAATATTAATCATTTTTACTTTCCAATTCCTTATCCAACTCAGGTTCTTCAATTAGTTTATCTGCATCAACAGGCGGGAGGTTATGTTTTGAAAGGATATCATCGGTTTCAAACCTGTTTACACAGTGATCAATAAACAAAATGCCGTCAAGATGATCATTTTCATGCTGTATTGCGCGGGCAAGCAGACATCCGTCTTTAGCTTCCATAACAAAAGGTCTGCCATGTCTGTCTAAAGCCTTAACCATAACATTTTTATAGCGTTTTACATCCGTGTAAGCCTCCGGGAAACTTATACATCCTTCCTGAGCTACTATTGCGCCTGATTTTTTAATAATCTTCGGATTGATGAAAACCAGAGGATTAAGGGGCTCGTCATTTTTAGATACATCAATTACAAAAACACGGTAATTAACGCCGATTTGAGGGGCTGCCATACCTACACCGTTTTTTGCATACATTGTATCGAGCAAATCCTGAACAAGCTCCTGAATTTTTCTTGAAACCTTATGAACTTCTTTTGAAGGTTCTCTTAAACTTTTTTCTCCATATTGTAAAACTCTTTTTACAGACATAATTATACCCTTTACATAAATCTTCTTACAGTATTATACTATAAAAATTTATCTTACATCTAAAAATTTATGAACCTGCGGAATAAGCCGGACTCGTTCATAATTATTCAGGAATTTATCTAAAGTTTCAGCTACGAAATTTGAAGAGATTTTCATCTTTACTCCTTCCATTTCGGGTTGTAAAATTAGTTCAATTCCATATTTTTTGCCTAATGCACAGCAGGTCTCAATTTCATCATCGGTAATTTTGTCATTAAAAACAATTTTTGCAAAAGTTTCAATTCCTTTACAGTTTTCGAAAAACTTATCATGAAATTTATACGAATTTTTAATTCCGGTTGCACTTTCAAGTTTAATGTCAGCTGAAACAATGTCTATAAAAGGCTTAACTTCCAAAAATTTATCGGCAAGAGTTGCATTTGTTTCCAAATAAATTTTTTTGCTTACACGCGGCAGCAATTCTTTTAAAAATTCAGATGCAAGCAGAGGCTCACCGCCTGTTAAAGAAACAGAATGCACGGTTTTATAAGTATTAATTTTATCTGCAAGAGCGCAAGGCTCAAATTCTTTGTAATCACTATCCGACGAAAACTCCGTATCACAGTAATTACACTTCAAATTACAATTGCAAAACCGAACGAATAGCTGCTTATAACCTACGTATGGTCCTTCTCCCTGAACAGATTCAAAAATCTCTTTAATTTTTACTTTATTCATTTAACAAATTCTCTCTAATATTTTGTGTTGATACTTTTTTAAGCTTTTCATAAAGCCTGATTTCATCATCCGACAAAGAACAGGGAATTTCAATATGCACAATAACAATCATGTCGCCGGTTTTGCCATTTTGCTTCAACCCCTGTCCTGCAAGGCGGAATTTCTGCCCTGAATGTGTTTTGGGAGGAATTTTTAAATTCAGATTTGCATCAAATGACGGAACGGAAATACTGCCGCCCAATACAGCTTCAAACGGAGTAATAGGAACATTATAAATAACGTTATTTCCGTCAAAAGAGATTTTGTTGTTCGGCTCAATCTTAATTTTTAAATACAAATCCCCGTTTTTACCGCCGTTCAATCCGCTGCTGCCCTCTTGCGGAATTCTTAATTTTGTTCCGTTTTTAACATTTTTGGGGATTTTAACAGTTATCTTTTTATGCTCGACTTTTTCTCCGGTACCTTTGCAGAGATGGCACAAAGACCCGTTAATAAATTTTCGGCCTTTACAATTCGGGCAGGCTGTCGAATGCATTACGTTAATAATACGCTCAGCACCGTTTACCGCTTCTTTTATATTGACAAAAATATCCTCATACAAATCTTCCCCGCGTTTAGGTGTTGTTTTCTCTTTCTTGAGCTTTGGCTTTGAAAATTCTTCGAAAATATCATTTATTTTCTTTGAAAACTCTTCCTTTGACATTTTCGGTTCTGTGTGATTTTGAAATGAAGCCTGTTTTTTATATTCACTGTCAGCTTTATTTGATGAAGTATGCTGTTTTTCCTGTTTTGGAGAACTCTTAAAAAATCCGTTAACAGTATCATACTGTATTCTCTTTTTTGCATCAGATAAGGTTTCGTATGCCTCTGTTATGTCCTTAAACCTTGCAGTACCGTAAGGATTTACGTCAGGATGATATTTGCGCGCCAATTTTCTGTATGCCGATTTAATCTCAGCATCCGAACTGTCAGGTGTAACTCCAAGAATAGAATAATAGTTCTTCATATATTTATATATAATGAAGTTTTAAAAATTTTCAACCTGCCCGCAAATATCAGTACGGTATTTTTTCCCTTCAAAGCTGATAACTTCTATATCTTCATAAAGCTTCTTACGTGCACCCGAAAGAGTTTTGGCAGTCTTAGTAAGCACAAAATTCTTCCCTCTAATTGTTTCATATTCAAGATATTGATTTTTTCTAATTCCGAAATGAGAAATATCAGCTTCAGCGAGTTCCAAACCCTTAATAATCTTCCCTTCAAGACGTGACGAAATAACACAGGAAACGGAAGCATTGTCAGAAACTTCAATTTTATCATAATCATCTGCAAATGAACCGAAGGCACAAGCTTCAAAAAGAGTAAGAAGATTTTCATCAACAAGATTTAAGACAGCTTCAGCATCATGATCAGAAAGAAACGGTTTAAAATCCAGAGTAACAAATCTGCCGTCATTAGTTAAAACACAGTCAATTCCTAAAATACCCAGATAAGGAGTTTCTTTTCTCTGCAAAGCTTCAAGCACTCTGGCTACAACATTTTTCATCAATTCATCTTCTGTTTCCTTTGAAATTTTATAGTCAGGAGTAAACGCCCCCACACCAGCTGTCAGAATTCCGCCGTTTCCGTTTTCCATGAACTTATAATTGGCAACCGAAGCAAGCGGCAAAGCACTGTATCCGTCAGTAATAACGTAAAATGTAAATTCATGACCGAACACATAATCTTCAAGAACAACTTTATTTTCATTTCTGCAAAACAGATCTTCAACAAATATCTTTGAAGAAATAAATGTTGTGCACACCAATCTGTCAGCAGTATTAGAATTTTCATCGCTACGAATAACCTGCGGCATAGAAGCAGTTTTAAGATAATCAAGCGCAAGCGGCGGTTTATCAAAAATAGCAAACCTAGGTGTAGGTATTCTTAATTTATATAAAAATTTCTTACCTGCCGACCTGCTGAGTGCAAATGCTGATGCAGCCTGCGTGGGTGCAAAAATTAATTGCTCATTAGCCTGAAATAAACCTGCAATATCATTTTTGATGGCAGTTTCTGAAGAACACACAGTAAGATCAATGCCGTATTCAAGAACAAATTCCAAAAGCTCTTGAACATTTTCTTCTCTTATATCCACACATTGTGCAATCTCTGCAATTGCAGAATTTCCCGGAGCAACAAAAATCTCACAATCATAATTCTTGAATTTTTTTATTAAAGCATATTCTTTTGCAGAATTTCCAACTATTAAAACTTTTTTCCTTTTATTCATAAACGTATTATATAACAAAAACTCCTAAACCAAATATACGATTTTTATTAAGAATGTTTAAGATTTTTGCTGTCATTGTGCTATAATTATGACAAATAAAAAAATATAATTAATTTCATAAAAGAAGTGAGGTTAAAGTAAGTATGGCAGGTATTGTAAATTTATTATCCCAAATGTTTGTTCCGCAGACAACACAAGTTGCTGTTCCGGTAAGAAATTCTTCCAACCCCTACAGCAATAATCCTTTTGTCAACTATAACGGAAACAGCTTAAATAATTATGCAAAAAATTCACCTGTCAGAGGCGGATATTTTGCAGGCTACTATAACGGGAAGCAAAATATAGTCGGACAGCGTCTGTTTATTGAGGTTTAAGACCACTGCAATTGACATTCGCCGTAAAAAAGGTTATAATGGAATAGACATAGGAAAGCAGATTGGGTTATGGAAAATAAAAAAAGTTCAGGATTTTCACTGTCGGAAGTATTGGTAGCAATGGCTATTATCGGTATCATTGCAGCAGTAACCGTGCCTAATGTTATAGCAAGTTATCAAAGACAAACAATGCTGACATTACTGCAAAAAACTTATCTTGAATTAGGTCAAAATTTAACTGTTTTAAGTACAGAAGCTTATAATAAAACATTTTATCAATCTCTGTTAAGTCTGCAGGGACGTTCTGTCGCAAATACTGCAGGCAAATTCTTTATAGGGGATGCAAACAATAAAGGTTATTATACTATAATTAATGATTGCGGAACAACTGCACAACCGTGTTTTGCAGCTTCATATGCTAACATAAACGGGAATTCCAATCAGGCTTTTTCTTGTAATGACGGTTACAGCGTAACCATAAAAAGCGGCACAGCAATGTGTATAGTACCTGCAGACGGCGGAAATCCGGCAAAAGTTCATGTAGATGTAAACGGAACCGAAGGTCCTAACATTGGCGGAAGAGATATGTTTACATTCTACATTTATGATGATTACAGTATAGATGAAAAGGACGTAGGTCCTGATAAAATTAAAGATAATACGGCAGAGGCCGCAAGAAATACATTATTTACCTCTTCCTGCTTATCGTCAACAACAGGAGAAGGATGCTTCGGTAAAATTCTCAACGATAACTGGAAAATGAATTATTAAAACTGGAAAGGGATTATATGAATAAAAAGTTTGCATTTTCACTGTCAGAAGTTCTTGTAACTATGAGCATAATCGGCGTAATCTCGGCGTTAACTGTTCCGACACTTATAAACAGTTATCAAAGAAAGGCTTATAGCGTTCAACTAAGAAAAACAGTTAATGATATTGTAAATGCTGTTGATATGCTGATTACCGAGGAGGGTAAATCTAAATTTTCAGCAACTACCGAATACGCTAATTTAGATACATTTGTGACTAATCGTCTTAAAACCATAAAAACCTGTGCCAGTACAGAAACAAGTGCATGCTTTGCAAATACCGCTTACGGGACCATAGGCGGCGGCAATAGTGCAGCATTTGCATGCGCGGGCAACTCATATGTTCTTGCAAGTTCTGCAGCAATATGTCTTACTAAAGACGGATCGGCAGTAAAAGTAAATGTTGATATAAACGGGAATGAAGGTCCTAATATCGGCGGCAGAGATATGTTTGAATTATATATAACAGCTGATGGAGAAGCGGCAGATTGTCCTTCCGGAAATTGTGAGGATCCATCTACAGCGACTTGCACATCTTCCGCTTTAGGAACTGACTGCTATGGCGTCCTCTCGGAAGCTAACTGGCAAATGAATTATTAGTATTTAAAACAAAAAGAACAAGCTTTAAGCTTGTTCTTTTTAATTACTTAATAATTCTTTAAGAAAAATTCATTGTTATACTTTTTTGTAATACTATAAATAAAGAGAGTATATGATGATTGAAAATAAAAATTTGGTAATAGGCTGCGGTCTTTCAGGAGCTGTAATAGCCAGACTTCTTGCAGAAAATGGTGAAAAAGTCCTTATTATAGACAAGAAAAATCATATTGCAGGCAATATATATGATTACACAGATGAAAACGGTATTTGTATTCATAAATACGGTTCACATATTTTTCACACAAACAGTGAAAAAGTTTGGGATTTTATCAGAAGGTTTGCTGATTTGAATACCTATATGCATAAAGTTATTGCTGTTATAGACGGTATTGAAACAACTATTCCGTTTAATATAAATACTCTTTATGATGTTTTTCCTAAAAGCCTTGCCATGCGCCTTGAACAAAAACTTCTTAATAACTTTGATTATAATTCTAAAGTTCCTATACTTGAATTTCAAAAGCAAAACGATGAAGATTTGAAATTCCTCGCAGAATATGTCTATGAAAAAGTCTTTCTTCACTATACAACAAAACAGTGGGGGAAAAAGCCATCAGAAATTGACGGTTCAGTTACAGCAAGAGTTCCGGTATACATAAGCAAAGATAACAGATATTTTCAAGATAAATATCAGGGTATACCTTTAGGCGGTTATACCAAAATGGTTGAAAATATTTTAAATCATCCTGATATTGAAGTAAAATTAAATACCGCTTACAACAAAGATTATTCAAATTTCAAGCGTATATTCTGCACAGGATCAATAGACGAATTTTTTGATTATAAATTCGGGCAGCTGCCTTACAGAAGCGTTAATTTCAAATTCGAAACACATAATTGTGAATTTTACCAGTCAAATGCTGTTGTAAATTATCCTTGTAACTATGATTTTACAAGAATTCATGAGTATAAGTATTATCTTAACGATAAGTCTGCAAAAACAGTTACGGCTAAGGAATATTCAGAACACTTTGTAAGCGGCAAAAATGAACGCTATTATCCGATAGTTAATGAGGATAATCTGGCACTTTATGAAAAGTACAAAAAAGAAACGCCCGAAAATGTATTTTTCCTGGGAAGACTTGGAGATTATAAATACTATGACATGGATAAAGCTGTCGAAAGAGCTATAGATTTATTTGAGGAGATTAATAAATAATGGCAAAAGTAAGTGTAGTAGTACCTGTTTATAATGTAGAAAAATATTTGAAGGAATGTATTGAAAGTATAAGATCACAATCACTTGAAGATTTGGAAATTATTTGTGTAAATGACGGTTCTACAGATTCTTCACTTGAAATATTAAATGATTTCGCCGGACAGGATAGTCGAATTATTGTTATTAATAAAGCCAATTCAGGATACGGTCATACTATGAATATGGGACTTAATGCCGCTACTGGCGAGTACATAGGAATAATCGAATCGGACGATTTTGCCGATAAAAATATGTTTGAGGACTTATATAAATTAGCTAAAGACAATGACGCCGATATTGCCAAAGGTGATTGGTTCAATTACTGGTCAAAAAATAAATTTGCAAGAAAAAATAACAGAATATCCTCCGCAAAAGCTTTTCAGTTAACAAATTCAAAAAAAGATAAAAGTCTTTTAAGAATAAATCCCTCAGTTTGGAGTGCCGTTTACAAAAGAGAATTTTTAAACAAATATAATATAAGATTTTTGGAAACTCCCGGCGCAAGCTATCAGGATTTAGCATTTTCATTTAAAGTGTTTGCACTGGCAGAACGTGTTATTTTGAGTGATAGAGCATATCTCTATTACAGACAGGATAATATGAATTCATCGGTTAAAAGTAAAACAAAAGTTTATTGCGTATGCGATGAATACGACGAAATAGACAGATTTTTAGAGGAATACCCTGATTTAAAATTTGAATTTAAAGTTCAGGAAGAAATTAACCGCTATAACGGTTATGTAAGTTCCGTACTAAGAATAGATGATGTCGTAAAGCCTGAATTTATAAAAGTTTTTTCTGAGCATTTTAGAGAAGAATATGCTTCAGGGCTGCTCGGTAATGAGTTTTTCAAAAAAATCAATAAAAAAGAATTTATGACTTTAATCAATAAACCTGAAAAATATATCAATGTATTAAAATCAATAGAGAGAAAACGAAAATTTAACCAATTCAGGAAAAATATTTTCTCAATACATTTCAGAAATGGCAGACTTAATCTTACATTATTTGGGAAAGAGGTAATATAATGCCGAAAATTTCTGTTATAATCCCCGTTTACAATGTTGAGGCATATTTATCCGAATGCTTAGACAGTGTTATAAATCAGACATTTAAAGATATTGAAATTATTTGTGTAAACGACGGATCTACAGATAACTCTTTAGATATTTTACGCACATATGCCGAAAAGGATCCAAGAATCAAAGTTATAAATCAAACCAATCAAGGTTTATCTGCCGCAAGGAATACCGGAATAAAAAAAGCCTGCGGAGAATATATTTCATTTATTGACAGCGATGATTTTATAAACGTAAATTTATATGAAACTTTGTCAAAATATTTTCCGGCTGAAATGATTTGTTTTAATGCCCAGGCTTTTGGAGATAATTTTATCCCCGAAAAACTGCAAAAAACACTTAAATGCAGACAAAACGGATGGCAAAAAGTTTCTGATAAATTAATTTTTAAAACAAATGTACATGCATGGAATAAATTATTTAAAACAGAGATAATAAAAAATAATAATATAAAATTTCCCGAGGGACTGTATTTTGAAGATTTTGTATTCTTATGGGATTATATGCTGAAAATTAAAGCTGCATACTATCTTTCAGATGGTAATAATTATTATTACTACAGGCAGCGTTCAACATCCATAATGAATAACTGCAGCAGCAGGTCAATAGATCATCTTTATGTATGGCACAATCTTTATGAACGCTTAAAAACTCAAGATGTTCTAAAATATCATAAACATTCCATAATAAAGTTATTTGAAATGTACTTTAAACTTGCATATAGATTGTCTGATAACAGTAATCGAAATTTAATAACAGAAACAGCAAAAAAATATGCGGAAGAAATAAATTATAAAGATTTTGAATGCTTACAAACCAATATTATAAATAATAGTTCTAAGGAAAATTTATGGCAGAAGGTATTTTCTTTGAAAAATAAAGAAAAATTCGGTTTACAGCATAAAATAATAACAATTTTAGGGATAAAGTTTGCTTATGCTCCTGCTGCGAAAAAAATTAAATTTCCAGATAACTGCCAAGATATAGTTATAAATAACTTGAAAGAACTAACCTATAAATATAAACGCATTGCAGTATTTGCAAGTTTTAGTTCAAACGGCAGAATTTCAGATCGTGTAATATATTATCTAAAAGGCTTGAAACAAATATGTGACGCCATAATTTTTGTTGCTGATAGTCCTATTATTCCGGACGAAGTCGATAAAATAAGAGATTTGGTGATATTTGCACAATTTAAACGCCATAACGAGTATGATTTCGGCTCATATAAATACGGAGTTCAATTCGCACAAAATAATAAACTTCTTAACAATATTGAAGAATTAATTTTGTGCAATGACAGCTGTTACGGTCCTGTTTATCCATTTGATAACGTATTTTCAGAAATGAAAAATAAAGAATGTGACTTTTGGGGATTAAGCTCAGATATTATTGAAAAAGAACATGTTCAGTCATTCTTCTATGTATTTAAGCGGAACATTTTTTCTAACCCAAAATTTTTAGGGTTTGTAAATAATATTAAACATCAGAGAAATGTCGCAGGTATTATAAAAAAATATGAGGCAGGCTTTACACATTACCTTACTA
>FR900461.1 GCA_000438175.1 Fusobacterium sp. CAG:439 | reverse complement strand
TAGTGATAGTTCAAGCGATAAATTATCATTTATTTAATCATAAAGGAATTAAAATGTTCAATGAATCAACATTAGAAACAGCAATAATAGAAAATTTAAAAAATCAGAATTATGAATATGTCAGAGGTGATGATATTCATAAAGAATTATCTGACGTTCTAATTCGTGATGATTTCAGAAACTTTATGATGTTGAACTATGATTTAACAGATTTTGAAGTTAATTCCTTATTACGCAGATTTGATAACTATACTAATGCTGATTTGTATTCTTCAAATAAAGAAATAATGAACCTTATTATGGAAGGTTTAATTATCAAAAGAGAAGATAAAACCAAGCAGGATTTATACATAAATTTTATTGATTATGAAAACCCTGAAAAGAATATAATCAAAGTTATAAATCAGTTGGAAATTCAGGGAACAGAAAAAAGAATACCTGATGCAATTATTTATATAAACGGTTTGCCTTTGGTTGTGTTTGAGTTTAAAAGTGCAGTAAAAGAAAACACCACAATAAAAGATGCTTTTGAACAGATAACAATCAGATACACAAGAGATATTCCTGAATTATTTAAATACAATGCTTTCTGTGTAATATCTGATGGTGTTAATAATAAATGCGGTTCTATTTTTGCTAAATATGAGTTTTTCTATGCTTGGAGAACAACAGAATTTATGGGCGAAGAAGCTGACGGTATTGATTCTTTAGAAACAATGATCGAAGGTTTATTCAATAAAGAAACTTTGCTTGATGTTATTCATAACTTTGTTTATTTCCCAGATAAATCAACTAACAGTTTAAAAATCGTTTGCAGGTATCCGCAGTATTACGCATCACGCAAGTTATTAGATAATATCAAACTTCATATAAAACCCAATGGTGATGGTAAAGGTGGAACTTATTGGGGAACCACTGGTTGTGGTAAGTCATTCACAATGCTATTTCTGTCAAGATTGCTGATGAGAGATAAAAAACTTGCCAGTCCTACAATAGTTTTAATTACAGACAGAACTGATTTAGACGATCAAATATCCGAACAATTCTTATGTGCAACTAAATATATTGGTGATGAAACCATTGTGCAGGTTAAATCAAGAGAAGACTTAAAAATACAACTTGAAAATAGAGAAAGTGGTGGTGTTTATTTAACAACCATTCAAAAATTTTCTGAAGATATAAATTTATTATCTAATCGTTCAAATATAATCTGTATTTCCGACGAGGCCCACCGTTCGCAGACAAATTTAGAACAGAGAATTGTAATGACAGAAGAAAAAGTCGAAAAGAAATATGGCTTTGCAAAATATCTGCACGATTCACTTCCAAATGCAACTTATGTCGGCTTTACTGGAACACCAATTGATGCAACTCTTGATGTATTCGGGGATATTATTGACAGATACACAATGACAGAAGCTGTTGAAGATCAAATAACAGTAAAGATTGTATATGAAGGTCGTGCTTCTAAAGTTTATCTTGATGAATCTAAACTTAAAATTATTGAAGATTACTACAACAAATGTGAAGAAGAAGGTGCAAACGAATATCAAATAGAAGAAAGTAAAAAGACTGTCGCTAAAATGAAAGAAATCATCGGACACCCTGACAGACTTGATGCTATTGCACATGATTTTATTGAACATTATGAAACAAGAGTTGCAGAAGGCTCAACTGTAATGGGTAAAGCTATGTTCGTTTGTTATGACAGAGATATTGCTTATAAATTATACAAAAAGATTATTGAATTAAGACCTGAATGGACTGAATACAAAGAATGTGATGAAAACTTTGTTTTATCTGAAGCAGATAAAACAGATGTAAAACCAATGCCAAAAATTAAACTTGTTATGACAAGCAACAAGAATGATGAAAAAGAATTATATGATATGCTTGGCAATGATAAGGATAGAAAAGATTTTGCTTTGCAGTTTAAAGAAGAAAAATCAAACTTCAAGATTGCAATGGTAGTCGATATGTGGCTCACAGGCTTTGACGTCCCATGTTTAGATACAATGTATCTTGATAAGCCCGTCCATTCTCACACATTAATTCAAACCATTTCAAGAGTTAACAGAGTATATGAAGGTAAGGATAGAGGTCTTGTAGTTGACTATATCGGCATTAAAAAGAATATGAATAAAGCCATTGGAACATATACCGGCGGAGGAACTAAAAGACTTGATGATGACGAGCAAGCTGTTGTTATAGTAAAAGACCAATTAGAAGTGCTTGCAGGTATGTTAAATGGTTTTGATGCTTCTGACTTCTTCATAAATGAACCCGTTAAACAATTAAAATGCTTGAAACAAGCAGCAAACTTTATGATGCAAACAGAAGAAAAACAACTTCGTTTTATGCACAATGCAAAAAAACTAAAACAGGCTTACAATCTTTGTACAAGCAATAAAAAGATTAATCAAGAAGAACGAGATTATATTTATTTCTATATGGCTGTTCGTTCCGTAATTTATAAATTTACTAAAGGTGATGCTCCTGATGCTACTCAAATGAATGCAAGAGTTCGCCAATTAATTGAAGATGCACTTTCATCTGAAGGAATAGAAGAAGTATTTAAAATTAAAGAAACTAATAAAATTATTGATATCTTTAGTGAATCATACATTGAAAAAATTAAAGCTCTGCCTTTAGAAAATATGAAAGTTAAGATTTTAGAAAGACTAATTAAACAAAAAATTGAAGAATTTAAAAAGGTCAATAAAATTAAAGGTGTTGATTTTTCTAAAAAGATGAAAGCGATTATTGATAAATATAATACTCGTACTGAAATTGATGTTGATAAAGTTCACGATGAAACCGTTGATGCAATTATAGATTTAATTCACGAATTAAAAGAAGAACAAGAATCATTTAAAAAACTAAATATAGATTATGAAGAAAAAGCATTCTTTGATATATTAGTTGCGGTTCGTGATAATCATAAGTTTGTGTATGACGATCAAAAAATGATTTATCTTTGTAGAGAAATTAAGAAAATTGTTGCTGATAAAACTAAATATACAGACTGCTTTAAAAAGGCAGATATCAAAGCCGAATTGGAAGTTGATTTAATAAGACTTCTCGGTAAAAACGGTTATCCGCCGGAATATAACAAAGAAGTTTATAACGAAGTATTTGAACAGGCAGAAAACTTTAAAAAATATAGTGTTGATGAATAAAACTACGAAGAGGTTATTGTGACAAAGGACTTAACAAATTCAAGAATAGATAGACAAAATATCTTAAATAATGAAATAGCAGTTGCAGAAATTCAAGAAAAATCTGGCGTAGAAGGAATAATGTGGAATGACAAAATGTATGTTACCAAAGAAATGACAGCAGATTTTTTTGATGTAGATATTAGAACCATTAGCAGATATATTGAACAAAATAATGAGGAATTGGTATCTAATGGATATACGGTGCTAAAAGGTAAAAAACTCGCTGAATTTTTAAATTCTGACATTGATTTTGTGAAGGACATAAATGTCCCTCACAAAATTAGGAATTTAGGATTATTTGATTTTAAAGCATTCTTAAACATGGCCATGCTTCTTTCTGAAAGTGAAAAAGCAAGAGCATTAAGACAAATGATGCTAGATATAGTAATTGATTTAATAAACAGAAAAACTGGAGGAGGAACTAAATATATCAATCAACGAGATAAAGATTTTGTTTTTGCCTCCATACAAGAAGAAAATTATAGAAGACAATTTACAGATGCGTTGAAGAATTATGTAGAAGATAATAAGTTTAAATATGCTCATTTTACAGATTTAATATATGTTAGTATATTTAAAGAAAAAGCTGTAGAATATAAAAAAATATTAGATTTGAAAGAAAGCGATAAAGTTAGAGATACTTTTTATAGCGAAATTCTCGACATAATAGCCGCATATGAAACAGGTTTGGCTGATGAAATAAAAAAAGAATATGAAAAACAAAATAAAATTCTATCTGTAAGAGAAGTTGAAAATATTTTGAAAAACTTTGAGCAAATGGCTCTTTGGAAACCACTTATTCAAAGAGGGCGAACAAAGATGGCAAGCCGTGACATGGCTTTAAGAGAGGCATTTCACTATCAATTGGCTGAATATATTCAACCATTAGATAAAGATGAATACCAAAAGTTTTTAGGTGCAACAGGTGATGAATTAGAAAAATTAATGCAAGAAAACCAAGATGTTCTAAAAAGATTAAAGGAACGTAATTAATGTCCATTCAATATATAACAATAGAACAGGCAATTGAAACGCATAAAAAGACTATTCAATACAGTGGCGGAGGTTTGGAAGGACAATTGAATATTGGACAGCTTGAAAGTGTTCTTGAACATATAAAAAATGATGATTATTATCCAACTTTTGTTGATAAACTGACTCATTTATTTTTTGGTGCTTGTAAATTTCATTGTTTTGAAGATGGAAATAAACGGATTGCAATAACTTTGTCTGCACATTTCTTATTATTAAATGGTTATATGGCAGTCGCCAAAAATTTTTTTGTAATAACTGAGAACATTAGTTATGAAGTCGCGTCAGGTAAAATTTCAAAGGAATTGTTACATCGTATTATGACTGCTATTATGGATGGGACATACGATTACGATGAAGAGTTAAAACTAGATATATATAATGCTATTCAATAGAGGTTTGAATTCTTTTATTAATATTAAAGAAAGAAAATTAATTGACTATGCTATTCTAAACCCCGTTCAAAAAGTGTTCAAAAGACGTTGTATTGAATTTATTTAAGAAAATTGGAGAATTGCTTCAAACAAAAAACAACTCTGCTTAAAATTGTACCTAACAGTTTCTTAAACAGATAAATTTTAATTGAAAAAATTCCATATGGAAATTGTGTCTAAATGATACGTTTTAAAGTATTTTGCTTGATATTCAAGGGGCTTAGAGCGATAAATGTCATTGCTGATAAGAGGTAACAATGATTGAATTAGGCAAAAAATACAGACTTAAAAAGATTAAAGGCTTTGAAAACTATAATAATGAGTATTACAAAGTAATCGGCTTCTATAACTTTGACACCATAATTTGTGAAAACACCTATGGAGAAAAGGTTTGTATTTATGAAGGAGTTTTTAATTGATCCACAAAAGTCTGATGATATCTATTCAAAATTGATACTTGAAAGGCAAGAATAATGGCAGAAAAAGATTATAAGTTATACGGAACAAAGGTTTTAAATCTAAAAACTCAAGAAATAGGATTGTTAATTTGTGTTTGGAAAAATAAGTTTGCTGATGCAGAGGTAGATTACGCGACTTGCGTTGATAAACAAGGTAAAAGATACAATATAGAGCTTGATAATATAAGAGGTTTTGAAGATGATTTTGAAAAATAAACTTACAAGAGAAACCATAGAAATAACTTATCCTGAATTTAGAAAAAGGTTTGCAAAAGAAATCAGGACTGCTTTTGAAAGTTATCGCAAAACACAATTAAATAAGTATTCTTATAACTTTAAAGATGATAATTCAATGGAATACAATTTCTACGTCCAATTACAATGGAACTTCAACCACTTTGGAAATTCTAATTGGTATATTGAAAAGTTATAGATAATTAATCACTATCCGTCAAATTATCCACAATTTTATCAATAATGTCTTTATCTATATTTGTCCTTTTTTCTATTGTTCGAATAAAACTTTCAATATTCATCGGTTCTTTTTCTTTTCTTACAACACTTTCAAGTAAGTTTGTAAATTTATATATTCTTGAAGGCTCTATGTTGTGATTATTCTGTAGATCAACATTAAAACTTTGAAGCATATATTTGGCTTGCATAAACGTATCTTCTTTGGAAAGACTAAAATGTTCAATAAATTCTTTTCTTTTACCAGACCAATCTCCGTCTTTTTTCCAACGTTTTATAGTTCTTTCATGTACACCTATTCTTCTTGCAATTTCAGCAACTGTAATAAATTTTTCAACATACATATTTTCTGCAATCGTATAATACTTATCTTTTTTCACTTTTTCCTCTTAGTTAATATACTTTTTATTTCGTTCTGCCAATATTTTATCGGTTTCATAAAGGTATAAGGTTTCTTTTGGTTTAGATTCTTCTTGCAAAAATATTGATAAATCAAATTTTCCAAAATCATCTTGTTCTTTCTTTTTCCTTACTGCTTTATCCATATTTGTATTTGCAATCTTTGAAACTTTAACATCTGTATTGAACTCTTTTTTTGCACTGTTATAAGCTGCTTTGTAATTTTCATATTGTTCTTCAGGAGATATTGTAAGAGTTTGTTTAATATAAGCCTTCGCGACTTTGCTATTGCGTTTTTTAATAGACATAGCCTCTTTAAATTCTTCTTTAGATACTTTATTTGCATGTAATGCAGCAACAGCTTTTACAGCATTCACTGTTCCTATAAATTCATCATTATCGCATCTGAATGCCCAAGCTTCTTTGTAATCTTCTATATCTCTGCGTAAATACACTCTCAAGCCCATTTTTGAAATCATCCAATCAGCCCAATAAGTTATACCAAGTGCTGTATCTTTTATTCCGTTTCTTCTGATAGTAAAATCTTTTGAAGTTCTCATACAAAATAGTTTTAGAGCATCTTTTGTAGTTGTAATTTTTTCTTTAAATTCAGAATAGAAAAGTTCATCCGGGGATAACCCGTTTAAAGTTTTCCCTTGAGAAGGTCTTTTATTTAAAATATCTAAAATATATTTATCAAAAAGAAGTTTGAAATCTTCAAATTTCATAATCTTTCCGGACTTAATTTCTTTTGCGAGCTTTTGAGGTCTTTCGACAACATTACCACCTCTATAACCTATAAAATGTTTTGAAAGGATTTCCTTTATCTTCAAAAAATCCCTTTCAACAGGCTTAGTTTGAGCATTATAAGGCAGAGCAAAATGAACTTCTATATTAAACTCTGCCAACATAGACTGAGTTTTTGTTTTGTTGGTTGAAATTTTTATACTTCTACGACCACCTGCAAAATCCTTTGAACGGTAATCTTTACCATTATCAATGATAACATCTTTAGGCAGTCCATACTTTTCAGCAGCATAGTAAAAAGATTGGAAAATATAATCAGAATTTGGATTTCCTGTTTGTAATATCCAACCGAGCCATTTACCTGATTTATAATCACGCCATACAGTAACCCAAGGGAAAACAACTTTATTATCAGAATCAAAACAGGCAACATCAATTTGAGCATGATCTGATACCCAGACCTCATTACATAAAATATTTGAATAATCTCTTTCTATATATCCGCCATATTTTCTATTCCAAGCAGTTTCTCCCATTCGTGCAAGATAAATACTTTGTTTTGGAATTTCTTTATCTAATCGCCGTTTAAAAGCCATATAACTTGGAAATGTTTCTCTTTTTGCATCAAACATTCTAATGGCATAACCAAGAGTTAAATCCCAACAAGTTCTTATAGATGGTGCTCCTTCAACTAAATACAAATTTTTAAAGTACTCAAAGAAATTATCAGGAACAGTGGAGCCTGATAAATGTTTGCCGTGTTGCGATAACAAACCGCTTAATCCATAACGAAAGAATCTTCTTCGCATTTTTATAACAGACGAATAAGATGTGTTTAACCACTTTTCATGTTCTAAATTCCACTTATCTATAAAATCTTTTAAAGCCTCTCCCCTTAATCCTTTTGATGCATTTATTATTGGTAAATATTTTTCAGCTTGGGCTTTTGCCCAATCAGGAGCTTCTGAATATTTAGTATTTATAACATCTTCTTTAAGATACTTATCTTGTGCAAAATCAGGCAAAGATTTTAAAAGAAGAAAGTAATGAGTTCTTTTTCCCCGTCTGATAATTTTAAAAGTATAGCAGCCTCTCCTACATTGCTTTTTAAGAGTTTGGATACTAAGTCCTAAAATTTCAGCAGATTTTTCTATATCTAACCATATATTTGTTTTGTCTTTATTTTCTTTCATAAATATCCTTATTTTAGCTTTATTAAAATCTCTTTTAAAGCCCACTTAACATTCCGACATAAAATTTGTGACAATTTTAAAAGCTAAAATGCAGTAATAATAAGATTTTTTTAAAATGCTATTTTTACAATATTCACCTCAAACACTTTATCTATCTGCTTTATAAAAAAGACAAATATTTGTCCTGTTTTTTACGAAGAAATATGAAGTGGTCTTGACGAAATTTGTATTTGTATATAATAGCTACCAAATTTTATTATATTTACTTCTACAGAATAATAAACAGGTAACAATTTTCAGTCGGGGAAATTTCCCCGCAAGTAAACTTCAAAATCCGCTCTATACTTAAAAAAATATTTTCGAGAAATAAGTATAAAAACTCCAAAATACTCGTTGCTAAAGGAATACAACAAAAAAAAATAAAATCGGGGGAAAAGTTTATGAAGTTCTATTACTAAAATCCGGCTAATAGTTTTAAATCATAATACAAATCCTTAAACTCTCGTTTTCTTCGCCATAAGGTTTCTGCTATTTTATAGTTCAAATTACTAGCCATTTTATTATGAGTTAAATTTCTTGAAAGATAACAATAAATAGTTGTAAATTCTGCTTTTTGTTCTGGAGAAAAGATTTTATCCTCAGATGATTTTAAAAGATTTTCAGATACAAAAATTTGCTCGCAGTATAGGTATAAATATACTTCTTGATTAAAAAACTTTCTATGACGTGCTTTTTGTGGAGATTTTAGATAGTAGAAATCTAAATTTTGTTTTTGCCTTTGGTAAATCAAAGTTCTGAATATTGTATAAAAGCTTTGAATTTGGTTTTCTCCAATATTTGCAATATTAGATGCTTTTATCGAATTTATGTTTTCACAAAAACACCTTAATACAATATCATTTATTATTGCAGGGTATGTTTTAAATATAGAATATTTTTGAACTGAAACTTTGCTTTTTTGAAACAAATATTCATTTTCTTGCTTTATTAATTTATTTTCATTAACAAATTTTGACAATATCGGTAAAAGTTCTGTTTTGGGGATTTCTGATAAAATTTCTAAATTTTCAAGCGTAAATTTGTTGACCCTTTTGCAAAGTTTCAATATTTGATCTTCCATATAATAATTTCCTTAAAATATTTTCATCAATCTGTTTTAATTGATTTGTAATAGCAAGTTTTTCTATTTTATTTATCAATTTAACAATTTGTCTAAATTGGTTAACTCTTGTTGCAAGATATTCTATACCATCAGGTGTAAAAGTGATTTGCGTTAATTCATTCAAAATCTGTTTTACATCTTCAAAATCATATCGTTCAAACTTAAATGACTTATAAATCCTGTCTATAATATGAGGATATCTTGAAAGTTTTTTATCAATGTTGCCCATTCCAACAAGCACTAAAGGACAAGAAGTTGTATCATACAAATCTCTCAGTGTTTCTATTGTATTTCTTTCAAGCAAGTAATCTACTTCATCAATTATTATAGGTTTTGGATTTTCTTTAAGTTTCTTCTCTATTAAATCAAAAGTTTCCTGAATATGCCAAAACGGTTCTTCTCCTAATTCTTCTGCAATTTCAGATAACAGCCACCGACTTGTCATACCTTGGTTTGCTCTTACATATATGCAATCATTTTTAAAAGTCCACCACTTTATAGTTTCTGATTTCCCAAGTCCATACTCTCCATAAACAAGAATAATTTTAGGTATATTATTAGGTAGTTGTTTTACCTCCTCCATTAATGATACAAAGTTTTTGACGTTCTTTGTTTTTACAAATACTTTATTCATCTTTATACTCCTTCTTGGTCAAATACATTTTTCTCATTATGTTCGCAATCTGCGTATAAATTGGCATACTCATCACTATTTAAATACCCCTCAAGCCACTTTCTTTGTTCAGGATTGGTACAGCCGTATTTCATTAACCATTCATATTTTTCATAACCAGCGTTAAATACTGGAATATTCATTTGCTGTTCCCGAAAGTTTAATTTGCGTTTTAGTGGTGTTTTAGTCTGTTCAAATTTTTCAATTTCAATAACTTCTTCCTGTTCAATCTCTATAGCTTCGGCTTTTTCTTTAGGAAAATATTTTAAAAACTCTTTTTTCACTCTCTTAAATCTGCGTTGCTGTTTTTGAATTTGTTGCTTGAATTGTTCCATATCTTTTACTGTTCCCAAATGATTTGCCATTGGATGAACTTTTTCAACTTGTCTTGCGATACATAAAAATTCACCTTTTATTGAATACACAAGGACTTTTGAAAGGTCAAACAAACTGTATTTTATAAACACTTTTTCTCTTAAATCCAATAAATAATCACTCCTATAATGCATTCCTAGAAATGTTATTCCATGTTTATTTATTGTTCTTACTTCAGTTTTCATCATAAGGTCGTTCAAAATACTTTTATCAATGTTCTCTTTTGAAATATCATTTAACATCTCTTGAATAGTTTTTGAACGGTTATTAGGACAAGGTTTTGAATTATGGTAATCGAGCCAGCAATCTATAAATTTTATTGTTTCTTGAATTGTTGGAATATAGTTTTTTGTTAACTTATTATGCATCTCTCTATGCAATTTTTCTCCTCGTTTCATCCAAGCCGGTTTATTTTCAATACTTGTTCCTATATAACTTGTCATCATTTTTTCAAACTCTTCTTGAAATTCAAGGAAGAATCTTTCAATAACTTTTGCTCTTGCATTGTATGGTTTTGCAAACACTGATTTTATTCCGAGTTTTGCATAAATCCCATTAAAACCCGCTTCGTCAAAGTCCACATTCTGAAAGTATTTAGATTTAAATGCCTTTCCGTTATCCTGATAAACTACTTTCGGAATAATACCTAAATTAATGATTGCATTTCTAAGGGCGGAGGCTATACACTGAGTATTTTCAGTCATCATAATTTCATAGCCAACTAATGCGGTTGATTTCCAGTCTAAAAAACCGACCAAAGTTGCTCTGGTCGGTTTTCCTGTAAATGGGTTAATAATTTGAAAATTAAGAATGTGTCCGTCAGCAATTAAAACCTCTCCGACTTCAAGTTTTGAAATATCTCGTTCAATGTACGGTTCAATTTTATCGTGGTATGCTTTTTCACCTTCTCTAAATAGAATCCACTTTGAATAATTGTTTTTCTTAAAATTTTCAGCAAATCTTCTGAATGTCAGATTACATGGAATATTTTCATATCCTCGTTTTTCAAGGATATGTTTTGTAAGATTTATAGTTTTTCCGATACTAAATTTATTCGGGTGTAACAAATATTTCAAAAATATCTGTTTCATTTCCTCATTCAAAATCGTATTATATTCACCTTGTTGATTAGTTTTGCGTTTTTGTAAAAGCCCATCTGTTCCATAATTTTCAAACATCTTAACCCAACGATGGAGTGTTCCTATCGAAATTGAACCAACAAACTTATATATTTGGGGCAAATACATTCCACTGTTATATAAATCTAAAAATACTGAATCAGCCTCTTTTTTAGTTGGATATTTTTTACGAATATTATATAAGGCAGTTACTATATCCACTCTTGCAAGTGCTGTTAATCTTGCATTTTCTGATACAAAATTCACCTTGTTTTCAAACGGAACAATTGCCGTTGTTTTTAATTCTTCTTCATCTAATCTATCTTGTATATCCGGTTCTAATGAAGAATAAAGAATTTCATATGATTTTCCGCCTCTTACTTCAATTTCTCTTGCAATATATTTACCTTGGTTAATTGCAAGTCTTATAGCTCGGGTACTTTTTAAGCCTTTTAATTCTGCGATTTTGTTAATAGGGACGAACGAGTTAAAAGTGGTGCTTGCACCAACTTTTTCAACGAGTGAGGAGCTAAAAGCTTTGCTTATACTTATATATTCATCCATACATACAGATTAACTCTGAAGTCGGAAAGGTGTTCCTTTTTTCCTTCTTTTGTATCATTAGAACATAATTTTATTCAATATACGAACCGGACTTTATTTACTTAAAATGTCGAATATAATCGTTGTATGTGTACAGATAAAAATACAAAAGATATTAATTATTATTAGGTTTAGAATCAATATCAGTAGCTTCTATTTTGAAGATTACCGGTCTTAATCCATCGTTGCAACTTACAATAGCAACTCCTTTTTCTTTAATCCAATCTCCATAATAAAAAACATCTTCAATTCCGTGAGAAAGAGCGAATACATATTGATAAATAGCTTTCCACGCTTCATTACAAAATCCTTCGGGACATTCCCAATCCGCGTAGAATTCTTGTCCTTCTTTTAACATTGGACAAGCTGTTAAACCATCTGCACCATATTGTTGTGAAAGTTCTTTTTCAAAGTGTTTTTTCAAAACTGTAATTTTGCATTTTTTCATATTGCTATACTCCTTAATAATAATATTATCCTTTGTATTACAAAACAATTATAGTTAGATATCTAACTATTGTCAAGATTTATTTTTTTTGTTTAGTGATGTATTTTAATAAAAATTTTTATTCTAATCTTATGTTCATTATGTGAATGGGGAGAGAAGCATAAAATTTAAAACTTTTTATAGTAACCGGACTTTATTTACTTAAAATGTCAAATAATCGTTTTATCCGTACAATTTAGATTATGAGGGCGAAATAGGCTATAACATTGATTTTAAAATAGAAAATTTAAGACAATTATTGGACAGTAATCGGACAATGATGACCAGTAAAAGACCATTTTGTAACATGTAAAACGATTACTTCCGACCGCCAAAGTTCAAACACAAAGCCAACTTTGCCGAATAATCTTTTTATGCGTGCAGATAAAATGTCCCGTTAAATTACACATAAATAAAGAAGGACCGAAAATAAATCCGATCCTTCTTTATTTAGCAAGGGAGAGATTCGAACTCTCGACCTCACGGGTATGAGCCGTGCGCTCTCACCAGCTGAGCTACCTTGCCATAAGTCTTATTTTATTGACAAGACTTATAATCGCATAAACAAAATTAAATTGCAAGATTTTTTTATTTACATTCCGATTTTCCTGACCAGCTTAAGTCATTGCAATATAAATAATCCAAATTTTCTTTTTGAAGCACCCAGCCTGCGCAACCGTAACCATTTAAACTTCCTGCTTTTGAATAATTGCAGTGAGAAGTAAATGAAAAGGCGGTATCATTATAAGTCCCGGCAGGAATTACTCCCTGATTGCCGTAGTAAAATATAAATACATCAACACCAGTTTTATTTGGAGGATTTGAACCGTTTACGTCGACAAAAATTTCTCCGCAAATATCCCGAAGCATGTTAGTGCTGCCACGAACACCGTCACACTTAGGATAAAGTACTGTAGTACCTACAATACTCGTACCGTCTGCGAGTGTTACGTTATTTGTAAACTTACCAAAATGCGTACCGTCTAATGAATGACGTTCATAAGTTTCGCAATTTTCATCGGACTTGCAATGCTTAATTATTTTCAAATAATTTGACATTATACTCCAAAATCGGTCAACTGTTGTTTTACCTGCAGCAATTTGCTCATCCGTCAAATTATCCTCTGTAGTATTGCCTGCAAGGGTTAATCCCCAGTAATTTATATCGCCTTTTTCTAATCTTGCGGAAGCAACAGCCTGATTCATAAGACTATAGAACTTTTTCAAACGTGCGGCATACTGCTTTTCCGCATTATTTTGAATTAATGAAGGCACGGTTAATGCGGATATAACTCCTATTATGCCCAGAGTTACAAGAACTTCGGCAAGAGTAAACGCCAAGCGTGCCGCTTGACACGATACAAAGGGATTGCACAAAAATTTAAAAAATTTAGCAAATGGATACTACAAAAATTTAAAAAATTTAGTGGGGGCCCCTAAATCTGCCCCCCCCCCGACAATTTAACATTAATCAAATTTTTCATAACAATTGCTCCTATAATATTTTCAACACTATAAAGTATAACATATTTATCAGCCTGCTGCAATATTTTAAATAATTATCTTTTTAGTTTATAATAAAATGCAGAGAGAAAAATTGTATAAAAGGTTCAGCTCATGATTACTGACATGACTAAGGGAAGTCCCTTAAAACATATACTTTTATTTTCAGTTCCGCTGTTAATAGGGAATATTTTTCAGCAGTTATATAATATTGCCGATCTGGTAATTGTGGGCAGAACTCTCGGGGTAGAACCATTTGCGGCAGTAGGTGCGGTGGCACCGTTATTTTTTCTTATAATGTTTGTTATCGTCGGGTTAACAAACGGTTTTGCGGTTGTCACAGGGCAGAGATACGGAGCAAAAGATATTCCCGGTGTAAGAAATTCGGTTGTTGTATCAACTGTATTAAGCACAATTGTAACACTTTTATTTTCAATTGTATGTACTGTGTTTATGAACCATATACTGCATTGGATGAATGTTCCCGCAAATATTTATCATAACGCGTACTGGTATGTGGAAATTATTGTTATAGGATTAATTTCCACAACAATGTATAATATGCTTGCGAGTATAATAAGGGCTCTGGGTGACAGTAAAACTCCTTTATATTTTTTGATTATAGCTTCTGTTATAAATATAATTCTTGCACTGATTTTTATTCAGATTTTTAACATGGGAGTTCCCGGTTCTGCTTTTGCGGTAATTTTGTCACAGGCAATTTCAGTTATATTGTGTTTATTTTTCATTAAGTACAGATTTCCTATTTTGCATATACGCAGAGGTGAATGGTTTATAAAATTTGACAGGGATTTTTACAATTCAGCATACGAACACTTGCGTGTCGGAATACCAATGGCAATACAATTTTCAATTATAGGTATAGGAATTATAATTATTCAAAGTGTCTGCAACACGTTCGGAGCTAATGTAATTGCAGCATTAACCGCCGCTTTAAGAATTGAACAAATTGCCACACTTCCGATGATGTCATTCGGTGTAGCTCTTGCATCTTACGTTGCACAGAACTTCGGAGCAAAGAAATTCAAAAGAATTCGTCTGGGAGTTATAAAAACTTCAACTATAAATATTATTTTAAGTATAGTAATGGCTTTTGTAATGCGAATATGGGGTACTGATATTATCGGGGCTTTTATCGGTACCGCAACAAAAGAAATTATAGATATTGCGCACAATTACCTGCTGATAAGCACAGTATTTTACTTCTTTCTGGGTCAGATTTTTATATACAGAAACGCATTACAGGGTATGGGGGAAACCTTATTTCCTCTGCTTGCCTGTATCGCAGAGCTTGTAATGAGATCTTTTGCGGCTGTTTATCTGGCATTAAAATTCGGTTATATCGGAATATTTTACTCGGGTCCGATTGCATGGGTAAGCGCATCAACAATATTATTTTTCGGGTATTTATACAGCATTAAACATATTATTTACAAAGTTAAAAATAAACTTCACAGTTACTTATCTGATAACTAAACATCCCTTCCATATAATAAACAGAAGGGATGTTGTCATTTATAATATTTTATTTAATTACAAAATATCTGATGCATTAATAGGACGTCTTTCATTTTCCTGAACTTCAAAAAACGGTTTGGCTTTAATATTCAACATACCTGCAATAGCAGATGAGGGGAAAATTTCAACAGCGTTATTTAATTCATTTACCGCACTGTTATAAAATCTTCTGGCAGCAGCAATATGTTCTTCAACTTCCGCATAAGTCTGCATTGCTTGAACCATAGTTGCATCTGATTTTAATTGCGGATAATTTTCAACATTTATCATCAACTGTTCCATTTTACCTTTAATTGCATTATCCAATTTTATTTTTTCAGACATTTCATTTGCTTTTGCAGCTTGCGTTCTAAGCTTTGTAATATCTTCAATCAGAGATCTTTCGTGCTCCATAAACTTTTTGGCAATTGTCAAAATATTAGGGATTAAATCGTAACGTTTTTTAAGCTGGACATCAACACTGCCTTCAGCTTCTTTCACCTTGTTTTTCTTCTTAATAAGCTGTACATAAATTAAATAAGGTCCAATAACAACAATAGCAGCTGCAACAAGTAAAATTTCCATATTAAATATCCTTTCTTTACTATAAGCCCAATTTTTTATCCAATTTAAAATAGTGAATAAGATTAAATATATTGATTAACTGAACAAATATACATTCATAATTTCTTTTATTATTAATTGAATCTGTTATATTATTCCCGATTTCAAAGAAATCATTAGGAGTTTCAATAAATAAAGTAATATATTTGTTCTCTATCAGACAATGAACATCAAATCCGCCAATAACTTCTCTGACATTTTTAAGTCTTTCCATAAAAGTCGGTGTCAAAATATATCTTGCTTCAACCTGATCGTCAGAATATATATCATACATTTGATTAAACTCCGAATCTTCCAGAGTAACTTTTTGTAAGTTACCTGCAACTCTGATTTCTTTATTTTTATTATTAAGAGATAAAGACACACCATTTTCAGATAATTTCAAATGCTTTAACGGAAGTTTTTCAGCAAAAGCCAGTACGCCTGTTACAGCATTAACGACATCTGAATTTGCTATTTTATCAGCTTGTTCATCTCCCAGACTATCTGACAAAAGTGATTTAATTGCCTGTTTTTGACCTTTTTGACCGATTACTTTTTGGTATAAAAGAGTTTTTCCTTTGTAAGGTTTATTTAGAGTTGTTTTTATAATTAAACCGTTAAAATCAGTTACAGTACTGTCTGAATTTCCTTCTCCTCCGCTTTCGGTATGGGTTAACTCGGTTTCAACAATAATAATATCCATTCCTTTGTAATTGCCGACAATTCTGTCATCATCTCTTTTATGATTAAATTTAGGAAATAGCCCCGTTTTACGTATTTCATTCCTTGTTATAAGTTCTTTATCAGGGCAATACATAAACTTTCCAAATAACGAAAAGAGTTCCATCAAAAGCTGCTGCTTTAATTTTAATCTGAATTTACGCTGTCTTTTATTTTCAATAACAAACATTATTACAGCAGGGATTAAAAACAGCAGTATATATGCTTTTGATAACAACAAAAAACCGCCGATAGAGCCAATAAGACAAAGTACAGCAATTAACAAATTAATATTTGATGCTTTTGCAATGGATTTTCTTTCTTGCTCAAGAGGGATAATTTTAGGTTCTAATTTTTTAGTATATAATTCTTGAAACTTTTGATGTAATTGATTTTTGTCCATTTAAAAATTATATATATTTTTCAAATACAATACATCATATATTTAGACTAATAACCTACTTGCAAAGATAAATGTTTTATGACAGAATTGCATAAAAGTGTACTAATGGAGGTCTTATATGTCAACTTATATTGAAGATGTTTATGCAAGACAAATTTTGGATTCGCGCGGCAATCCGACGGTCGAAGTGGATGTAAAATTAACTAACGGAGTAAAAGGACGCGCGGCAGTTCCATCGGGAGCTTCAACGGGAATATTTGAAGCCCTCGAACTTCGCGACGGCGACAAGTCCAAATATATGGGTAAAAGCGTTCAAAAAGCTGTTGATAATGTAAACAATATTATAGCCCCCGAGCTTATCGGCGAAAAAGCTTCTCACCAGAAAGAAATTGACACGTTCATGATTGATATGGACGGAACTGAAAATAAATCAAAACTCGGAGCCAATGCAATTTTAGGAGTTTCCCTTGCTGTTGCAAAAGCAGCTTCAAAAGCTTACGGAATGGCATTATACAGATATTTGGGCGGAATTAACGCTTTAACTCTGCCGGTACCTATGATGAATATTATTAACGGCGGTGCTCATGCTGATAACAACATTGATTTTCAGGAATTTATGATTGCGCCTGTAGGTGCAGAAAGTTTTTCACACGCTATTGAAATGGGCTGCAATGTTTTCCATACATTAAAAAATGTATTGAAAAGCAAAGGTATGGCAACATCAGTTGGTGATGAAGGCGGTTTTGCTCCGAATTTAGGGTCAAATGCAGAAGGGATTGAAGTAATTCTGGAAGCAATTGATAAAGCAGGATACAACACAGACCAGATTAAAATATGTCTTGACGTTGCTTCATCAGAGTTTTTCGAAAACGGAAAATATAACCTTAAAGGTGAGGGAAAATCTTTTGACAACAAAGAAATGACAGATTTTCTGGAAGATTGGGTGAAGAAATATCCGATAATTTCAATAGAAGACGGCATGGCAGAACAGGATTGGGAAGGCTGGGAAATGCTGACCCGACGGATCGGAAACCATTGCCAGCTTGTCGGAGATGATCTTTTTGTAACCAACACAAGACGTCTTGCAGACG
The DNA here is from genome assembly GCA_000438175.1 of Fusobacterium sp. CAG:439. Taxonomy (GTDB): domain Bacteria; phylum Cyanobacteriota; class Vampirovibrionia; order Gastranaerophilales; family Gastranaerophilaceae; genus Stercorousia; species Stercorousia faecigallinarum. Next base: position 1,095 of record FR900461.1, on the reverse strand, counting down.
GTATTAAACGCAATGTTGCAAATTCAATTTTGATTAAGGTTAACCAGATAGGAACATTATCTGAAACACTTGATGCAATATCAATGGCTCATGCGGCAGGTTATACAACAATAATTTCACACAGATCAGGTGAAACTGAAGATACGTTTATTGCAGATCTGGCAGTTGCCGTAAACAGCGGTCAAATCAAAACGGGTTCGGCATCACGCTCTGACAGAATGGCAAAATACAATCAGCTTTTAAGAATTGAACAAAAACTCGGCTCAGCCGCAAAATATTTAGGATTGCAGGCATTCAACGGTCAAAAATAAAATAAAAAAAGCTCCGAATTATCGGAGCTTTTTTTAATTAGTCACTTTCACCTACATTGTATTTTGTATACTCTAATTTATCAATACCGGTCAAAATATTTTTAAAACTTTTGCCTCCCGGCAGGTTTGAAAGATTAGGAACAATTTTATCAACATTGACAGAAAGTTCATAAACGTCTTGACCAAACTGGTTAGGAGGTTTCGGACCATTTACATCAAAATCAATGAAAGCACAATTATAGGAGGTTTTTATAACATCGGTTGTATTTCCGTTTTCATCTTTTATGCAGTTATAATCCTCATCTCTTTTACAATCCGTTGACGTTCTCTCACAGGAAGATATCTGATTAACAGCTATTACTGCACCGTCATTTGTAATTATACGTGCTGTAGGCAGGTTTGTAGCAATTGTAGTACCGCTTGTATCATCTTTCCTTCTGGTTGCAAATTTAACACTGTAATAGTAATTTGAACAGTCTTTACTGTTAGAAACACAGACCTTTGCGCCGTTAAAATATTTTGCGAAATTTGAAGCAACTTCGGCGCTTGTCTTACTTGTATCAAACAAAAAAGTATTATCACCAATAGTATCGTTTTCCTTCTGAGCCATAAGAACTGCATTTTGTATTACAGAATAAACTCGCTTTGTACGGGTAATAAGTTCTTTTTCTTTATGTTTCTGAATTAATGAAGGCATCGTCAAAGATGCTGCAACGCCGATTATTCCTAAAGTTATAAGCACCTCGGCAAGAGTAAACGCCAAGCGTGCCGCTTGACCCGATAC
>FR900460.1 GCA_000438175.1 Fusobacterium sp. CAG:439 | reverse complement strand
GCCCCCCCCCGCGTTGCACAATTAAATAAGTTTTTCATTATAGCTCCTTTCATACTTACATTTTAAGTATAACAAATCAGGAGTAAAATTTCAACTTAATCAACCACTTGAATTCTGCCATCATCAATTATGTCAACAGGTTCAGGGTGTTTATGCATATAATCCTCTATGCATTTACAAACATCAAAATCATAAATTTTTTCAGCTTGATCATATTTTTTAAGCATTGTAAAACCGTCATGACCTTGCGCATAATAATCAGCTAATGCTGTTTTATAAATTTTATCTGTTCTCGGATTATTTATATCAATAGGAGTTTCTTTACCATTTTTATCAACAAATGACGCAGATTTTAGTTCCCCGTTTTTAGAAATTTTATATTTTAATCCTGAAACATGGACTATACCGGGTTTATTGTTTGTATTGACCAGAGATTTCGAAGAAACGCGCAGCATATCAACAATTTCCTTTTCGGAATAGTTAGCTACAACCATTTTATTTTTGAAAGGAGAAATATCTTCAAGCCATCTTGTATCTAATTTCCCAGCTTCAAAGAAACCTCTTATTGTTGCCGAACCAAACAAGGCAATATCAGTTCCCAGTTCTTCCTTCATACAGTCACAGAGGAAATTGGCATGACCGCTCGGTTCAATTGAAGCATTATTGAGCGGAGGCGGTGCTGAATTAATAACACCGACAACTTTCGGTTTGCCGAGAATTTGTTCAAATATATGCCTTACAACGGGATTACGCTTAAAACCGCGGGTGCCGGTGACATTATTTTGAACCTTTGTCATTACTCCTTTATTATTCCATTCAACGTTAAGCACTCCGAAATAATTACCATCACGTCCTGCCTGTGTAATAACAACAGGTTCACCTGATTTAGAATTAAACAGGTTAATACCCTGTTTAACATCCGTAACAAGATTATGTGAGTGCCCGCCGAGAATAATGTCAATACCTTCTGTTTCGCGTGCAATTTTTTGGTCATAGCCGAAACCGACGTGTGACAGAAGTATAATTCTGTCAACACCTTGTTCTTTTAATCTATTAACTTCTTCTTGAACATCTTTTATTGTGCTGTCAATTCCGTCAATTTTTAGTTCTTCAAACAGTTTTCCGTATTTTAGCCTTGAGAATAAATCTACCGGAGTAATTCCTATTATACCGTATCTGTTTCCGTTAACTTCCTGAATATAAGATTTTTCAATTTTGTTGTAAAGCGGATTATCGGGCTTAATATTTATATTGCATGCAAGCATTTTATACCCCATATGCGGAATAAGCTCGGCAATATGTTTAGGCATATCGTATTCATGGTTTCCCATAGCCGAAGCCATAATACCCATTATATTTTGAGCCTCAACCATAACTTTATTTGCAGCAACAGGTTCCCCGAGCTGAATATCTCCCGAGGAAAGCTTTAACTTATCTGTAGGTGCAGACGGGACAAAACAATCAAAAGCATTTGATGCAGTAATTGCTCTTTCCATATTTATGGATTTACCGTGGAAATCATTAATATAAAAGATGCTTGTTCTATCCGGTTTATCAGCTTCTGTTTTACCGTTCGGCGATTTCTTTTGAAGCGCCTTATATAACAGGTTAGATTGTGAAGCATTTACGGGCGTTATCATCTGGTCTAATTCCCATTTGCATTAAACACCATAAATATTTTTTTTTGCTATAAAAATTTTAAAAGGTTTACAAAAGTTATAATTCAAATTCCATTGTTTGAATTTCCCACTGTTTTGAAAGTTCTTCCTTCAAAAGTTCTGCTTCGCCGTTTACTTCCAATAAAACAATACCGCGGTTAAGACAAATATCTTCACGCGATGGATGAAGCCCTATTCTTGTTCTGATTTCACAGCCGAATTTTGTAATGAGTTTCTGAAATTCAACGGCAGTTTCAACACGATTTTCCAAAGTTACACCGATAATTGTTGTTGTCATTTCTATCTCTCCTTTTTTATAAATAAATAAAAAATATAAAAAAATAACATCCCCTGAGGGATGCTATCTGTTATTAATTTTGATGAGTATCAATTATTTTTCCATCTCATCCATAGCTTGAAGCTGTTTTTTCTTGTAGTTATGAATTACTGCATCTACAAGAAGCTCATAAGATTTCATATTCTCGATATTCGGGAATTCTTCTTTGAGTTGTTCTCTGACCATTGCTTCCAGCTTGCGTTCGTCAGAACTTGATTTCAATTCGTCAACCCCGCTAATCATTCTGATATAATCAGGAGATGATTTATCGACACTACGGTTCATAAAATTCAGCCAGCGTAATTTCGGACTGATTTGTCTGCCTAATGTCTTAACAACTTTTAAATTTTTCAATCGGTTTAGCATAAGTTGACTCCTACCATATATTGTTTAAAAATTTTGCTTTACCTTCTTCGTACTATTGTAAAGTATCCTGAAAAAAATAATTTACTTTTTTACAATGATTGTTTACAATTCTTTATAATTTACTGAAATCAGCGAGGTGATTGTATTTTTTCTTCAACAAAGTAAGTAAAGCCAATCTGTTTTCCTTAACATTTTCATCTTTATCCATGACAAGAACATCGTTAAAGAATTTTTCTACAGACGGGTTAATTTCTTCTAACTGCTTCAAATATGCTTCATAATCCAAATCATCCGATACAGTTTCAATTTGACTGAGAAGCATGTTTTCGGCAGGTTCTTTAAACAAATTCTTATTAACGGATTTTTTGGAATCTTCTTTAAGAATTCGCAGAACTCTGTTAGCACTTTCAAGAACTGCTTCCGAATTCAATTTGGAAACAGCTTCCACGCGTTTAATATAATCTGTTAAATCAGTAAGAGGATTTTTATTGGCAGCGCAGGCTTCCAAAACATTTTTCGCATATTTTTCCGACAAAAAGATAATTAATCTTTGAATAAAGAATTCATGAATTTCATCGGTAACTTTTCCTGAAACACGGCTTATACACGACCCCGCAGCCTTTTTGAATTTGTCAGCGAGATTTTCACCTTCCGTAGAAACAGGCAGCAGAAGCAATGTTTCAGTAATCAAAGTTGTTAAATCAATTTTTAAATTATTTGCAAGAATTGTTCTTATAATCCCTAAAGCAGCACGGCGTACACCAAGCGGATCGGATGAACCTGTAGGTTTCTTACCTTCTGCAAACACAGCACAAATTGTATCAATTTTATCGGCTATACCTACAATTTGTCCTTCTTGTGTTGCCGCAATCTCTCCATCCGCATTGAGAGGGAAGTAGTGTTCTTTAATACCTTCGCAAACATTTTCGGGCTCTCCTGATACTCTTGCATAATCAGCTCCGATAAAACCTTGAAGTTCAGTAAACTCAAATACCAGATTAGTTGTCAAATCAGCTTTGGCAAGAAGTGCAGTTCTTTCAACTGAAGGATTATTGCCAACCATTAATCTGCACAATTTAATAAGTCGTTGAGCTTTATCATACATTGAGCCCATACCTTTTTGGAAAGTAATGCCTTTTAAGTCTTCAACATAACCGGCAAGCGGCTTTTTAGTATCTTCATTAAAGAAGAATACCGCATCATCAAGACGGGCTTTAATTACACGAACATTTCCCGCTTTAATATTTTCAAACTCATCACCTAGGTAATTTGTCATTGTAATAAATTTATTAATAAGTTTGCCTTCTTTATACAAAGCGAAATATCTTTGATGAACAGCCATAACAGTTACGACAAGCTCTTCAGGAAGCCTTAAATAATCAGGGTTAAACTCGCATACTGCAGGTACAGGATATTCGGTAATAAAAGTAACTTCTTCCAATAAATCATCAGTATAATAGGGAACTGCACCTAATTTTGCTGCTTCTTCTTTAGCTCTGTCTATAATTCGTTGTTTTCTTTCTTCCTGATCAACGATAACACAGCAATTACGCATAATTTCAACATAATCGTCAGGATTATTTATATAAACGTTTTGTTGAGCAAATCTGTGACCGCGGGTAACATTTGAGCTTTCTTTATCAATAATTTTTATTTTGACTTCTTCTCTGTCAAGTATAGAAACAATCCATCTTATAGGACGTGAAAATTTTTCATCGTTATCTGCCCAACGCATAAAATGTGAGCCTTGAAGTTTCAGAACAATTGAAGGAACATTTTCTTTTATAAGTTCGACAATCGATTTACCTTTTATGGTGATTTTTGCATGAAGATAATCATCTTCAATATATAAATCTTCAGGATTTAAGCCGTTTTTTCTACAAAAACCTTCACCAGCCTTTGTTAAATTTCCGTTTTCATCGTAAGCAACTTTTTTTATCGGACCTTTAACAATTTTTATTTCATCTTTACTTTCCTTTTCCAAGCCTGATACAATAACTGCCAGACGTCTGGGGGTTGCATATACTTTAACATCTTCAAATTCAACCTTATTTGAATTTAAAAAGTTTTCAAAACCTGTTTTAAGCTGCTGAATAGCAGACGGGATAAATTTATAAGGTAATTCTTCACATCCGACTTCTAATAAATATTTACTCATACTATACCTTTATTCTTAGATTATACTGTATCTTTATTATAACTTATGAAACTACAATGTAAAGATTTCTTTTTTCAGGGAAAGGCACCGAATTTATTCGGTGCCGTATCTAACTCATTAATTTATTGTGATACTATAG
>FR900459.1:126533-140362 GCA_000438175.1 Fusobacterium sp. CAG:439 | reverse complement strand
TAATCCTTTTTTCCTTTATCTGATTATCGGAATTCAGGGGGAAAAACTTTAACAAATAACGGGTTTAAATCCTTATAAACATTAAAAAACTCCGTAAAACAAGCGTTTTACGGAGTTTACAATATGTAACAATCAGGATTATAAATGTTTTTCAATGTTAGAAATAATAGTTGATTTCGGCATTAAGCCTACAAGTCTTTCAAGAGCTTTGCCGTTTTTGAATACAAGAAGGCTTGGAAGACCGCTTATAGAGTAATCCTGTGCTGTTTTAAGATTTTCATCAGTGTTAACTTTTACAAATTTCACTTTGCCTGAGAATTCTTGTGCAACTTCGTCCAAAATCGGTCCCAATTTTCTGCATGGACCGCACCAGGGTGCCCAAAAATCTACTACAACAGGCTGCTCACAATTTATGACTTCCTGCTCAAAACTTGCATCATTAATATCAACTGCGTTTGACATCACACATCTCCTTACTGTTTGTTTAACGGATTTATTCTAACACAGAAATTTTTTTTGTGCTATTATCTTAATAGAACTCTATAGGATAAGAATATGGCAAGAAAAAAGATTATTGAAATTGTTCTGGACACGGAAACTACAGGCTTGGATTTTACAAAAGAAAAAATGGTTGAGTTTGCCGCTGCCAGGCTTGAAAACGGTAAGATAAAAGATGAGTTTCAAACTCTTATTAACCCCGAACAGCATATAAGAAAATCCAGTATGGCTATTCACGGGATTACACAGGAAATGGTAGCCGATGCCCCGACAGAAGCAGAGGCAATGCCCGAAATCCTTGAATTTATCGGAGATTTTCCTATCGTTGCTCACAACTGCATCTTTGATTATTCTTTTCTCAATGAGGCAAGCCTGAGAACAACAGGGCTGGAACTTAAAAATCCCAGAATTGATTCTCAGCAGATGTTTAAAGAGGTCTATCCGGATTTATGCTCTCACGGTCTTGAAGCTTTAACAACAAAATTTAAAGTAGAACTTAAAAATCACCACCGTGCAATGGCTGATACAATGGGACTTGCACTTGCTTATCCGAAACTTAAAAAACTTTATTTGCAAAAATATGACTGGGAAGTTAAACAGCTTGATAATGTTGAATATTTGTTTGAAAGATTTTTAAGAATTCAACAGACAGTTACTACTTTGCAATCAGAATTACAGGATTTAAAATCAGTTTTTAAATTATATTTTGAACAGGGTGGAGAACCGATTATCTCACAGTCGGGTGAAACCCTTGTTTATAACTCAAAGCAATCTTTCGGCTATGACCTGCATCAAATAAAAGATGTGCTTGAAGAAGTCGGAGCGTTTGAAAAAGCGGTTAAACTGAACACCGGATTTATTGACAGGCTTGTCGGAGGATGCAGACTTGACGAAGAAAAAAGGGAACTTATTAAAGATGCCCGTCAGGAAATTACAGAGACTCGAAATATTCAAATAATTAAGGCAGGAAAATAGATTATGTTGAAAAAGATAGCACAATTTTTTAAAGAACCCCCCGTAAAAGAGACTATTCAGGATAAAGAACAGGTTAAGAGCATGTATGCTCATTGGAGATTAAGAATTTTTTATGCTTGTTTTATCGGTTACACGGTATTTTATTTATGTAAAAAAAATATTGCCGTAGCATTGCCGGGTTTAAGTGCCGAATACGGATATTCAAATACCGAACTCGGGCTTTTGGGCAGTTCTTTATATTTAACTTACGGTATCGGGAAATTTGTAAACGGTGTTTTTGCGGACGGTTCTGATGTTCGTAAATTTTTACCAACAGCATTGATTATGACCGCAATAGCGAATTTATGCTTCGGCTTATCTGCTGTATTTATTACTCCGGGACAGGTTTCATTCTTCGGACTTCCGACAAACACTATTTTATTATGGCTGTTTGTATTTTTCTGGGGAGCAAGCGGATGGTTTCAGTCTGCGGGATTTCCGGCTGTAGCTAAAAGTTTGACCTATTGGTATTCTAATTCCGAAAGAGGTACAAAATGGTCATTATGGTCTTGTTCTCATCAGACAGGAACATTTTTGAGCGTTATAATTTCAGGCTTTCTGGTTGCACATTTCGGTTGGAAAATGGCTTTCTTTGTGCCCGGAACTCTGGCTGTACTTGTTTCAATATGGCTGTACAACAGATTGCGCGACAGACCGCAGTCATTAGGGCTTCCTGATATTGAAACTTACAATAACGAACCTGTTGCGGCTAAAAAGGCTGACTGCAATGAAGATAACAGAACTTACGTAGAAATATTTAAGGAAAATATTTTATATAATAAAACAATCTGGATGCTGGCTATAGCTTATATTTTTGTTTACATCATAAGATTTGGTGCTGAAGACTGGATGATAAAATATTTAAGCGAAGCAAAACACAATTCTCTTGAAATGGCTGCTATGAAGTTAAGTTCGCTTCCTCTTGTCGGGATTGTAGGGACAATTTGTGCGGGATTAATTTCAGATAAAATTTTTAAAGGTCAGAGAGCTCCCGTTAATCTTATATACTTAATCGGAGTTGTAATCTGCCTCGTATTATTAAAATTTAATACAATAAGTACCGTTGATTTTATTCTTATCGGGCTTTTAGGAGCATTTACATACGGACCTCAGATGATGATCGGCGGCTTGTGTGCAGTTGAATCAAGCTCTAAAAAAGTAGCATCTGCCGCAACAGGCTTTACCGGGACATTCGGATATATCGGAGCCGTTTTATCTTCAACCGGTACGGGTTTTATGGTTGATAAGTTCGGGTGGAACGGTGCAATCGTATTCTGGGTTTTCTCGGCTGTGATATGTATCGCGATATGTACGGTATTAATGCTCGATGAACGAAAGAAAAAACACAGTTAGTAAAAAATCCTCCTTTTATCGGGAGGATTTTTTTTGAGGAATTGTAAAACAAAATTTGCTTCCGTAATGCAATTTGGACTTTACAAAAATTTCTCCGCCATGCGAACGGACAATTTTTCTGCACAGTGCAAGCCCTACGCCTGAGCCTTGCTGTCGTTTAAGCTGGCTTCTGTTGACCTGAGTAAAAAAGTTAAATATTTTTGCCTGATCTTTTTTGCTTATTCCGTCGCCTCTGTCTTTTATTTCAAAAGTAAATTCCTTTTTGTTATTTACAAAAGTTACAATTGATATTGTACTGTTTTCTTTGCTGAATTTAACAGCGTTTGAAATAAGATTGTATACAAGCTGTTTAAACCTTATCAAATCGGCTTTTATAATTACGTCTGACAATATGTAGTTAAAAGTAATGTTTTTTTCTTTTCTGATTTCTTCAAAGCTCCATATTATGTCGTCTATAATTTCTTTAGCCCTGAATTTTTCAGGCTTTAACTCCATTACTCCGTATTCATCTTTTGTATAATCAAGAACATTTTGGATTAATTTCATTAAATATGCAGAACTTTTGGAAATATTGTTTAAGTATTTTTCATTTTCCGTTCCCTGAAAGTTTTCTGCCAGCAAGTCCGAAAATCCCATTATTGAATTAAGCGGAGTTTTAAATTCGTGTGAAATACTGGCGAGAAACTCAATTCTTTCACGCCCGCTTCTTTTTCTTTCTTCGTATAAAGAAATAATTTCCAGTCTGGAAGATATATATTCAAGAATAATATTTACCGTTTCAATATTTTTTTTGTTAAAATTATCATCCTCGCTAATCATTCCGATATAGCCTAACGAATTATTTCTGTATATTAAAGGAAGAAGAATTATATTTTTTTTAGAAGTCAGCTCAAAGTATTCATTCAAATCCTCGATTTCAAAGTTTTTATAGTAATCGTAAGCTGTCTGCCTTATTTCTTTTACGTCGGAGCTTAGCTTTTTATTTTTTTGAAAATCAGTTGATGATTTTATTTTTCTTACTTCAATCTGATTTGTTTCCCAGTTTATTAAGCCTGTCCAACAGGCTTGAGCCCCCGTAATATCCATAAATCCCTGATTTATAATATCTGCCAGTTCTTTATTGGTTTTTGCAGTATTAATTTTTTTCACAAATTTGTTAATTGCTTTCTTGTTCATTGTATAATTATACTATGAATAAAAAATTGTTTGTAGTATCAGGCTCATCCGGTGTCGGCAAGGGCACTGTTTTAAAAGGCTTTTTATCAAGAAACCCCGATTTTATGCTGTCTGTATCCTGTACAACACGTGCCCCGCGCTCGGGAGAAGTTGACGGCGTAAATTATTTTTTTATGACAAAAGAAGATTTTAAAGATTGTATTGATAATGATAAATTTCTCGAATGGGCTGAATTTGCGGGAAATTTTTACGGAACTAAGAAAAAATTTATAAATCAATGCCTTGCACAAGGGAAGGATATAATTCTTGAAATAGATACGCAGGGTGCACTTCAGGTAAAAAAACAAATGCCTGAATCTGTGTTAATATTTATTTGCCCGCCGTCTTTAGAAGATTTGGAAAAGCGTTTAAGAGGACGTCACACTGAAGAAGAAGAAGCAATTCAAAAGCGTCTTGAAGCCGTAAAAGAAGAACTTGCACGAGCTGAAAATTTTGATTATAAAATAGTAAACGATGATTTGGATAAAGCAATATCGGAACTTGAGCGGGTAATAAGCGGAGAACAGGAAAAATGCTGAGCGGAAAAACAATACTTGTCGGGATTACCGGCGGCATTGCCGCATATAAAATATGTGAGCTTATCAGAATGTACAAACGCGCGAATGCAAATGTTCTTGTCGTATGCACCCAAAATGCACTGAATTTTGTTACGAAACTTACATTGCAAAATTTAAGTCAAAATGAAGTTGCCGTGGAAGAATTTGAAGTAAATGATTTTAAACCTGAACATATTTCTTATGCTGATTGTGCCGATATTATGGTAATAGCACCTGCAACGGCAAATACAATTTCAAAAATTGCATCAGGTGTGTGCGACAATCTTTTAACCTCTATAGCATGTGCTTTTACAAAACCTGTAATTATAGCCCCCGCAATGAATTGTAATATGTGGGAAAATCCTGTTGTTCAGGATAATCTGCATAAACTTCATTATGAAATATTAGAACCAGAAAGCGGTTATTTAGCCTGCGGATATGAAGGTAAAGGACGGCTTTGCAGCCTTGAAAAGATTTTTGATAAAACCGTTGAGCTTTTAAATCATAAACCGCTTAATAATAAAAAAATAGTTATAACATCAGGCGGAACAATAGAGGACATTGACCCCGTAAGATATATTTCGAATTACTCATCAGGGAAAATGGGGCTTGCGCTTGCCGACACCGCTAAAAATCTCGGAGCTGAAGTAACTTTGATTACGACAAAAGATGTTTCAAGAAAGTATAGTGTTATAAAAGTTAAATCTGCCCTGGATATGAAATCAGCGGTTGAAAAGGAATTTGAAAATGCGGACTGTGTTATTATGGCTGCGGCAGTTGCTGATTACCGAGTAAAAGAAATTGCATCTCAAAAAATAAAAAAAACATGTGATGATGAAATTTCACTTACACTTGTGAAAAATCCGGATATATTAAAAGAGATATCGTCACGCAAAACAAGGCAGATTGTAGTAGGATTTTGCGCGGAAAGTGAAAATTTAATTGAAAACGCAAAAGAAAAAATTCATAAAAAAGGCTGCGACTATTTGATTGCAAACGATATCTCAAGAAAAGATATAGGCTTTTCAAGCGACTATAATGAAGTTACAATTTTAGATAAAAACGGCAATATGAAAAAACTTGAAAAAGCGGATAAATTAACTATTGCACGTAAGATTTTTGAGGAAATCTATGGATAAACATGAAATTGTCAGGAAAATTGAAAAATATGCCCCGCTTGAGCTTGCCGAAAATTGGGACTGCTCCGGCTGGGCTGTTAATACTTGTAAATGCGATGTGAAAAAAGTTATGCTTGCTTTAACGGTAACAGAAGATATAATTAAACAAGCCCGTGAAAAAAAATGTGATATGATAATATCCCATCACCCGCTATTTTTCGTCCCTCTTTCATGGTGTGACATCGATATATATTCCGCGCATACTAATATGGACAGAACGGAAGGCGGAACTACCGATAAATTTATAAATTCACTCGGTTTAGAGAAAGCTGCAAATATCGGTGATTTTGTAAGACTTGTAAGTCTGGACAGTGAAATTGATATTCAGGAGTTTATAAGAATTCTGAAAAGTATTTCACCAAATTTGCGTTATGTGAATAATTTCAACAAAAAAACTTTGCAAAAAATCGCATTTTGTGCAGGAAGCGGCTCCGAATTTATTCCGGAAGCTGTTGAATACGGGGCGGATGGATTTGTTACAGGTGATTTGAAATTCCATACGGCATTGGAAAGCCCGATTATTGTTTTTGATATCGGGCATTTCGAAAGTGAAATTATGATATTGGATGTTTTTCAAAACATTTTGAGCGATGGGATAGAAGTTATTAAGGCTGTGGAAAGAAGTCCATTTATTTCTATTTAGGTAGTGTTTCCCAATATTTTTTCTTTTTATCCCATGGACAAATATTATTTAATGCATACCATGCACATCCTTCTCCGTTTGCAAGTTGATTTGATTTTATGTCACAGGGTCTTCCTGCTATATCTTCCAGATCGGGGTTAATACTGTCTTCACTGATAGGTTTAACAGGCATTAACCTGTCAGTATTATCAATCATAAATCTGAATATGTCATGCCCATATTTATTAGGTCCGCCTTTAGGTCCGTTAGTGTCAACTGCAATCCATATATTTCTTTTTGTTGTAACATCTCCGTCAGCATTTATGCTTACATTTACAGAACTCCCGTCAGGCAATATATTACACGGGGCAGGGTAATCATTTCCTCTATTTTCCGTAATTGTTCGTGTGCCGTTATAATTTTTGTAACTGTAAAAATCTACGGTTTTTATTACTTTAAGGTTTTTATTATATTCATTTATAAATTCTTCTGCGAAAACGTAAGAGTTTGTATCATAATCATAATATGTATATGTTTCATGAATGTTATCAATTCCTAATGTATTTTTCGTTAAAATATATGCTTGTGAAATAACAGAATATGTCTTTTTAAATCTGCTTTCTAATTCTTTAGCTTTGTGTGCCGCAATCAGTGATGGCATTGTAATCGCTGCAATAACACCTATAATCCCAAGCGTAATCAAAATTTCAGCAAGAGTAAATCCTTGAAATATCCCCTTAAAATTCTTAAAAGCCCCAATGTGTCGGGTCAAGCGGCTGCGCTTGTCGGGGGGGGGGCAATCTTCAGAGCTTTAATAATCATACTTTTGACCTCCTGTATAAATAATTATGTCTTATTTGACTACTTTTGTCAAGTAATCAATATTGACAATAAAGTTTCAGCGGGTACAATAATAAACGTAACCCGTGATGGGGCGTCGCCAAGTGGTAAGGCACCTGGTTTTGGTCCAGGCATTCGGAGGTTCGAATCCTTCCGCCCCAGCCATTTTTAAAATTTACGTCTTTGAGCATTCGCCCAAAGGCGTTTTTTAGTTCTAAGTTATTATATATATTTATATTTTTACATTTCCATGTCATAATCAGTTTATGACTAATAAAAAGTATAATTACATAAAATGTGATACTCCTGAACACATAAATTTTCATACAAAAGCAGAAAAATTATTTAAAGAATACAATTCTTTGGATTACGAAAATACAACAAGAAAACGAGAAATTCTTAAAGATTTGTTTGGTTCTATTGGTAAAAATGTTTCTGTTGGTACAAATTTCTATTGTGATACAGGGAAGAATATTTTTATTGGTGATGATGTAATAGTAGGTCCTAATACTACTTTTATAGATAATGAAAAAATAATAATAGGTTCTTGCGTTCTGCTTGCTCCAAACTTGCAAATATACACTTCTCATCACCCAATATTACCTGAGAATAGATATATTTTAGATAGAAATGAAACCGATACTATGTATTTTAGAACAGGTGCTGACCCTGTTGAAATCAAAGACGGTGCTTGGATAGGCGGCGGGGTAATAATTTTACCCGGGGTTACAATCGGAAAAAATAGTATAATCGGAGCAGGAAGTGTTGTAAGTCGTTCTATCCCTGATAACTGTATAGCGGTTGGTAATCCTTGCAAACCGATTAAATTTTTTGAGGATATAAGAAAGGTTAACAGCAAATAAATAAATTTTCAGCGCATTACTTGACAAAGCGACTTTAGACTTGGATAATAAAGTAGAAGCAATTGTACAAAAAATTATTAACAATTTGAAAAAAGATAAAACATTATTTGTAATCCACACAGACTCTCAACAATAATAAATGCAGACAAAATTGCATTTATAAATGGTGGTTAATTAGTGGAATCTGATAATCATGATGAGTTTATATTCATTGAAAATGGATAATACAAGGCTCTTTATGAGATGCTGTTCAAAAAACAAGAAGTAAATGTATAAGGAGGGAAAATGATAGAAACAGGAGTTTTAAAATTTGAATATTCACATGGCCGTTCAGATACCGATGATTTATTAAATATTAATAATAAATTTATGACTTGTTCTCCTAAATGCCCAAGAATGCTATCAAGTGAAAAATTATTATTTCTTGTAATTATAGATGAGTACAATAAAAAATCATCTCCCAAAATTATTGGCAGAGCAAACACATATGGTTTTGTTGATACTAATATTGCAACACAAAATATGATAAATAAATATTCCGGGTTAAGCCATTATAAATATTATGTAGAGCTATACAATGTTGAAGTCATAGACAAAGTCATTAAAGATTGTATTCCTCTCTATGATATTATTGCACAGTTTCAACATAGTATGTTTCCACATACCACCGCTAAAAATCCATACAGAGCTTATGCACAACAATCATACAGATTAATCTCGAACTCTGCGCGAGATTATATTAATCAACTTTTAAACGCAGAGAAGTTAATTAAGTTATAAAAAGAATAAAGGAGGAAACAAATGACAAGCAAAAAAGCAGAAAAATGGTTAGAAGAAAGAGGTATCACACTTCAAGAAAATTTTGTAACAGCATTAAAAAAGCTAGCAAAAGATTTTCAAAAAGAACATGGAATTAAAAATATAGAAGAAGTTTACTCTTTGATAGGATTAAAGAAACAGTACCTAGTTTATTGGTCAAAAAATCCACATAGCGTACAGACAAAAAAACTACAAGTTAAAAATAATTTATACTGCTGCAGAAGTATTTAATTTGTCAGAATCTGAAAAAGAAATACTTGCAAACAAAGCCGGCTATACTTTAAATAAAAATCCTAATTTTAACGAACATCTAAACTATTTAATATACAATTCACACAAAAAAAATAAAATTATATATGATAGAGCACTGATTAGCGAAAGAATGTACAGACGGATAAAATCAGATTATCATCCGACAAAAACTTCTTTAATTGCTCTTGCAATATCATTAGATTTAAAACTTGAAGAAATATATTCTTTACTGCAAAAAGCCGGATATATTTTATCAGAATCTATTGCTTATGATATGACAATAAAATGGCTTCTTGAAAACACTTCAAATAATATGCAAAACAGGCTGTTTTACATCAATGACATATTATATGAACTGGAACTGCCTCTTTTAATGACTCGTGAAAAGTCATAATTAATTTCCATAAATGCAGAAACAAAAGTCAGATAATAAAGGTATTCCCGAAGATTTTGTAAATAATTCTTTTATGAATATCTTAAATTCAGCAGAAGAATATACAAAAACAAATGTTCTATCTGATGATGAATTGCAGAAAATGATTAGTTATATCGTTGAGACCGCAAAAAACAATTAAGACTACTATAATAACAAAATAGAGGGTATCAATCATCAAAAAGGAAACATAAAAGGGCATAGTACAATAGACAAAATTATGTATATTGTACTTCAACAAATAGATAAAAAAATGTACCATGGCCAAATGATAAAATCTTATGAAAAAGATTTAACTCAGCAAAGTGCAGAAGCGGCTCAGAAAAAAGAATATTACTCCAAATTCACTGCATCTCTTGCACATACCTTGGAAGATTTGAATGACCAAAATTTCGGCAATAAAGACAAAAAAGCTTATGCTTGAAATAATTTAACCAACATCTCAAGAATTCTATTAGAATTTTATCCAAAAGAACAAAATTTGAGTAATCCGGCTTTATTACAAGAATAAAAGACCGGAAAGGTTTATTCAGTTCCACAACGAGGTGTAAATCAATCTGCAAAATATTGGATTCATGATCCATATACATTTGACACCTGTTAATTTGACTGGGAAAATACAAAACTTAAATAATGATATTTATGTAGAAGGTAAAACTATCTATTCTAAACAGTAATATTATAAATCTGCTTACCTATAAAAGGCTCATATAATTGAGCCCTTTTTTTTATGTAAACGGTGACATAATTAATTACCACATTTGCCAAAATATACCGAATAAAATAAAAATTGCAATACACAGGAAAGGAGGCTTTATGAGAATAAAACAATACCATAATATATTTCCCCCTTAAACTAAAAACTATTTTAGGACTTAATAATATGTATAAATTATAGGAGATTTTAATATGTCAAATACCTTAAATTGTGTTGATACTTATATCAATGGATTAAACTACGATTCCAGAAATATTCTTGTTGATAATTCAAGTGTACCTGAATACAAAAAAGAAGATGGAAAATTAGAAGAAGATGGCACTTTTCTTGTGATAAAGAAAAAACAATGTTCTGTAGCAAATAATACATCAGAGCTTACATATGTTGACTCATTGGCTTCAAGACTCTTTCCAGGTGCAATGGTCTTGTGTAATAGTAATTTAATTGAAAACAACCCGTTGATGGTAACCTTAAAAACAAAACCGACAAAGTTCAGCATCGATTTACCTAATATGGATACAGGTATCGAAGTTAATACATTAACGAAATATGAACTTGATGCTGCAATTAAAGCTAAGATTGCCGAGTGGAAACAAAATAATCCAAACGGAAATATTGCCGCAAAAGTAAAGCACAGTTTATATGAAGTAAAAAGCCAGCATCAATTAAGTGCAGCATTAGGCTTAAACATCGCTAGTTCAAAATTGAATTTCAATATTGATTTCAATGCAATTGAAAATTCTGAAAGCAGAGACTGGATTTTGAAATTCGAACAGATTTATTATAATGTAACATTAAATAATTTTCAGAAACCTAGCGATATTATTGATGGATCTGTTTCTGAAGATGAATTACGAGGACTGGGTATCAATGACAAAAATCCTTTGGGGATCGTTAACAATGTAAATTATGGACGTATTATATATGTGCATTTTAAAACCAATAATAAGTCAATAGATTTAAGCGCAAAATTAAATGCCATACTAACCTCTCCAGCAAACCTAGATTCCAACGCTCAAGTTGATTATAAAGATATTAAAGATAATTTCTCTTTGGATGTCTTTATCTACGGAGGAGGCAGTTCTGCTTTCAGTGCCGTGCCGCAAATTAATATTGACACTATACACGAATTTATTGAACAAGGCTATAACTTCGATGCTCAACAAGAAGCCGCACCTATAGGCTATAGTGTAGCTTTTATGAAAAATGGAGCTCAAGAATTAGCAACAGTCAATAGTACATCTACATATATAGAAACAACAATAGAACGCTTTGATAAGGCTCATTTAAGAATTGAACAAAAAGCAGCATTTGTGAATTGTTTTAATATAACCTGGAATGAAATATCGTATGACCAAGCAGGGAATGCTGTTATAACAGCAAAATCCTGGGAACACAATAACCAAAATTGCTGCGTCGGTGAGCAATATGATTTGTTCTTCAATGGAAATGTTCGTAATTTACATATTGTTTCAAAAGGTTATACAGGAATAATATGGAATAAAATTCGTACAAACTTTGACAGAACAGTAAGCTTGGCTCCTGAAATGAAATTAACAGTAAGAGGGACTACATTAAATCAGAAATGCGAATTAACATAGTCATAAATTGTGCATTATAACCTATTAATAAGAGCAAAAATATTGACGAGGTGGACTTAAAGAAACTTGTCGGCTATTTTACAAAAATAGCCGACAAGTTTTTTGCCTGTTTGTATGTAAAGTTACAGTTCAATATTGCCACGAGACAACATGTGTTTCTTCATTTAAGCTCAGAAATAATCACAAAGGTGCCTGAGATTATATTATTTTTTTTAAAGCATTAATTATAAGTCCGGAACTGACATCATCTTTAAGATTATTTTTTATTATTATTCCAGGCAGCATAAGCTTTTCATTATTACTTTTTAATAATTTATTTAACTTATTTTGTAATTCTGTATTATTTATATTTGCGTAAATAACTATTTGTTCAGGATTATAAACGCACATATAAATTTTTATTGTATTTAAAAGAAATTTTTCCATCTCCTCTTTTGAATAAGAAAACTCATCCCAATTAATTCCGCAAGGAAGATATTTTATTTCTCCGGCAAGATTATTTTTACCTTTTATAATTTCCCCTTTAAAAAAAATTGCAGAACCGGGAGGATACTTAGACGGCATATAAATTCCAACACAATTTGAAATACTGAGCCTGCTGCAATAACCGTAAAGTGCCGAATTAATATCATTTTCGAAATATATGTCAAGTCCGAACTTCTTTCTCAGTGCAGCAGGAAAATTTGTATCTAAGCCGGAATAATCGCAGATTAAAAACTTGCCGTTGTATTCTTCCCCGGGAATTGAAAAAATTATAACTTTTATATTAGGGTATTGTGTAAGAAGTTTCTGTATATTTTTTTCAAAGCAAGCCGCTGATATCTTATTTATTTCCTTAACTGCTTTTATTGTTTCTCCATAAAGATTACAAACCGAATAACAAACAATATCTTGCTTTTTTTCTTCATACATATAAATTATAAGTGCAAGCCTTACCGTTTCATTAAACCTGTAAGAAGTTGCCGGTCTCCCCAAGTCAGGATGAATTGTTTTATCTTCCAAAATTTCGTTATCTGCAAGCAGTGTTTTTACTAGAGAATTAACCGTAACAACACTTAATCCCGAGATGCTCGCGAGTTCTGATTTAGTTGCGGTTCTTCTTTCTCTAAAAATACTCTTTAATTTCTCTAGATTTATTTTTTTTATTATATTTTCTTTCATAAAATTTTTCTTAAGTTTTCAACCATTCTTGAAGCAGTTTCAAGCTTTTTAGAAACAGCTCCTGCTGCAAGTTTATTTACATCTTTTTCGAAATCTTTTGGCAAAATTTTGCAATTATTTTTTGCAAATTCCACAAGTCTTTTCTCTCCCGGGTGAAGAATTTTATTTTTTGCAAAAATTATATCGAAATAACTAGCCAAAAATGCTGCACTTCTATGATTAATACTATTTAAATCATTTCGTTTGACTGCTTTTTCAAGCTGTTCATAATATGATGCAAATGGTTTATCTTTTAAAAGCATCATATTTCGCTTTATAATATTTTCTTTAAGTTTTTCCGGATAAGGGGTTTGCAGTCTGTTTTTTAACCCCTTAAGCCATCCTTTTTTATCGTATGATATCTCAATTACATTCAATGTATGCAGAAAGCATGTTGTATAGCCGTTTGAAGGATAATGTTTTAACCATACATTTTCGAAATTATTTTCAAACCACTGTTTGTTAAAATACATTACGTCAAGCTGTCTGCCCATTTTATCAACAAAAAACTCATCACCTGCACCGAAATATTCACAGCCTATCTCATAATTTGACGAGTATTTTTTTACGATTTCAGCTCGTTCCCCGATAGGGATATCCTTATCCGTAAAAATATAAACATCTATATCAGAAGCCTTATCTGCTGTTTTCGCAGCCCTTGAACCG
>FR900459.1:37786-126505 GCA_000438175.1 Fusobacterium sp. CAG:439 | reverse complement strand
CCGCCAATACCAATTGCTTCTACTTCTTCAAACCGTTTAAACTCATCAATAACACTGTTTAAAATTTCATTATTTTGCATTATTTTATCCTCATTAATATTTCTTGTAAAGATATCTTGTCCCTCGAACTTCAGCCTGTTATTTGACTGAGTTCCGCCATAAAAATACAATGGATTTATTCTGCTAATTTTCATTATCAGCCTCTGTTTTTATATTTATTAAATATACTTAATTAAGTTACTTTAATAATATATTATAAAAACAAACTTGTCAACTTATAATACGGAATAGAACCTATTATTGAAATAGTATACAATTCGGAATACCCGAACGGATTATTTCACCTTTTTCTTCCTTGTAACTATTAATAAAACTCCGAGAAGAATTAATGCAACTCCCATGCAAATTCTTACGGTGAGTTGTTCATGAAAAATAAGTACCCCGAAAAATAATGCGGTTAAAGGCTCTAAAGCTCCTAAAATAGCTGTTGTGGTTGATCCCACAAGTTTGATTGATATTGTAATTGTTTCAAGAGAAATTATTGTAGGGAAAATAGAAAGCCCGATTGCAAGAAACCACAAATAGGGTTTGTCCAATATTTGCAGCTGAGTACAGAATTTTAGATTAATAATATAAACCAGAAGTCCGAACAACATTACGTAGAAACTCATTTTAGCCCTGTTAATATGTTTTACCGCTTTTATATTTTTAACCCCGACTATATAAAGAGCGTACAGTAAAGCCGATAGAAATACTATACCTACACCGTATAAGTTTAAACTTAAGCCTGTTTTCCCTTTGTATAAGAGTATAATTCCAATAGAAGTCAGAAGAATTGAAGAAATCACTGTTTTCGTTATCTTTTCTTTAAAAAATAAAGCCATGATAACCGCAACCAGAACAGGATAAATAAATAAAATTGTACAGGCGATACCTGCTTCTATATAGTTAAAAGCATCATAAAGCGTTAAAGAGGATAATGAAAAGAATATTCCGAGAATTAAAAGGGGTAAAAATTCTTTACGTGAAATGTTTAATGCTGTTTTTTTGACAAATTTTAACCACAAACCGTAAATTACAACTGCTAAAGCATACCTGTAAAAAAGTACAGAGTTAATACCTATTCCGGCTGCAAAAAGCGGCAGGGCAAATAAGGGGTTTGTTCCGTAACTGGCTGATGCTATTGCACCGTTCAGAATGCCTTTTACACGTCTGTTCAATTTTGTCTCCTCTTAATTTAAATCTATATTAAAGAGCAGTAAAAATCAATCAAACTATAAGTCGATATCGGATTCTTTTATCGGGGCACCGATTACGCGTTCAAGTTCTGCTGCGTTAATATTGTAGTTCAGCATGTTTGAGTAGTAATCAAGCTGTGCATTCAGGTATGAGTTTTCGGCATCTTTAAATTCTATAGCATCGCCCAAACCGACCTGATATCTTCTGAATGCCTGATACTGGCGTTCTTTTGCCTGCTGCAGGGCAAGCTTAGATACTTCAATACTGTCATGAGAATTCAGAAGGCTTATGTATGCGCTTTTTACCTCCAGATAAACGTTTTGTTTTTGTTGTTCATAATCCGCAACTGCTTTTTTGTATTCGGCTTTAGCCTGATCAACCTGTTTTTTGAGAAGCATAAGGTTTAATGCTGTATAATTCAGCTGAACACCGACGGAATATCCGTAATCACTGTCGATTTGGCGTCCGCCCTGATCAAATGTTCCGAATGCGCTTAAATCGGGAGCGAATGATCTTTTTGCGGCTCTGACATTTAATTCGGCTGCATCTCTGAGTTTTTTTGATGATAAGAGCGCGGGTCTTGAGGCTTCTGCTGTTTTCAGCAAATCAGGGAAGTTTACGTTATAGGCTTTTGAATTCAGTTTATCCTTTAATATAACATTTTCTAATTCAGGAATACCTACCGCGTTTGCAAGTTCTGCGGCTGCCAATTCAAGTGTGTTTTTTGCTTTAATCAAATTAACTTTTGCATTTCCGAGGTTGTATTCTGCTGTAGTGACATCAATTTTCGCTTTTCTTCCGATGTCATACTGTGCTTTTGCCTGTTTTAATTGTAATTCAAAGTCTTTAACAGTATCTTCATAAACGGATTTTTGAATTTCCGCAAACACAAGGTTATAATATGCAACTTTTACGTTATATATTACAAGCTCAATACTTGTTTCAGCATCAAATCTTGAAGATTCGTAAGTTCTCTGTGCCAGATCCGCATTGGCTTTTGTTTTACCGAAATCGAATAAAAGCATATTTGCAGAAACGGTAGGCGCATAGTACATGTTATATTTTTGCGACATCATTCTTGCATAACCAGGATTTGTCATAAGCATATCGTTTCTGGAGTAGCTTACGCCTGCGCTTAAGGTCGGGAAGTAGTTAGACCAAGCCTGCCCTACCATGGTTTTGTATATTTCTGCGTTGCTGATTGCTGACATAATTGTCGGGTGATGTGTTATCGCAAGTTTTATACAGTCGCTGAGCGTTACTTCGCCGTTCATATCAGAGTATTCTATCTGACTGTTAATTACGGGGAATTTGGTTTCATACATTCCCTCGGCTTCCTGTGAAGATTCTTTTTTATGAATGGCGTTTTCTTTGTCTTTTTTTATTTCACGTTTTATATTCGGTTTAGCCTTATCAGGTTTTACGATTTCTACTTTTTGTTTTTCTTTTTCTTTCGGATTTTTATCTTTTCCGAACCATCCCTTAGCAATTACGGGGATGGTTGAAAGAGTTAAAACCGAACATATTAAAAACGTATTCAAAATCTTTTTCATTGTGTTTTATATCTCCAAATCTTTTTCGGTAATTTCTTTTTTCGGGAACAGGTCAACGAATTCCTGAACAATTACGTAGAACGCGGGAGTTAAGACAGCACCGAGCGTACATGCTGCAATCATACCGCCGAATACGGTTGAACCTACGGAAATTCTTGAATTTGCTCCTGCGCCGGTTGCAAATATCATCGGTAAAACACCTATAATAAACGCAAGTTCTGTCATCATAATAGCCCTGAACCTCAGCTTGGCGGCTCTGATTGCCGCATCTTTTACTGAAAGTCCGTGTTTTTCATGTTCTTCTTTTGCAAATTCTACAATAAGAATTGATTGTTTTGCCGCAAGACCGATTAATGTAATCATTCCGACCTGTGAGTAAATATCAAATGACTGATTAATCATCATCTGGAATATCAATGCTCCAAGGGCTGCAATCGGTGATATTAACAATACGGCAATCGGAATTGTATAGCTTTCGTATAACGCAACTAGGAACAGATATACAAATATCAAAGCCATTCCTACAATTATTGCTGTTTGTCCGGAAGCTTCCCTTTCCTGAGCGGAAGTCCCTGACCAGTCAAATGTCATATCGGAAGGAAGCACCTGTTTTGCAACTTCTTCCATTGCTGTCATTGCATCGCCTGAACTTTTCCCTGCTGCCTGCTGTCCTTGAATTTGAACGGATTTATACTGGTTGTATCTTGAAATTGAAGCTGTTCCGACTGTTTGTTTTAATTTAACTATTGAAAGTATCGGAACCATTACACCGTTTTTGTTTTTGACGTATATACCTGACAGGTCAGAAGCTTTATTTCTGAATCGGCTTTCAGCCTGCATCTGAACCTTAAACACTCTGTCATATTTGTTAAAGTCATTAACATAATATGTCCCGAGCATTGAAGAAAGTGTTGAGTATAACTCTTGAAGGTCAACATTTTGTGCCAGAGCTTTTTCATAATCAATTTCTACAATGTATTGAGGTACGTTTGCCTGGAATGATGTATAGACGCTTGATAGTGACGGGTTCTGGTTTGCTGCCGCAACAAGTTTATTTGCCCAGCTTTCCATTTCCTGCGGAGTATATTCACCCTGTGAAAGCATCTGGAATTCAAAACCGCCCATCATACTCATACCGTTAATTGCCGGTGGTGAAAAGGCAACAATTGATGCTTCTTTGGTATTTGCGGCAACCATTCTTACCTGATTTAAGACTGCAGTGTGTGACAGGTCTGTTGCCTTGCCTTTAATCTTATTTGAAATCCATTTTGCAGGATTCATTTTTCTTTCTTTGTAATCCAAGAGCTGTATAATTACGTTAGCCGTGTTTACAGCACCGTCACCCCCGAATACGGTTAATTTTTCCCGATTAATGCCCGGGATATCTTTAATTTCATCAACAAATTTTCTTGCAACTGTTTCTGTTCTTGAAAGAGAAGCACCGTCAGGAAGGGTAATACTTGCAATAAGCACACCTTGATCTTCATCGGGGATAAAACCTGTTGAAATAGTTTTGAATGATAAAAGAGTTAAAAGAACTATACTTACATAGAATATTGCAACAAGCTTTTTGTTATATACGAACTTTGTAACATATTCCATATAAAAGTCTTCTACTTTTGTAAACATTTCATTGAATTTAACAACAAGAACAGAAGTTTTTTTATTAATTCTTTCTTTTATATTTTCAATATGTTTAAGCAGCGGGAATTTGGAATAATCATGTTCAACTTTTTCTTGCCCTAAAAAGTGCGAGCACATGGCGGGAGATAATGTCAAAGCACATATTGCGGAAATTGCGATTGAAACTGCGATACAAACTGCAAACTGTTTGTACATAACTCCTGTCATACCTGTCATAAATATAATAGGTACGAATACTGCCATTAATACAAGAGCCATTGCAACAAGGGCAAACCCTACTTCTTCCATAGTAAGCTGAGTTGCAATAATTGCTGATTTACCTTCTTCGATGTGGCGTTTAACGTTTTCGATAACAACAATTGCATCGTCTACAACAACACCTACTGCCAGTACAAGAGCGAACAGTGAAAGAAGGTTAATTGTCATCCCGAAGGCCTTAAGGGCAAAGAACGTTCCGACTAAAGAAACCGGAATTGTAGCACAGGGAACAAGAGTTGCCATTCCATCGCCTAAAAACAGGAATATAATTATTACAACGATTAATGCGGTTAAAAGAATTGTAAATTCAACTTCTTTCATAGATTCGTGGATAAAGTCCGCATCGTCTTTTACATACAGAATTTTAATCCCGTTGGTTAATCTTGAATTTATTTCATTAACCTTAGCTTTAACAGCTTTCGAGAGGTTAATTATGTTAGCGTCGGGAAGTTGGGATATAACAACTACCGCCGAGGGTTTTCCGTTAACCAGACCGAGGTTTGAATAGGATTCCGCTCCGAGTTCCACGCGTGCTATATCTTTTATTTTAACATTCGAACCGTCAGTATTTGAACGGATAACTATATTTTCAAACTGTTTCACATCATCAAGTCGTCCCGGTGTTTTCAGGGTTAATTGCAATGCTTGAGCTTCGTCTGTCGGAAGCTGACCCAGTGCACCTGTTGCGACCTGTGTGTTTTGATTTTTTATTGCTGTCTGTACTTCGCTTACGGAAATATTCATACCTGCCATTTTTTGCGGGTCAAGCCATATTCTCATTGAGTAGTTTCCGCCGCCGAATACACTTACATCTGCAACGCCTTCTACACGTTTAAGTTCGTCTTTAATATATATAGAACCGTAGTTTGTTAGGTCTAATTGCGACCAATTACCGGATTCAGGGTATAAGGTTAAGATAATTGCACCTGAGCCTGATGAACGACTGATTGCGGTTACCCCTGTTCTTTGAACTTCTTCGGGAAGCTGCGATTGCACTCTTTGAATTAAGTTCTGAACATTCATCAAGTTAATATTTTTATCTGTTCCGACCTTAAAATATAATGTTAAACTGTAATTCCCATCAGTTGAAGTTGACGTCATATAAGTCATATTTTCAACACCGTTAAGCTTGTTTTCCAATACAGTTGCAACCGAAGATTCGATAACTTCGGCACTTGCACCCTGATAAGATGCCGATACCCTTACCTGAGGCGGGGTTACATCGGGATAGCTTTCCTGCTTAAGGCTTAAAAGTGAAATTAAGCCGAGAATAACTATACAAACTGATATTACCAGCGCAAATCTTGGTTTCAGTATAAAAAAGAACAGTTTATCTTTATCAAATATTTTTTTCATTATCTTACCTGCTATTGAGCTTTAGTTTCCGAGTTACTGATAGGTTTTAATTTTTGTCCTTCCGCAGAAATATTTTGTATCCCCGTAACAACAATTGTATCTGTCAGATTTAATCCGTTGTCAACAATCCAGTTGTTATCTACGGCATCTGAAACTTTAATATTTTTCTTAACAGCTTTGTTATCTTCAACCGCCCAGACGTAATATCCGCTCATTGCATCACCTTTTGTGCAGGATTGCGGTACGGTCATAAACTTAACCAGTTTGGGGGCTGTAATTTGCACTTTCATATAAGCTCCGGGGACAAGCCAGCTTTTAGTGTTATCAAAAGTTGCACGCATTGTGACAGAGCCTGAATCCTTATCAATTTTGTTATCTACAAAATTAATTTTTCCGATTTTGTCATACCATGTTCCGTCATCAAATTGAACTTTTACCTGAGCATCTTTGAAATTGTTACTTGCTTTCAAAAGTTTAACAAAGTCATCGCCTTTTAAGCTGAAGGTTACATAAACAGGGTTAACGCTTGAAATATTTACTAAAGACCCTGAAGTTGCAGTAACATAGTTTCCTTCAGTAATATTAACTTTTCCGATACGGCCGTCAATCGGAGATTTAATTGACGTGTAGCCTAAATTAACTCTTGCAAGTTCAAGCTGCTGTCTTGCTGCATCATACAATGCTTTGTTCTGGTTTCTTGATGCCAAACTCTGGTCAACATCAGAACGGCTTATCAAATCTTCTTTAACAAGAGCATTCGCACGGTTTAATTCCTGTTGTGCATTTCTTAAAAGTGCGCTGTACTGATTAACATTTGCCTGTGAATTATTCACTTCTATTTGATATTCTCTGGGATCAATTTGGAAAAGAAGCTGCCCTTTTTTTACAAAGTCGCCTTCTTTAAAATATTTTTTCAGTAAAAATCCCGGTACTCTTGCAATAACATCTACCGAATATTTTGCCTCCACGCGTCCTGTAGATTCTGCAGAAACATTTACTGCTTCAATATGCGGATTGTCAACTTCCACTTCTTTGGGCATTTTCATAGCCTGTTTCTGGATTATACCTGCTATGAAACCTGATGTCTTATTATAAATAATAGGCACAAGAATAATTGTAAAAACTAATATTGCCCATTTTTTTCTGGTCATTTGATATTTCATACTTCTCTCCAATTTTTTCACGGAATATCTTACAGTAGAATTTTCTACTAAAAATTTTAGAATATTATTGCTGTCCTGTCAATTCAGCCGTGCCATTAATACTCCATATGAAGTACCGTTTTTTACAGTAAATTATTTTCTTTTAAAATATTTTTTAATGTATCTGCCGACTTATGCAAATTTTCAATTTCTCCTTTATTCAGAGAAATCGGAATATGAGTTTCTACTCCGTTTTTACCTACTATTGCCGGCATACTCAGTACTACATCGTTAATCCCGTATTCGCCCTGCATCATTGATGAAACAGGAAGAATTGATTTTTCATCTCTGACAATTGCTTCGCAAATTCTTTTTACAGACATTGCAATACCGTAATTTGTGGCTTTTTTTCTTGAAATAATTTCGTATGCACTGTTTTTAACATCTTCCGCTATTTTGTCGGTAGCAGATTTGTGGTCGTAATGACCGCGCATTTCGCAGAATGTATTCAACGGAACCCCTGAAACGTTTGCACTGCTGAAGGCTGCAATTTCACTGTCTCCGTGTTCGCCTATAATGAAAGCATGAACACTTCTGCTGTCTACGTTTAAGTGCCCGCCTACGGCATATTTCAATCTTGCGGTATCAAGAACCGTTCCCGAACCTATTACCCTGTTTTGAGGCAGACCGCTTAATTTGATTGCGACATATGTAAGAATGTCAACAGGGTTTGATACGATAAGCAGAATTCCTTTAAAATCTCTTTTTGAAATTTCGGGGATAATTGATTCAAATATTTTTATATTTTTTTGAACAAGATCAAGTCTTGTTTCTCCCGGCTGCTGGTTTGCTCCTGCTGTGACAATAACAATTGAGGCATCGGTAATATCATCATAATCTCCCGCATAAATCTTCATTGGTCTTGCGAAAGGTACTCCATGGCTTATATCCCAGGCTTCTCCTTCTGCTCTTTTTCTGTCTGCGTCTATCATTACAAGCTCGTTAAACAAACCGCTCTGCATAAGGCTGAATGCTGATGCCGAACCCACAAAACCGCAGCCTATCATAACTGCTTTTCTGTAATTTACACAATTGATGCAATCCCTTGTTTTTTCCATATATATACCCCTTTCAAATTATGTATTGCTGAAATTATATTACTATATTTATCGTACATTTGTAAATTACTATATAGTCTGTCGGGCGATAATATTAATGATAAACGGTCATATTATTGTATAGGGGCAGATAATGGCAGATAACGAAATTTATATAAAAGTTACAAAAGACGGTCCTTATTTTGTATATGGTAAGCCTCTTATTAACGAAAAAATAATTATTTCTGATAACGACTGTATTGCATTTGATTATGCAGACGGGAGAGTTTTTGAGGTGAAATCTGAGCCTGTATGCCTTTGCAGGTGCGGAAAAACAAAAACTCCTCCGTTTTGTGACGGAACGCATAATAACTGTAATTTTGACGGAACGGAAACTGCCTCATTTGAACCGTTTATAAATAATGCGGTTAAATATGAGGGTAAGAATTTAGTACTCTATGACAATGAAAAATATTGTGCACTCGCCCGATTTTGTGACGCATACGGAACAATATGGAATTTAATACTTAACGGTGATAAAAAAAGTGATGAACTTGCAATTAAAGAAGCAGATTTATGTCCTTCGGGCAGGCTGATTATGTATGACAAAGAAGGGAATATACTTGAAAAAAAACTTCCTGCTGAAATTTCGGTTTTGGAAGATCCATGTTATAGAGTAAGCGGTCCTTTGCGGCTTCAGGGAAATATAAGAGTTGAAAGTGCAGATGGAAGAAGTTATGAAATACGCACTAAGCAGACATTATGCAGATGCGGGAATTCAGCTAATAAACCTTTCTGTGACTGCTCTCACAAGCACAAAAATTTTAAGGCAGAAAAATAAAAACGGGTTGACAAAAAATAAAACAGTTTTATAATTATTAGGTAAACCTAACTTTTTAAGAGGAGAATATGGAATCTTATATTTTTAAAACTGTTATATTTGTATCACTTATTATTTACGGCTTAATACGTATGCCGTTTATGAAAAAATGTAAGCTTAAACAGAATATCAAATCCGAAAATCTGTCTTATGAAAAATTTAAAGTATTTATCGCGTGGCTTGGAATGGTGCTTGTTCCGATGATTTTCGTTTTTTCAAATGTGTTTGTAAAATTTGATATGAACCTGCCTGTTTATATTCGTATTTTAGGGGTTATGGGCTTAATTGCCGATGCAATATTCTTTTATTATATTCATAAAGAACTCAGCGATAACTGGTCGCCTGTTTTGGAGATTAAGGCAGAACAAAAACTTATTAAAACAGGTGTTTATAAATATATAAGACACCCTATGTATACCCAGTGCTGGTTATGGGTTTTCTGTACGGGCATTGTTGCGTCTAATTGGTTTGTTCTTGTATTCGGACTTGTAACTTGGGGATTTTTGTATTTTACAAGAGTATTTAATGAAGAAAAAATGATGCTCGGAGAATTCGGAACGGAATATTCGGATTATATGAAGCAGACGGGACGCGTTTTTCCTAAAATATTTTAATGTTGATATTTTGCGAAATAACTATTATAATTTTTTTATGGAATTCAACATTGAAACTTGGCTTCAAGACTTTACAAAAAAATTATTTGACCATTTCAGCAGACGTATAAAATTTGTCGGACTGCAGGGCAGTTATAAACGCGGTGAGGCAAAGGAAAACAGCGACATAGATATAGTTATTATACTGGACAGGCTTACTTTTGAAGATTTGACGGAGTACAAAAAAATAGTTCGTTCAATGCCTTTTCATGAAAAAGTCTGCGGATTTGTTTCCGGAGAAAGGGAAATTTATAACTGGCCTAAATTCGATCTTTTTCAGCTTGCAAACGATACAATATCATTACACGGAAATTTATATGATTTTATTCCTATATTAAAGAGAAATGATATTTTGGATTCCGTAAAAATAAATACTGCAAATCTTTACCATCAAATGTGCCACGGGTATCTTTTTGAAAAGAGCAATGTTAATGTATTATATCAGGGTTATAAAAGTGCATTTTTTATATTACAGGCTGTTTACTATGTCCGCAATACGGAATATATAGGGACAAAAAAGGATTTGTTAACAAAGCTTGACGGTGAAGATAAAGAAATTCTTCTCGTAAATATGAATTGGCAATCTTTAAATATTGCCGAAAATTCGGATTTTTATTTTGAAAAGATTATTAATTGGGCAGGCAGATACATTTAATTTTTTGCCGATGCCGTTTTTGTTTTAAGCGAGATTTCCTTTTTTAAATCCTCAAGAAATTCAGGTTTGTATAAAAATCCCAGATGTGCGCCGTTGCTAAGAAGTACGGTTTTCTTGCCCGTGTATATTTTAAGCTGCTTTAACTGATTTTGATTAACCAGATAATCATCAAGCGTGTGGTAAATTTTATAATTTGCACTGCTTTGAAGAAAATCCGCCAGAGATAAAAGACTTGCTTTACTTCCCAACTCTTCAATCGATTTGTATTTATCGCCGAGAAGGTACTTTTCCGTGTAATCTCTGTAGTTCATGTTATTTATTGTATTATAAATCTCTGTTTTTTTATTTTTCGGTGTCTTTTCCAACGTAAAAATCAAATCCGAAAGTTTCTGATGCATAATAAATCCCGTAATAAGTTTTCCTTCTTCTTCGGTAAACGGCAGCACGGAAATCTTTATATCTTTATCTGCATCTTTCATATCTGAAAGCTGAATGACTTTAGCTGCCGTAACAGCTGCTCTGTTTTTTAAGTCGTCAGGATTTTTGTCCCATTCTTCGCTGTTTTTATCGACCTGCTGCATTGCATATACAAGTTCTATCGGCGGGCATATTGAAATATATTTTGTAATATTCAATGTATTATTTTTATATTCTTTATCTGCAAGAAAAAGTGTTGTCAGCGCGCCGAAAGAAGTGCCAATTACGGTTTTCCCGCTGAATTTGCAATTGTATTTTTGTTCAAGATTTTCAACAATTTTGCCTGTGACCGTTTTAAGATATTCCGCGTCCTGCGAAGGTATTCCGGGTTTGTAACTGTCAGGCATGCTTTTTACAAATTCCCACTGAAAGTGGCTTCCCTGAATAATTACCGAGTAACCTGCATCATAGAAAATTTTTGCAAGTATTACGGAATGGCGTGACGTTATTCCTTCTCCTATTGACGGATAAATTATAGCGACAGGAGAATTCTTGTCTTTTTGCATAATATATTTAAATTTATAATTTTCTTTTTCAGGTGTAATGTTCACCGATGAAGTCTTTATTCTCTTGCTGAAACTTCTGTTCCAGATTGAAAGTTCGTTCCACACGGAAGCATCGACTTCGGGAATGTCAAAAAGAGCTGTTCTCATCGAATCTACAACGGGATTTTGGGGGTTATAATCGTACAGAAGCATATCTGCCATAAGTTTGGAATTCTCAAGGTTGTAACTTTTTAAAATAATGTTATCTATATTTGTTCCGCCTTTTATAATTTCTGCTACGGTTAATTTTTCATCGCTTTTATTTTCATCTTCATGTTTGCCTCTCATATCCAGAGTATTTTCGACTAGTTCGTTATCCGGTTCTTCTTCTGCGGCTTTAAAACCTTTTTCAAGTATTTCTTTTCTGTCCAGATTATTGCATTTTATATAATTATCAATTCCGTACATTTTTTTTGCTATTTCGTAAGGGTCTGCATAAGTGGATTCTATCATTTTTATAAAAGGCTGCATGTATGATGTTCTGTTTACCGTTAAACCTGCTTTAACCATTGCAAGAATAGGTGTTCCCACGTAAGTTGTCGGGTTTAGTGATGTATCAAGAATTTTCCCTGCAACCCCTCTTGCCGTTGTTCCGTTCATTACAGGAAGTACTATATATGAACCCGAATTACATTTGCATTTTGTCAAAGCCTGTTCCATATCTTCATTTACGGGGTCAATTTTCAAAAATCTCTTTGCCGGATCAAACATTCCGCCTATGCCTATTGTTGTATTGGTTAGAAATCTTACGGTTTCTGTTCCTGATGCTTTAAAGTCTTTTTGTATAAGGCTGCTGATTAATCTTTTCGGGTATTCTATATTTTTGTATGCGGTGTGAATTCTTTCGATGCCGTATTCGGGCATTATTGAACACCAGAGGATATGAACTGGGCGTATGGCATACTTATTCAAACCCAGATTGAAATTAAAAACTTTTCTGTTCATTTTTTCATACTTATCTGCTCCCAGATAAATATAAGAGTAATCGGGGTATTTGCTCTGCTGTTTTACGAGTTCTTCTGCATAAGATATATTTACTGTACATAAAAATATAACTAAAACAGTTAAAAATTTTTTTATCATAATAATCCTGATTTCTTTGCTCATTTAACCTTTTTATTGTTTTTTGCGGAAAGATAAAGTTCATTACTCGTCAGGATATTTTTTGTGTTATTATTTTTTGACAGAAAGAGGAGTTAAATTTATGAGAGAAAAAGAAAAAATGTTAAATGGTCTTATGTATGATGCAAATTACGATAAAGAACTTGCGGACGAAAGGATTAAATGCAAGTGCTTATGCAGCAGGTATAATGCTTTATCTCCCGATAAAACCGAAGAACGAAAAGAATTACTCCGTCAAATTCTTGGAAAAACAGGTAAAAATTTTTGGATTGAGCAGGATTTCTGGTGTGACTATGGTTATAATATAGAAATTGGCGAAAATTTCTATTCAAATCATAATTGTGTAATTCTTGATCCTGCTAAAGTTACGTTCGGGGATAATGTTTTTATCGGACCTTTTTGCGGGTTTTATACGGCGGGTCACCCTGTTGATGTTGAACAACGTAATGCAGGATTGGAATATGCTTATCCAATAAAAATCGGAAACAACGTTTGGATTGGCGGGCATGTATGTGTAATGCCGGGGGTTACAATCGGAGATAATGTAGTTATAGGCGCAGGAAGCGTCGTGACTAAAGATATTCCTTCTAACGTTATAGCTGCGGGAACTCCTTGTAAAGTAATTAAAGAGGTAAAATAAATAACCTAAAAGGCTTTCATAAATAATGAAAGCCTTTTCAAATTTTTAATTTTTAGTTTCTCTGAAAACTCCTTCTATAAGCCCAAAGCATATTTGTTGCTTACAGATATCATATCCATTGCGTTAAAAATATTCTGTTGTGTTGTCTGTATTGAGTCTGCTCTGTCTGAAATACTTGCGAGTTGTGACTGATAACCTTGTGCTGCAGATACTTTTGACTGATCCTGAGAATTCAGCATAACCTGAATTTCTGCGGAAATATTGTCAATAATATCATCCAATGTATCGTTCGATGAAACTGTTACGCCAACTGTTGATGCAAGGTCTTTAGCTTCTGACATAAGCTCTTGCTCTGATGAATTACCTCCTTGTTGCTGCTGTCCCGAATTTTGTTGATGTTTTGTTGCTTCCGCCTGCGCAATCAATGCCTGTGCCTGCGCCTCGGAAGTTACTGATGCAGGGTCAATCCCGAGTGCCTCAAGTTTCTGCTTTGTAGAAGAACTCAGTTCGTCGCATTTATAGGTTGATACCGCTGCAGATGCACCGTTGATTGAACTGATTGATGTCATACACTTATCCTTTAATCTTTCTGTACTGCTTTCTACTCCTTTTAATGTTTTTTTGACCGAAGTCAATATTCTCTTTCACAAAAATATTGACGGAATTTTTCTGCTATTCTTTAAGTTTCTATATAACTTTTTTACATTTCTTAAATAATTTTTTTTAGTAAAAAGCCATAAATTGTCAATTATTCTATGTTTATGGTATAATTTTTATTGGAGTTATATTATGAAAAAGTTATTTATATTGTGTTCGATATTATTTTTGATGTCCTCAAATGTTATGGCTTCAAGTTACGTTAAAATTGAGCCTGAATTTTTACAGCCGGCTCAAAGTACAAGTTATGAAAAGATTAATGAAACTCTTGCAATTATTTTCAGCAAGATTAAACCCGTAATAAAAACAGATAAATACCCTAAATATTATCATGATTTTACACTTGTAAAAGATGACGGAACGCAGAATAAAGCTTATTATTATGTAAAATACAGCGGGGCTGAGCTTATATTTAATGCAGAAACAAATGAACTTAAATATATATCTTTCAGACGTCCGGAACTTATGAAATGCAGAATTATTTATGATTATCCTTCCGGAAGCTTGCATGCAGTTCAGATTTTTGTTTCCGACAAAGAGTCTTTTATATTCAGTTCAACAGGAAAATATGTTGATTACTCCCCTTACGTCAAAGAAGTAAAAGAAAAGGTTATAAAAAGCTGGAAAGTACCTCCGAGAAAACAAATTGATATTCTTGCAAAAGGGCAGAAAGATTTGCTGGTTCAGATGGCTTTAACTCTAAATAAAGACGGCTCCGTAAAAAAATGCAGAATTTTAAAGTCTTCCAAAATTAAAGCTCTTGATGATAATGCCGGTGCGGCAATAAAAACTGCTGCTCCTTTTAAACCTTTCCCGAAAGACTTTTTTAACGAAGAAATTGTTATTATTCTGAATTTTAACTTCAGTTTATAATGTCTTCAACATCATAAGCTCCGTCTTCATTAATAAAACAATGGCTTCCCGGTTCGATTTTGGGGACATCTGACGTTGTAGTTATTAATTTGAAGCCAAATACATCATGCCCCCATTTATTAGGTCCCTTTTGCCCGTTAACATCCGCATAAATCAAAGCAGGCGAGCCTATAATGCCTGACGGGGTATCGGTCCCGTATAGAAATAATATCAGGCCGTCAGACAAAACATAAGCTGTTGAATATTTTTCAAGTTCTGATCTGGACATTCCTACACAACCACCGCTCAATCCTAAAGATTTTTGATCTGTATATTCCGGGACACAGCCATCTGAAAAAATACGACCTTTACATATTTTTACTGTTTGTAGTCTGTTTTCAACAGCTTCTTTGAGGAGAGGACATTCACTTCCTTGATGTCCTTCGCCGTAATC
The DNA here is from genome assembly GCA_000438175.1 of Fusobacterium sp. CAG:439. Lineage (GTDB taxonomy): Bacteria > Cyanobacteriota > Vampirovibrionia > Gastranaerophilales > Gastranaerophilaceae > Stercorousia > Stercorousia faecigallinarum. The sequence continues at coordinate 111,281 of FR900459.1, read as the reverse complement.
CCCGTAATGGCAGTTTGTAGGATAGCCCAGATCCGTAAATGCAAGATTATATGCTTGTGAGATTACTGAGTAAGCTTTTTTAAATCCCGTTTTTATTACCTGTTTTTTATAATTTGATATTATTGACGGTAAAGTAATTGCGGCAACAACACCTATAATACCAAGTGTTATTAATATTTCTGCAAGCGTGAAACCGTTTGTTATTTTCATATTTTTATCTCCTATACTTGTTATAACACCGCAAATTTTCAGTATTTAATTGCTCTTTTACGGAAAGTATAGGCGCTAAACAGCAAAATGTCAAGTTAATTTTGCTGTTAAAGTTAATTAACAAGATAGTAACTATGAAAGAAAATAAAAATATGTCAAACTTAAAAAAATTGCTCGGTAAAAGAATTAAAGAATTACGTATAAAAAAACACTATACGCAGGAATATCTTGCAGAGCTTACAGACTTAGGTTCTACAAGCATCAGTAAAATTGAAACCGGTTTGTATCATCCGTCGGATGAAAACCTTGAAAAAATTGCAGAAGCTCTTGAGGTTGAGCCTTACCAGTTATATATGTATAACCATTTTAAACCTGTTAATGAAATAAAAGAAAGCCTGCATAAAATTGTAGATAATGCTGCTGATGATGAAATAAGACTGATTTACCGAATTTTATCTGCATTCTAAAATATTGTTATTTCGTAATCTCCGTTGTTTATTTTGAAATTCATTTGTATTGTTTCTCCGCTGTATTCTTTTGGCGGTGCAGAAAAGCGCGGAACGCTCATCATCATGTAATAAACAGTATCATTTAAGCCTTTATTTGAAGATTCTTTAGTAAATTTTCTGTTTATAAGCTTTCCGGTTTTATCGACTGAAAAACTGATAGAACATTCTCCTGAACCTTGAATACTTCCTACTGCAAATTTAGAAAACAAAGCTGCACGTAAATTATTTTTATACCTCAGCATTTCCGCGCTGTTGGGATTATAAACGGGTTTGGGCGGTTGTGCGGGAACTGGTTTTTCAACAACAATCTTTTTCTCTTGTTGAACAATTTCTGGTGCAGTTTTTTTTGTTATCGGAGTTTTTTTTACATTTTGACTAATTATAGCTTTGCCTGGCATAGTCTGCAGACGTTGACGCTAACTGGCGAGGGTATTCGGTCCTGTTAACTTCCGGCTGCAGCTCACTTTTTAATGGTTGATAAATCGGTGTATCATCCCATATTTTGTCAATGGTCGGAATATTTTTTACTGCTGCGGGTTTGGGCTTTGATGCCTGTTTTTTTACCGGAGCCTTCCCTACAGGTATCATCCAAATTATAATTGATAAAATTAAACATATTGCAAAAAATACTCTTGAAACAAATTCGGATTTTTGTTCAAGCGTCAAAGGCTGTTTGGGCTTTTGCGGGATAGCTTCTTCAATGTAATCAAAAGTGTTATTGCCGCAGTCGCAGTAATCAACTTTTGTTTTATATTCTGCTTTGCATTCTTTACATCTGTACATAACAAACCTATCTTATCACAAATAATCCTAATTTATAAATTCCGAAGAATATAAGTCCTATAATAAGCATAATCAATAAGATTGCCGTTTGCCTTATTATATCAAAGTTTCTTTTAGCTTTAACGAATTTTATTGCAAACGGTATTTCGAGAAGTATGCAAATCAGAGTACATATTATTCCAAACACTTATTTACTCCTTTTAAAAATAATATTTTCGAGCATAATCGTTTTGTGCATCTTAGGTTTAATATTCGCAATGAGTGCCGTTGATAAAGCTAAGATTACAAGTATGATAATTGATACTATTGCAATTTTTGTTCCGTTCATCAGTATGTAACCCTTTCATAGTCCGAAAAATCATTAGGAGTGGAATATCTTTCCTGAGTGCCTATCAGGAACAAACCTGTTACAACGGTTGATGTTCTCTGTGTACCTCTTGGAAAATTTAAAATCGGTTTTTTCTGCAATTTTGCAATTGCAGGTTTAACATTGTTCCTTGCAACATCCAGAAACGCGGGATTTGAGCATTCTACTTTTATGTTAGATACATTTCCGTATTTGTCTACAACAAATGTAAATAGGAACAGTGTACCAAGCGGAGCGTAGTCTATATTCGAATCTTTCATAATCTGATTTTGAATATTACTTCTCCATCTGTTCCAGGCAATAATTTCTTCCTGCTCGGTCATATACGGATTTTTGAAATTACTGTTTTGTTGTTTAGGCTTTTGTGCTGTTTGTGTATGTTCAGAAACATGTGGTTCTATTTCTTTTTCCGCTTCTTTGATTATTTGTTGGAGCAGCTCAATTTGAGATGTATCTTCGGGAGTAGTTTCAGGTTTAATTCTTTTTTCTGATTTTACAGGTTTAACCTCTTCTGTTTTAATATACTCTGTCTGTGACTGTACCGGCTGAGGCTGTATTTTTATTTCATTTTGACGTACGGGCGGCGACTTTGCCGGCTGACTGACCGGAATATTTTTTGCGGATAGTGTATCGCTTATTCTTGTCAGCTTAAAGTCCGCATCTTCAATTATCATCGGGTGGTGCATTTCAGGATGAAATTTAATTGTGCAAACAGTTGCTATAATAAATGCAATTATTACAAATACTTTTAGAATATCCATACTAATCTTTATCTACTTTTGATAACAGTTCGTCGCAAGCATAAATTTCAAATTTAGTCTGGCTCAGCATCATTGTTTCCGCAATTAAAAGAGCTGTCGGAACAAGTGCGGCAACCAAACTTAGGAACATCCCCTGCATATCTCCGCCGATTTCGGTCATAAAATAAGATATGTTCATTGCAAATTCAATAAATATGATTGCACAGGCAATTGCCATGGAACGATTTTTTTCTGAATTTAATCTTCTGACCCCTTCCAGACCGTATATTGTAACTCCGTGGTGCTGGTAATCCGAAAATCCGTCCTGCTTAATTACCTGCGAGCCTTGAACTTTTTTAGTACATAAAAATGCATTAACAAATGAGAAAAATGCAAAAATAATCAAAAATGTTGCAAGTGTTAAAAATACAGGGCTTATTCTCAATCCTGAAATTCTTACCCAGCCTGCAGCTTCCGGAAAGCACATTGCAAGAGTGTTGGAGACACCGTATGCAAGAAACGGTGCTGTCAATATACCTACTATGGTTTCTCCGACAGATTTAAGCTGAAGATTAAACATTTTATCTCTTATGTATTGAAGTTTTGAGTTGCTTAAACTGTTAATATACCTTTCAATCCACTGTCTGTAAGATTTAATAACACTTTCAAAATCTTCTCTGTATTCATATTTATCAAGCGTCATAGTCCATTCCATACCGTTGCACTTGAAATATCCGCAGCTTATTGCAAGAACTGCCATAATTCCCGAGAAGAAGAAGGAAATAAATATCGCAAATGTCATAAAATCATTTAAATTCATATAGTAAACAAGGTTTACGACATAAATCCCGAGTACAAAGATTAATGAGAAAATAAGCATAAAACTTTGCCCGAGTTTTGCGGATTTTGACATTTCTTTTTGAATGCTGCTCTGAAGATATAAATATATCCCCTGTTTTAAAAGCAGGCAAATACCGTAAATCAGAATTGTATATACCCCCCAAACTTTAATATTTGTCGGAAGATGGAGGAAATTTGCGGATTCCTTAATGGTAAGCCCCATAAGATAATTTGATACCCCGAAAGCACATACCATTGAGCTTAAAAACATTGCAACATGCAAAAAGATACTTGTTTTTGAATTTGTTGAAAGTTTTTGCTTAAGGTCGTTTATATGGAATGCAACCTGTTTAATAATGGCTACACGGGCATTTTCCAAATCTTCTTTTTGTTTTTCGAGTTTGACTTTTGTGACGGCATTAACATCTTTTCCGTATAAACCTTTAATATCGTCTTCGGTTAAATCTTCTTTCCCGATTGATGTAACTGTTTTTGTATGTGCAACAGGTGCTTCTGCAATAAGTTTAACACTTATAAATTCATCAGTATTTGCAAACATAAGTTTACAAACACTTGCGACTTCAACTTTTTTTATCGGCTGTCCTTTAAAAAGAACTTTATCACTTTTAAAAGTATTTATAATAACACATTTATTTTCGGCAGGATTGTACTCAAGAGTAAGTAATACATCGTACCCTGTGTTTAAAATTACATCACAGTTAGGGTTTGTTCCGATACTTATGACGTCTTTATTTCTGAAAACTTTTTCGCCTTGTGTTGATGAAATTACTATAGCCATTAATTATCCTCTTTTTTATTATTATCTTCCTATTGCGTGAAGAAATCTTCTTATAGACTTGTCAATATTCTGTTTTGGAGCAACAATAAGATGATTTTCTCCAAGAACCGGTGTAAGTTTTTCTTTTGCCAAATCCAGTTTCGCAGGGTGTGCATCTAAAAACATCATTGAGATATCAGGTGCATATTTTTTTACATTCTTAACGTTTTTGGGCAGAGTTTCCCAATTAATCTGTTTTTCAATTGCCCCTTCGTTTTCGAGATCCCCTATAACAACAACTGCAGGCACATAACCGCCTTTTTTCATTGTAAGAGCATGTGAAAAAGCTTTTTTTAAGCCGACGCCGTATGCAGTACCGTAATCATTTTTATCATATTGGGTAAAAGCGTCCATTGATTTTGTTATCGTGCTTCCGTTCATAGGGCTTCCTTCATAAATAAGATATGCATCTTCGGAAACTCTTAATATTTTAATTTGATCTTCCGGATCAAGTAAATTACAAATTTGTCTTAAAGTTTTTTTCTGTTCAGGCAGATATTTTTGGTTTGATGCTGATGAATCTATTACAAAAATTACAGCAGCAGGGTGAAAATCATCTACTTTAATTTGTCTTAATCCTGCCCAGATAAATTTTAAAGCAACTGATAATATCAATACTAATAATCCTAATGTAACTAATCTTTTATTTAATTTCATTATTCCGCCTGATTTAAAAATTTATAACTAAGAATAATATAGCATATTTTGTATATTACTGCAATAAATTATTATACGGAGAAGCAGTCAGAGGTTGTATAAGTTTTAATTCAATTGTAGTACCGTCGGGAATATCAATATCTTCTCCTCTTTGCATTGCTCCGCGAAGCCCTCCGCCTGCAGCACCTATACCACCGTATATAAGCATATTTCTACCCCAGTCATCGCTGCCGCTTAGAGCAGTAAATGCAGCTCCGACAAGCATACTTCCGAGAGCTCCTATAACAACATCACGTGTCATTTTTTTTGCACGTTCACTTTTTGCTTCCATATATATTTTTTCGGTTGAAATACTTATAAGATTGCCGTCCGGGGTAAGTATTTCATTAAAATTTATTTCAAATGCCCCGCTTCCGTAAGCATAACCCGCATTTTTAGCTTCTGTAGTATTGCCGTATACAAGGCTTCCTGCAGGAGCGATTAAAGTCCCGTTATAGACAAAATCTCGGGTTAATTTTGCCGTAAGCCTGTCGTTTTTTTCTAAACTCCCCGAACTTATGCCGGAATCAAAGGTGACCGGAAAAGTTGTACCTGCAGGAATTTTTACTACATAACCGTTTATTACCTGCTGATGCGGTTGTTCATAAGTATTGTTAATTAACTCTTGTTGAACGGGAGTATAATCATTTAAATTATTTTTTATTTCGGTTTTGTTATTCTTTTTGGTGAAGTCAACCGGATGAAATTGTTGAAATCTCTGCCTGTCAAATTCAGCCTGTGCTTCATCGCTGAAATCGTATTCAGCGAACACTGGCATTGAAATAATTTGAAAACATATTAAAAAAATTATAACCTTTTTCATTATTAATATTATAATTGATTATTGAATTATTACAACGTACCTGATATAATTTGTTTTACAAGAGAGGAAAATTTATGGAAAAAATATTAGAATTGCTGGCTGTAGTTATAAGTGCTTACATTATAGGTTCAATACCTACAGGGTATATTATAGTTAAAGCTTTTACGGGACAAGATATCAGAACTATCGGTTCAGGTTCGACGGGGGCTACAAATGTTAAAAGGGTTATGGGTAAAAAATGGTTCTTTATAACATTACTTCTTGATGCATTTAAAGGAGCTTTGCCTGTTGTCCTTGCGGCAATGTTCGCAAAATCCTTTACAGGGATAGGGCTTTTGCCTGTTTTAGCTGCTATAGCTGTAATTCTCGGACACAGTAAATCAATATTTTTGAAATTTACGGGCGGAAAATCCGTTGCATCGGGTGTTGGTACAATTTTGGCGCTTAACTGGCAGGTTGGGCTTATTATTGCTGCGGTTTGGGCTGTAATCACATTTTTTACAAGATATGTTTCTGTAGGCTCAATTATTGCACTGGCTCTTTCGCCGTTTATAATGTGGGCTTTTAAAGCTCCTGCTGCATATATATGTTATTGTGCTCTCGGGGCTTTGTATATAATCTGGCTTCACCGTTCTAATATTCAAAGACTTATTAAAGGCGAAGAAAATAAGGTCAGATAGTTATTTTTGCAAGCGTTTATTAATATAAGAAATACAATAGCTTATACCTAAACCTATTGCGGCACCGCCGATAATTTTTGCAGGAATTTTAAAAGGTGCGTATTTTTTTATTTTTTGTACGTTTGTCCGACAGTCGGATTTGAATTTTTCAATCTGCTGTTTACGAATTTTTTTGTAATTATCCGTACGGTTTTTTATTTCAAGTTCAGGGATATTTTGTTTTCTTAAATCTTTTTCAAAACTTTTTTCATGACCATAATAAAACCCAATCATCAAGTTTTTGTAAGTTTCTTTGCTGTCTTTAATTTTTGAAAGTGTATTATATACTTCTTTCCCGCCCCAAACAGCCCCGCCGGCACAGGCAAGAATTATGCTGCGTTTATTATCAGATGAACTGATTGATGAAATCATTTAATTATCCTTTAATCATTTTGTTGAATACACTGCTGTTTGTGAAGTTTACTTCCTGCATCGTTTTTTGTTCTTGTGGTTTCTGTGCATTTTGAGGTGTAACTTCATAAGTTTTTATTGAGCGTTTGCCTGTCAGGCGTTTCATAAAGTCGTAATATTTTCTTGTAAAGCCTGTTGCATTATCCTGTTTTTCTTCAAGTTTGACAAGCTGATCACGCGAATGTGTTCCAACAGGAACCCCTACTGATTTTCTTGTCAGCCATTCTCCGATTGTTGTATTGGTTAATGTAATCCAGCTCATTCCGAATAATGATTGGTGGTATTGTTTGCTGAATGTACTGTTAAACAAGTCAATTAGTAATGTTTGATAGAATAATCTTGAACCTTCTTGAACAAATCTTTCTTTAAATTTGGTTTTAGCACCTTCTACATCATTACCGTTTGATTTCAGCATAACCATGTTGTAGTTATCTGTCATAAGGAACCATATTGTAGCTGCAAGTGCTGCTGTTTTAGCCATATTTGAAAGTTCGCTGTTAGATACGTTAGACATAGTATCTACGTTAAATGATTTCAAGATATTATCTTTTACATAAGATTGGAATTCTTTTGGAGTTAAATTTTTCTTAGCTGCCTGATGTCCTATATTTTCAATACTTTTAGCAAGAGATGATACGTTTGAAATTCTTCTCAAAAGTTCTTGTTCTTCTTCTGAAAGTTTTGTATCTTTAGCGACTTTTCCGCTTGAAACTTTCTGAATAAAAGCTTCAAGATTTTTTGTATCAGCTGTATTTTTTTCTTTTGCATAATTATTTACTATAGTTTTAAGAGTATTTTTATCTTTGATATCTAATTTTAAGAAACTTGATTTCTTTCCTATTGATTTAATTGCGTCATCAATGAATGTATAAGGGAGTGTTCCGTATTTCCATACAAATCTGAACGGGGCGAGGAAGAAATCAACAACAGGCTTGCTTTTTTTATCTCTTGCACCGAGGCTTATTGTTCCATCCTCATTTGCTGCTGTTTTTGCAATATTTCTGTATTCATTTGCAAGATTGTTAAATCCGTTTTTATCCAGAACATTTGTTATTTCATTGAACTTATCCTGAGATATTCTATAATCTTTTATCTGCGTCATATCTGCATAATGTTTTTTAAAGAAACCTGAGAAAGTTTTCCAGGATTTTTCAATTGCAGGAATTTTTCTTAAGCCTTTCACTGCAAATCCGCCGCCGATTATCAGACCTACTGCCTTTAATATGGTATTAAGCGAGAGAAGAGGCTTTTGAGCTTTTTCTTTGTCTTCTTTTTTATTTTCTGATGCTTTGAATGAAAGGTCAGGTTTGATTTCAGCTTCAGGTGCGTGATTTCTTTCATTTTCCGCTCTTGCTTCTTCAGGTGTAAGTCTTGTAATATGTTTTCCGTTGATTACACGAGAGAAAGCTTCGGTTGTCAGGGTAGTTAATGCCGTCATCAGCATAATACCCATTTTGGAGTTATTAATATACTTATTTAAAGCACCTAATGTTACAAGGGTTATGTATGCATTAAAACCTATTCTTGCCATTTCCTGCTTAAATCTTACTTTTTGTTCGTGAGATGCGGAATTTTTATCATCATCCATCATACGTGATAGGTTATAAGCATCGTTTGCAAGGAATATTGCCGGCGGAAGACCGGATACTAAACGATTTAAAGAGCGTTCATGTTTTGTATCGTAGTTTCCTGTTTTCGGGTCAAACATTTTCACTGAACGCTGGAATACTTTTGATGCAATTTCTTCTTCCGGTTTGCCTTTCAAATCCTTCATTGTTTCAAAAAGACCTCGTAAAGAGTTTACTTTTGCATCAACTTTTGAACGTTGTCTTATTGCTTTAAAGAACGGCTGATTAAGAGTATTATCAGACCAGTTTTTGAGAGGTTTTATTTTACCCGCTAAAGTTACAATTCCGTTCAATATATCAGCGGGTAAGATTTTAATCGGATAAATCAATCCGTCCCAAATTAATTGAGGGATAGTTTTTTTATTGAAAGTAATTTTATCACCGTCAATATTAACCATTTTGTTAGTAAGTTCGGAATCTCTTATACTTTCAAATAATTCCTGACCTACAGAAGTACTTATTTTTTCTCCGTTTGGGGATATTTTTTCAATTCCTGTATATTTTTTTGCAAACTGTAAAAATTCATTTACGCTGTATTCCCCTGCTTTTTTGTAACTTGGTGCAAATCTTAAAGCAAGTCCGGTTGCGATTAGTGCGCCTACGGTATACAGCAGAGGTTTCATTTTATCATCTTTCGGGGCAGGTTTATTATCCCCCTTAAAAGAAAGACCTTTAAAAGATAAATCGGTTGAAATACTTTTTAAAGGTCTCTCGTTTATATTATTTTTTAAGGACATGAACTCGGAAGAAAGAGGAACATGTTTTGGAGATAATTCTCCGGTTGACTTCTGTCGCTGCTTCACCACATCGTAAGTTAATCTTTTTCCTACTAACATATCTTTATTTTTCCTTCCCGTCATGTATTTTTAACTGAACACAATTTTTTGACAAGGGTGAGTATATACAAAATTTACAGTATTTAACAAATACTGTAAATGTGATGTTTTACTTTATCTGTAACAAAATGTAAAGTTGGATTTTAAAATGCCTGAAATTCAGTTATACTGCCTCATAGGATAGGATAGGATAGGATGCGATGCGCCCATAGCAACATTTTCGACTGTTTATTCTTTAATTATTTGTGTAGCAGCAAAGAAAGAAAGGTAAAAGATTATGGCAGTAGAAAGTGTAAACGGATCCAACAGTAATACAGGGTTATATACATCGGCAGCGGCATTAGCCGGCGGAGGCGCGGGAGCGGCTGCAGGATGGTACTCAAAACCGTATTTAAAAGACGGAGCCCCGACTGACAGTTTCATCAAAAAAATGGATAAAAATATTAAAGAAGCAATGTCACCTGAAGAAAAAGCATTAACAGAAGCTTTGGAAAAAGAATTTAAAGGCTACAGGGATGTAGTTGCAAATGCAAAAACTGTTGATGAATTAAAGAACGGATTTGTAAATAAAGTATTTGAAGGTACAAAAGATGTTGATTTTAAAACATTCAAGGGTATTGCAGAGCATTTGTCGGAAAGTTTTGAAGCATTGGGAATTCAGCCATCTCCCGAATATGCGGATAAAGTTCGTAAAACATCAAATTATGAAGAACTGAAACAAGTTGTAAGTGAAAATTTTGATAAACAATATGCAGGTAAATCACTTGATGAAATAAAACAGGCAATAAAAAATGAAGGAGACGAGTTTAACAGAAAAGCTGCAAAAGGTTTGTTTGAACAAGTTTGGGACAGCAGTAAAAAACAGTTTGTTGATTGTGAAGAAGGAATTGGAAAAGCAATCAAAAAAGCTGCAAGAAGTATTCAGGGTAAAGCTGCATTAATTTATGGTGCTGTTGGTGCTGCCGTGCTCGGAGCTGCTACATACCTTTGCTGTAACAATAAAAAATAATAAAAAGTTTTATATTGGAGAAAGAAAGCCCGCATATGCGGGCTTTTAACTATATATTTTTTAGAATTTCCAATATTAAAGATTTAAATTTTGCTTTTGCATAGTCGGCGGCTTCAATTACTTCTTCATGCGACAGTTTCCCGCTTGTATCGGAGCTTGCGGCATTTGTAATACAGCTGATACCAAGCACATTCATTCCGCAGTAATTTGCAACGGTTGCCTCGGGTACCGTTGACATTCCGACGGCATCCCCGCCGAGCTTTCTTATCATTTTAATTTCTGCAGGAGTTTCGTAAGATGGTCCCGAGTTTGCCCAGTATACACCTTTTTTAATTTCAATTCCGAGCTTTTCTGCACATTTTTCAGCGGTTTGAACTAATGATTTTTTATAGACCTCCGTCATATCTGGGAAACGTTCGCCGAGTTTATCATCGTTCGGTCCTATTAAAGGGTTTGAGCCCATATTGTTTATATGGTCTGTTATAAGCATCAAGTCAGAAGGTTTAAAACTTTCATTGACAGCACCTGCAGCATTTGTCAGAATTAACGTCTTAACGCCCAGAGCTTTCATAACCTTAACGGGATAAGTTATTTCACGCATTGAATGCCCTTCGTAAAAATGATTTCTTCCCTGCATCATAATAACTTTTTTATCTTGAATTTCAGAAAAAACAAGTCTGCCTTTATGTCCGTGCACCGTAGACTTTATAAAGTCAGGAATATCATTATAAGGAATGGCGAAATCGCAGTATTCATCGGCAAGTTCACCAAGACCCGAACCTAATATAATACCGATTTCAGGTTTAAAATTGTTTGTTTTTTCATTGATAAATTCAATTGTTTTCTGCATATAATACCCCTTTTCACTAAAAAAGTTAGAGTTAACTCTAACTTTTTTTATAATAAACTCTATACAGCTATGCCGACAGATATTAACCAACTAAACGGTCATCGTCAGCTTCTGCTGCTTTAACCATAATTGCATGTTCAACAGGATTTTCTTTTTTATAAGTTGTATCGAAGTTTTCTTCGAAATTGAAATCATCATGAGCTTTTTTAGCCTGATTTTCATCTACAAGTTTTTTTGCAAGCTCAGCAATTTCGTAAACCAGTTGATATCTGTTGTCGGTATTTTCGTTTAAATCCCATGCAACTCTTATTATTTGATCCATCATAAGTTAAAACCTCACTTTTTGTTTAATATAATTATAGTATAATACAAAAACTTTTTTGGCAAGTGGCAAAAAAACATGTATTGTTGTATAATCGGCTTATGAAAATTTTTGACGGAATTCATAAATATATACTGATAGAATTCGGCATCTGGTTTCTGATATTGTGTGCAGTTGTTGCGGGGATAAAAATTCATCATTATCACAAGGAAAAAGAACTTGTGACTTATCAGCTTTTTATGCCTGATGTTGACGGCTTAATTGCAGGTTCCCCCGTAAAATTTATGGGTGTTCAGGTTGGCTATATCGAAAAAGTTAAAATAGTGGCTAACGATGTTTATTTAAAAATTGTTATTACCGATAAAGATGTTGTTTTACCTAAAGGCTCAATCGCGACTGTTGAATTTAACGGAATGGGCGGGTCAAAATCCCTTGAAATTTATCCCCCGACAGATGAAAGTATTGCCTCTAATAAATTAATTGTTGTACAAAATCCTAAAAGACTGCATGATTCTTTAGGTCTGCTCAATGATATGTTTGACAAACTCGGCTCTATTACGACAAAATTGTCATTTTTTGCAAGAGAAACAGGCGCCGTTGATATAAGCAAAGGGATTAATACTACAGAAATTCAAAGCAATATGACGCTTTTGGACAAATGGATAAAAGAATTTTCAAATATAAAAAAAGAAGGAGTTAAGGATGAACAAAGAGAAAGTCAGAGTAATCAATAACCCTGTCGTACTTTTAAATTTATGCACAATGCGTGATAAAAATACCGACAGTCAGGGAGTAAGAATTGCAACCAGAAAGATTACAAGATGCCTTTTATATGAAGCTGCAAAAAACCTTCCTCTTGTGGATAAAGACATAACTACGCCTCTTACGACTTTTACCGCAAAAACCGTTGACCCTGATATTAATCTTATAATTTCTCCGATATTGCGTGCCGGCTTAATATTTACGGATGAAGCAATTGATATTCTCCCGCAGGCATGTATAAGACATATCGGTATGTACAGGGATGAAAAAACTTTAAAACCAGTCTGGTATTATAATAAAGTTCCTATGGATGCGCCTAATCCTGAAAAATTCTATATTTATATAACCGATCCGATGCTTGCGACAGGCAATTCTCTTATAGAAGCTATAAAATTATACGCGGATAAAGGTATTCCCATAGATAATATAAAAGTAATCCGTATAATTGCGGCACCGCAGGGTATTGAAAATATTCAAAAACATTATCCGGAAATTGAAATTATAACGGCAGCCGTTGACGAATGCCTGAATGAAAAAGGGTATATCGTTCCAGGAATGGGAGATGCAGGGGACAGAATTTTTAACACCTGATCTTAATTGTAAACAAATATAAATGAAATAACGGTATTTTTCTAAAGATTGTTTCTGGAAATGCCGTTATTTTTTATGTGTGTAAAAGAACAGGTATTTTATGTTATTTGAAATAAAAGGTACAGGGACAAATTCCATTCCTGAAACAAAAGACAGTACTACTGATACGGAAAAGCTTAAAAAAGATGCGAGAGCAAAAGGTGAATACATTGTCACCATTAGCGGAGATGAAAAAGGACTGACTGCTATTGCGCGCAGATTTAATATGTCTTTGTCCGAATTTAAAAATTTGACTGGACTTACTAAAGATACCCTTGTGAAAGGACAGGTTATAAAAAATGTTCCGCATGCTAAAATCCCTGACGGCAAGGGATTGAATTATTTGGCGAAACAAAACGGAATGTCACTTGAAGAATTACTGAAATTAAACGGGCTTCCTAAAAACTATAAACCCTCAAAAGACGAATATTTTTATGTATATCCGAAAACGAAAGAGCCTGTTAAGAAAAACGAAATACAAAAAAGTTCCTCAGTTACAAGAAAGACCGTAACTGAAAAACCTCAATTTCCAAAAGAACAGCCTGCTGCTCCGAATGAAATAGCGGAACAGATTAGCGATGCGGTTTCTTCTAATATCGGAGCAGTCGGCAAGGAAGATTTCAGCAAAGCATTTTTACAGATTAATGATAAAAACGTTAAACAGGTTATAAAAGCTTACGATGAATTGCCTGACAATGACGAATCTTTGATTAATGCAATTTGTTCGGAAATTATGAGCTCTAAAGAGCTGAGAAAAGATGCGGTTATGACAATTTACGATAATCTTGCAAAGCAGACTAATGCTTCTACACCCGCTAAAAGACAGGAGTTTAAAGCAGAACTGGATAAAGAATTCAATAAATTTATCGGTATGGTAAGCACAGATAAGCTTGACGAAATGATAAACGAAATGATTGATAATAATTCGAAAACCGTTAAAAGAACGACAGGAGGAAAATTTGCCGATGAAGTCTTAAAAACTTCAAACGGGGGTAACAGTGAAGATATTACAGGTGCGACACTAACCTCAATAAAAGACGGAAACGGAAAATATGTAACTGCAGGCACCCTGAAAAGCTGGGCAATAAGCAGCGGTAAACGTGATAAAGGTTTCAGTAAAGTCGAAAATCCTTATATTGTAAGACCTTTGCCAAACTATAATACCGAAACAAAGAAAATAGAAGCTTTGACAGAATTACGTGACAGCACAGGAACAGGCGATCTTAACGGTAAGGTTGTAATCCTTAATTCTGGGCACGGCGGCTATCAGCAAAATAACGGTTACTTTGACCCGGGTACGGTTTTATCGGTCAAAAATGCCGAAGGTAAAGAAATGCCTATTGAAGAATGGCGGGTTGCACAGAGTTTTGTGGATAACCTGTCGGATGAACTCAGAAGCAGAGGCGCAAATGTCGTTTTTGTGTCAGGAGCTGTAAGAAACGGCGGAATGGCAAAACAACATTACCTCGAAAATCTGATAGAAGGTAAAAAAGGTTCGGATGAAGTCAGGGAATTAATAAGCGGCACTGATAAATCAGATATGCTCTTTCTCTCTGTGCATGTGGAATCTGCAAAGGAAAGACCTGATTCCAGAATGTGTACCGTCCGTTATACAAAAGACATTGATAAAAAGTTATCGGAAAATATTAATAAGCATCTGCAAAACGGCTTTATGGCTTTAACTCCCGATGTAACACACGATAATTTATATGTTAATAATGCAGCTAAAGGTGTAACTTCATCTTTGCTTGAAATAGGCAATATTGCAAACGGAGAGATTACAAACTCTTTATTGTCAAGCAATGACCAGAAAAAATATATGAAATGCGTTGCGGACGCAATTGAAGAAACTATGAATAATTAGGATATTGTAAAATGTTTGGCTTTGATATTTGGAAGTTAATAACAAATTTTTTCGGATTTTCCTCTGATGAAAAAACAGAGAAAAATAAGTCTGATAATAAAAAGCAAACTGCTGTATACCATAAGGTAAAAGCAGGAGAAACCTTATATTCAATTGCAAAAGCAAACGGAATTTCAGTTGAAGCACTAAAAGAAGCTAACGGCATAAAAAATGATATGCTTTCAGCAGGACAAAATTTAAAAATACCGGCAAAATCTTCGGGAACAATATTTCCTAAATCTAAAAATAAGGATAATTCAGGTTTTCAAATGTACAGAGAAATATCAGATGAGGAAATTGCCAGTGAAAATGCACGTAATAAATTCGTTAAAATAACTAAAAATCCGGATTACACTATTAAAAAAGGAGATACAGCCGCCTCAATTGCCGAAAAATTCGGTGTTTCCGCAGAAGCTTTATTAAAGTTGAATTCTCTGGATGAAAAAAATCTTACAATCGGCGAAACAGTTAAAATCCCCGAAACAAGAACTGCAAAGAATGTAAGAAATATTAATGATACGGCTAAAGCTGCAGGATTAAGTGTTGAATATTTAAAAGCACTTGAAAATATGGAAGAAAAACATAACAAAATATATACGGATAAAAACGGTGTTAAAACAATAGGCATAGGGCATGCTCTAAGTGCGGAAGAAATAAAAAAATATTCAGGTAAAACTCTTTCTGATACCCAGATTTATACTATGCTTGCACAGGATTTACTCGACAGAGAACAAAATGTCAGAGCACTTATCGGCGACGGTGCATATAAGAAAATGCCGCAGCCGCTTAAAGATTCCGTTATGGATTTTGTTTTTAACAGAGGTGAAACATTATTTGAAAAACGTCAGGGATTGATTGACGCTTTGCAGAAAGGGGATTATAAATCAGCAATTTCAAAAATGGATATTGATTATTCGGTTATGAAATTCAGTTCGTCTGAAAAATTAAAAGCATATACAAATAAATTTAAAGATAAAAGGATGTTTGTGACTGAAAAGAATGGCAAAACATTAAGAAAATATTTAAGCGGTCTTAATAAACGCAGGCTGTTTGAAATTTCTCATGCAAGCCAAATTTATAACGGCAGCATTCCTGAAGATATTTTGAAATCAGCACAAAATTTATACAACCGCGGGCTTTATTTTATGAGTATCGAAGCGCATAACGGCACTATCCCGAAAAGTTCGTATAAAAATGTAAAAACGGAATATAATACTCAAGTTAATCAATGGTTTAACGGCAAAATTAAAATAAAAGATTAATTATTGATGCCCGTTACGTTTAACCAATTCCAAAAGCTGAAGCATTTTACGTTTTAATTTTAAATTTTCGTCTTTAAGATTAGCTATTTCTTCTTCATACTTCTGGCTGTCATCAGAAAATGTTGTTTCAGGTTTCGGAACGGTGTTGTAATCAAGAATAAATCGTTTTTTTGCTTCTTCTTTCAATACAACAAGTGCTTTAATATCATCTTCCGTAACAAAGCCGAGCTGGATAAGTATTTCTCCGAATTTTTGCGGACTTCCAGCTTCCTGAGCATCTCTATTGGCTAAAATTGCCTGCTGTAACTGGTCAACGGAGATTACTCCTTTTTGTTTAAAATATTCGCCGGTTCTGAATTTCCCTGCTATGTATCCTGCCATTGCATGAATTTCTTTTGATTCGGGAACTTTAATAAAATTCTGTTCAAGGCAAAGTTCATAATACTTTGCAACTTCTTCCATAGACAAGAATGTATTAACCGAAATTTCAAGCATGCTGTATTCGTTTGCGCATCCCTGAAGGAAGTTATAAATATTGTTATCAAGACCGCATTTTCTTTCGGTCAACTCTGTTTTTCCCTTGAATGTAAGAGTTGGAACGAATGTGGAAAATATATCATCAGGGTGATTTCTGAGAAAATCCTCACAGGCCATTTCTTTCATTTCGTTTCCCAGTTTCAAATAGATAACCTGTTTAATCCATAAGGGTACATTTAAAACTTTTTCCAAAAATAAATCAAGAATATTCTTTTTCAAATCAACCTCGCGTAAATATAATTTATATATGTTTATAATTATACCATAAAATATGAATTTATTCAAGTTTACGATAATTTATGGAAATATGAATTACCCGAACGGATGATTTATTTCTTCTGCTTTATGCTATTGATTTATGTTAAATAAAATTGTATTATGGTTTTATAATAGGAGAAGTATGTATGCAAAAAGAGACTAAGAAAAAAGTTGCAATCGGTATAATTGCCGCGATTGGTTTTATAACAACCATTAAACTTGCAATAATATATTACAATGCGAATTTTAACCCGTATGCGTTATCAAGTTTTTGCTCGGTAAATGATTTTATAGACTGCGATGGTATTGCAAGAACTACTGAGGCGCAGTTTCTGGGAATTCCTCTTGCTTACTGGGGAATGTTCTTTTATTCATTTGTTTTCTTAATGTTATTTGCGCAAAAGTTAAAGAATTTCAGACTTTTTAAATTTATGGAAGTTTTTAAAAATCCTCTGGATTATATTGCTTCTTTAGGTTTAATTTCGTTTTTAATTTCTATGATTTTACTTTGTTTGAGCTTATTTGAAATTAAAAAGCTTTGTGTTCTTTGTGCATTTACATATATCTTAAACCTGTTAATAGGTTGTATTGCTGCGGATTTTAAAAACGGAGGTTTTGTTAAATCTGTTAAACAAAGTTTTCTTGACTTTGTTGATGCGGTTAAAATTAAAAAATATTTAATTGCCTTTATTGTTGTAATGCTTGCAGCTGCCGGATTTTTGACTTACACACGTGTAACTTTCAAATTCGCGCCTCAGGTTAAAAGACAATATGAGTTTAAAGAATTTATGCAAAAGAAAAATAAATATGCCGTTAAAGGAAATATTTTAGGAGATGAGGACGCAAAAGTAATCGTTTATATTTATTCTGATTACCAGTGTCCGATTTGTCCGGTTCATAATGTAATGATGCATAAACTTGCAAAAGAAATGAAGGGGATAAAAATCGTACACAGAAATTTACCGCTTGATACATCCTGCAACGGATATTTACAGTCCCCTTTCCATGACGGTTCCTGTATAGATGCAAAATATGCGATTGCTGCGGAAAAACAGGGCAGATTTTGGGAAATGAATAATATGCTTTTCGAAAAAACTCCTCAAACCGAAGAAGCTGTTTTGAAATATGCCGCAGAAATGGGTTTTGATACCGAAAAACTTCAACAGGATGCAAACAGTCCTGATACGGCAAAAGAAATTAAAGCACAAATTGACGATGCTTATAAAAGAGGAATTCAGGGTACTCCGTCAACTATGATTAATAATGAAGCTTATGTCGGAATAAAAACATATAAAGAGTATAAAGAGTGGGTGGAGAAACTTGGAGCCGAAAAAAGATAAAATAGTTCTTCACACCTGTTGTGCAATATGTTCTGGATATCCTGTATCTTTTTTACAAGATACGGGATATCAGGTTATTTCATATTTTTATAATCCGAATATCTACCCTTATAGCGAATATCAAAAACGTCTTGAAGCAGAAAGAAAATTATGTTCTCATTTCGGCTGTCAGCTAATTGAGGCTGAATATAACCCCGATGAATATTATTCTGCCGTTTCTGGTTTGGAAGATGAGCCGGAAAAAGGCAGAAGATGTGATAAATGTTTTGAACTCCGTCTTTTGAAAACCGCTGAATTTGCAAAAGCAAACGGTATAAAAAATTTTACAACATCAATAGTTATAAGCCCGCATAAAAATTTTGCAAAATTAACTGCCATAGGTGAAAAAATTGCAGCTGAATACGGGTTAAATTATGCGGCTATAGATTTTAAAAAGAAAGACGGATTTTTGAAAACAAATAAAATTTCACGCGAGCTCAGACTTTACAGGCAGAATTACTGCGGCTGTAAATTTGCTTTAAGATAAATCATATATTTACATTATGATTATTAAAAAAAATGTTATATAATAAGATAAAAGCTTGATTTATGTAAAAACATTATTAAAATAAAGAAAAAAGGACGTACGTATGAATAAGAAGATTATTTGGACATTAGCTTTATTGTTAACATTAAGTTCTGCGGCTGTTTATTCTTCAGGTGTTGATAAGCTTGAACCTATTAACGATTCAAAGCAAACAAAAAGACAACCGACAAGAAGCCCTAAGTTCCAACCGAAATCGCAGGGACAGGATGCTAACGATTTGGGCGGTAATTCTTCTCTGAATTTGGATAAAGATACTGTATACTATCCCAATGCTACAATAAAAAGTGCAGTTGCCAAATATAAAGCAGGCAATTATGCGGGATGTCTTCAGGAATTGTTTTCTTTGACAAAGAAAGATCCTTCAAATGCTCTTGCTTATTACTATATGGCAATGGCTTATACGCATGTTGATATGCCGAATGATGCTGTTGAGGCTTATGAAAAAGTTATTTCGCTTAATCCTAACGAATACCTTGTTGAATATGCGACAAAAGGCAGAGACTGTTTAACTGACGGACCGGCCTGCCAGCCTGAGGAAGAAAAACCTGTTGAAGAAATGGATGATTTGGATAAATTTATAAATGCTCCATACGGAAACGGTTTATCGCCTGAACTAAACCAGCAGATTAAGCAGAAACAATTAATTAATATTAAAGAAACTATTAATAAAAAAGAAAATCTGGAAGATAACGATATTCAGAGAATTAAAAATTTCGATCAAAATAAATCAACATCTAAAGAAACTGACAAAATCGCACAGGTGAGTGATGAAGAAGTTTTAAAAGCAATAAAAACTCTAAGAGATGCAGGGCTGACACTCTCTGTACAATCTGAAAATCCGTATGCTCAAATGGCACAGTATCAAAATCCGCAGATGGCTGAAATGAGTATGCTTCTTGGAAACAACAATAATAATAACGGTAATTCAATGATGAATATGCTTCCGATGCTTATGTCACAGGCTCAAAAAGGTGAAAATATTGACCCGCGGGTTATGCAGGCTGTGATGATGAATTCTATGATGGCTGATTTCAGCTTTAATAATGATAATGACAAATAAAATAATATATGATATTGGATTATAAAAAAGCTAAAGAAAAATTGTTGACAGAACTTGATACGGACTGTCAGCAATTTTTCGTAAAAAAGGGATATATACTTGAGAATGCTTACTTTGAGCTGTTATCAGATAATCTCGAAAAAGCAAAAAATCTGTTTAATGCCATAAAACAAAATGATATCAGGGCTCACTGGGCTTCTTTTATGATATCTATGATTGAAGCGGATATTCGTGAATATCCTTCGTATTTTGAATTGAGAAATTTTCTGGAAATTGATTTAAACATTCTTATAAATTATTTCAAAGGGGATTATGTCGAAAAAATAGTAAGATATGCAGACTTTATGTTTACGATAAATCCCGAAGTTCATAAATTTATAGGACGTGTATTTTATAATAACGGATATGATGAGCAGGGCAAATACTTTTTAGACAGAGCAAGAAATTATTTTTATCATGATCCCGAGCTGCACTATCTTTTAGCTTATATTTATTATACCCGCAAGAATTTTGAAAAAGCTGAAAAAGCTCTAAACGATTGTATTTATATTCTGCCTGAATATTATCCTGCTGTTAATTTGCTAAAAAAGGTTAAGAGCTTAACAAAATAGTTTGTGTATAAAAATTGTTCATGATACACTTATTTTTACCGATAACACTAATTACAGGAGAAAACTATGATTATAATTATGGAGCGTAACGCTACCAAAGTTCAGGTTCAAAGAGTAATTGATTTTCTTAAAGATAACGGATTTGATATAAGATTTAACCAAGGTCAGGTTCATACAGTTATTGACGCAATCGGTGACAAAACTACGGTTACTCCGGGCAGAATTGCTGCTTTCGAGGGCGTTAAGGAAGTTAAAATAATCAGAGAACCTTTCAGACTTGCTTCACGTGACAGAAAACCGGAAGATACGGTAATAGAATTTGCAAACGGTGTAAAGATAGGCGGTAATAATAAACCTGTTTCAATGGTCGGTCCGTGCTCCGTTGAAGAAGACTATGACGGGCTTATAAAAGTTGCACTTGCTGCTAAAGAAATGGGATGTGAATTTTTAAGAGGCGGGGCTTTTAAACCTAGAACTTCTCCTTATGATTTTCAGGGTTACGGAGAAAAAGCTCTGAAATATTTAAAAAGAGCGAGTGAGGAAACAGGATTATTGACAGTTTCTGAAGTTATGGATGCATCAGACTTGGATATGATGTGTGAATACATAGATGTTTTACAAATCGGGGCAAGAAATGTGCAAAACTTCAAATTACTTCATGCTGTCGGAAGATGCAGAAAGCCTGTAATTTTGAAACGCGGCTTAGCAAGCACAATAAGAGAATTTCTTCTTGCTGCGGAACATATTATGTATAACGGCAATCCTAACGTAATACTTTGTGAACGCGGTATAAGAAGTTTTGACAGTGCCTTCACGCGTAACGTGATGGATATAGCATCTATTCCTGTTATAAAAAAATATTCTCATTTACCAATCATTGTTGACCCGAGCCATGGTACAGGACAGAGATATTTAATCGAGCCTATGGCAAAAGCAGGACTTGTTGTCGGGGCTGACGGTATAATGATGGAAGTTCACCATGATCCTGAAAATGCACTTTCTGACGGTAAACAAAGCTTACCTATCCCGATGTTTAAAGAAGTTATGGGTAGAATTAACCGGTTTAACAACAGACTTCATTATGAAAAAACTTGTTTATCAGTAAACGTTCAATAAAGTAGCGAATATTGCAAATGTAAAAGTAGTTTGTTATAATTAAGATAGCAAACTATTTTTTACTATAATGAAAGGAGCAATTATGAAAAGATTAAACGCAAAACAGGCACATAAATTTAATAAGTTTCATAAAGCTTGTGTTGAAGTGTCTGCCTGTGGATCAGCCGGGGGGGGGGCAGTTTAGCAGCTTCTGCTCCTGCATTTACATTAGCTGAGGTTTTGATAACTCTGGGTATCATCGGTGTCGTTGCCGCAATGACCCTGCCTTCTTTGATAAACAACTACAAAGAAAAAGAATTGATTACGAGAACTAAAAAAGCATATTCTATAATTCAGAATGCAATTTTACTTGCTCAGATAGAAAATGGAGAAGTTGGTTTTAACACTTCATTGTTTGATACATCCAAAAGCAGTGAAGAAGTTACAAAAAATTTTGCAAAATATTTTAACGGAGCCAAAGTTTGTCCAAATAGAAATACAGATGGCTGTGACCGTTTTTTCTACAGTCTTAAATTTGCTTCTAAAAATGGGCTGTATAATTTTTATTATCCGAAACTTATATTACCCGACAATACAATAATTGGCATTAAGCAAAATTCCGCGTGTATTAGAACAGCAGCCGATTGTAAGCAGAATTCGGCAGGTGAGTGTATTAAAGATGAAAATGGTAATAATATCCCAGATACTGTTACACATACAGACTGTGCAACTTTGTATTTTGATGTTAACGGAACAAAGCTTCCTAACCAGTTTGGCAGAGATGCCTACGTTCTGAAAATACAAACAAACAAAGTGATTCATTCTAATTGGGCTCCGGAAGGCAGCGAGAGCTTTAAAAATATAATTACCGGTATTGATAAACTTGAATATACAAAATTTTAAGCATTTCTTTGGAAAAAGCTTGCAATTTCTTTATGCGGAAAGAATTTTACAATCGGGCGTCCGTGAGGACAGGTGTACGGCATTTTTGTCGTACGCCATTTTTTTATAATCTCCTGCATTTGCCAGGTAGAAAGTTTTGTTCCGGCTTTAACTGATGCTTTACAAGATGTTGTTATTAAAATCTTTTCTTCAAGCCTGTCAATGTTTCCTTCAATATTTTCTAAGATATCTGCTAAGATTTCTTTAGGATTGACTTTTGCAATCATTTGAGGAACTTTTCTGAAAATAAGCTCGTTATCCTTCAAAAACTCTATTCCGTAGCCGAATTTTTCAAATTTATCTATATTTTCTTTTATAAGTTCTGCTTCCGTACTTGATACTGGTACAACATCAGACACAAAAAGCATTTGTGACACAATATTTTTTTCAGCCATAAGCTTTTCGTAAATATAGCGTTCTTCCGCAATATGCTGATCAACGATTTCAAGCCCGTCTTCTTTTTCTATCAGAATATAAGTGTTTTTATACTGACCTACAATATTTTCTTCCGGTTCAGGGGATTTTTCGACAGGAACAAAAAATTGCCTCTGTTCTGTATCTTCCTGTTTAGGCTGTTCAAATTTCGTTTCTTCAAGCTCCATAACTTTATCCGAAACGTAGACAGTATCATCCTGTTTATCAAAGAAAACTTCTCCCGAACTTTCCATTTTCGGCTGTACAAAGTCAATAACATTATCCTGTACAGTTTGTACCGGAGCCTCATATTGCGGAGTTTGCCTTTCTACATAATTTGCAAGACCCGCCTGAATTGAAGTATAAATAAAATTAAATATTTGATTTGTATTTTTATAGCGAACTTCTTTTTTTGTCGGGTGTACGTTAACATCAACATCAGAGGGAGGAATTTCCAAATTCAGTACGGCAAACGGGTATTTACCGTTTGCAATAAGGCTTTTGTATGCAGTATCTATTGCTTTTTGGAAAATCGGGCATTTAACAGTTCTTGAATTTATGTATATATGATAACTTTTTTTGCTTGAACGTGTGTAATTCGGTGTACTTACGTAACCGCTTATTTTAAGCCCTGCAAGGTTATCCGTTTTCAAAACCTCTTTGAGATTTGATATTACATCTGAAGAATAAACTTCTTTTACTGTTTGCAGAAGATTATTTTGTCCTGATGTACTAAGTACTGTTTTACCGTTCTTTTTCAATTCAAAAGAGCATTCCGGATGTGCAAGTGCTATTGACTGCACAAGTTCTTGAATATATGAAAATTCTGTATTAGGATTTTTAAGAAATTTCAGACGTGCGGGAATATTGTAAAATAAATCCCTTATATCCATAATTGTTCCTATAGCACAGCCTGTTTCAACCTGCTTAACTTCTGAATTTTCACATTTAACTTTTGTTCCTGTTTCAAATTCGGCAGTTCTTGTAGTACAGGTCAGCTTTGAAATTGAAATAATACTTGATAAAGCTTCACCTCTGAAACCTAGCGTGTGAATGTCAAACAAATCTTCATCAGTCGCTATTTTGCTGGTTGCGTGTTTTGAAAACGCAAGCAAAATATCATCGGGATGAATTCCGCATCCGTTATCGGCAACTCTTATATCGCGGCAGTCATTATTAATTTCAACGCTTATTTTTGTAGCTCCTGCGTCAACCGAGTTTTCGACAAGTTCTTTAACTACGGATGCGGGGCGTTCAATAACTTCTCCCGCCGCAATCTGGTTTATTAAATGTTTTGATAACTGTTGAATTCTAGCCATATCAGCCTCCTATAAAATGAGAGAAAAAGAAATGTTTAACATAATCAAACTGTGTAAGCATTACCACAACAACGATTGACACGATTAATCCCAATGTAACTTTATATAAATCTTTTACAATATGTTTGTACATTTTTTTCGGGGATTCAAATCGCAGTCTTTGATACAAAGCAATTTCACGTCCGGCAAGAAGTCCGATAAATACCCACGTAGTTGACATTGGAACGTTATTAAGGTTTATAAAATACATTAATAAGAAAGCGTATATAATGTCAATAATTGTTGCAGAACGCGGATCTTGAACATTGGTTTTCATTTTTACGATTTTTTGAATATCCCCGCCGCGTTTATACGTAAGAACTCCGAGGAATATTGTAAAGCACAGAAGAACAAACAACAATTCCCAAACAGAAGCTTTTCGGGGAAGGTAAATAAACAGTTTTGCAGAATCCTGCATAAGCCATTGCGACCAGATAAATGCCGTAGAACACCATTTTGCCGCCATCCACCATTTTGAAATTTTGGCATCACCCGAACGTTTCTGTGTGTAGTAAAAATACCTTTCAACAGGGCGTCCGATGATATTATAAATAATAATAGCAGCGATAAATGCAATTATATACCCTAGAACCGATTTTGTAAGCATCATCCAGATTACTGAAACATCGCTTACCGAAAATACGCTTAAAACAAGGAATGTTGTAGCAACGGGAATTCCCCAGCGCGTCAAAAGAATAAGTATAATAGGCGGCAGAAGATAAATAAACGTATAGTGCTCCGTAACGGGAATTCTTGTTAAAAGCCCGAAAGACATATCTCCGTCATTAACTATCCAGCCTATACCTATTGTCAAAACCAGAACCGCAACCGAAAACGCCCATAAATAATAAAAAGGAGTTTTTTTATTAGCGCTTAAAAAAGTTCCGAGAGTTTGGATAATATCGTTTGAAACGCAGGCATACATTGAAAGCAAAAAGCCTGCTATTCTGTAAAAATCACTTAGTGTAAATGCTCCCTCGAACATCATACCTCCATCTGTTTTTCAATCTACAACAAACACAAATTCATCTAAATGTTTGATTACAAATTTGAAACATTTCTATAAGATGCTATAAAGAGAAATTTTTTATAGGGAGAAAAAGACTTGGCAAGAGCGAGAATTAACACAAAATTAAAACCTTCTAAAAAAGCAGATTTGCAGGTGGTAAAACCTGTCAAAACCACAAAATACAGTGACATAGATTTAAATAACTGGAAAGCCTATGATCATGTAAAAACAGATACTTTGTGGGAATTCCCGACACGCTTAAAAGAAGGCGGACACTCAAACGAATACCATGGGAATTATATTCCGCAGATTGCACAGCAGCTTTACGAAAGATTTACAAAGAAAAATGATGTTGTGCTTGATTTGTTTTTCGGCTCGGGAACTTCGGGCATAGAAGCCGTTAACATGGGCAGACGCTGCATCGGTGTTGAGCTTAAAGACGAGCTTGCCGAAAAAGTTTCGGAAAAATTTACTCCTAAACAGCTTGTAACGGATGTTCGTATTATCTGTGCCGATTCCGCATCTGAAGAAGCTAAAGAAAAAGTTCAGGCAAGTCTTGATATTATGCGTGAAGAAAAAGCACAGTTCTTAATTCTTCATCCGCCTTATGACGACATTATCAAGTTTTCTGATAAGAAAGAAGATTTATCTAACTGTGATACAACCGAAGAATTTTATGAATTGTTTGCAAAAGTTGCCAAAAACGGTTACGATATGCTTGAAAAAGGCCGTTTTGCAGCACTAATCATCGGCGACAGCTATAAAAATTCAGAAGTTCAGCCTCTGGGATTTGAGTGCATGGCAAAAATGATGAATCTCGGATTTAAGCTCAAAGGAATTATCGTTAAAGATATTCAGGGAAATGAACGCGCAAAAGGCAAAACCGCAAATTTATGGCGTTACAGAGCTCTTGCAGGCGGTTTCTTCATATTTAAACATGAATATGTAATGATATTCCAAAAAGCATAATTATTTTATGATGCTTATTTTAAAAATATTTTTTCCGGCAGAAGCTTTTGAAAAATTTCTTACAAATTTTATAAAATCCTTCGCATATTTGCCGTCTGTAATTGTAAATTCAATAGTTGAGCGTTTATTTTCAGCTATGTAATCTTTTAAGCTTGTTTCAAGATTAAAGTGCGGTAATTTTTTCCCTTTTTTTAATCTGTTTGAAATCTTATTTCTTAATAGCTGCATAAAACTTGTGTCTGTTGAGTTTGTAAATTTTTTTCTTAAAATTGAAAGACTGAATTCTCTTTCGGACGGTCTTGGCTGATTTGTGTCAAATAACTTATTTTCTTCTATATATTTAAAAATTTCATATTTTTTTATAATTTCTTTTTCACTGCAGTTGAATTGAGAAGGCTGTTTCATGAACATTTCCAGGATATCTGAAGTGGAAATGTTTAATGTATCAGCTATTTTATAAATTTTTTTCTTTATGGTCTGAGGCTTAGAAGTGAATAAATTCGGTGAGGTTTGTGCATTTTGCAAATATCTTTCCGTAGTAAGCCCGTAATTTTCAAACAGTTTTACTGTTTCGTTTATATTTTTTTGAACTGTATCGGGTGACGAAGAGAACAGTGCAGGGTTATTTAATGCGCAATGAAGATATTTTTCAGCGGTAAGTCCGTATTTGCTAAATCTTTGCGCTGTTTCTCTTATGTTATGTTTCATTGTTGCAGGTTTATGAAAGAGTATAAAAGGGTTGGATTTGGCAGCCTTTAAAACATCTTGATAAGTCAGACCTTCTTGAGAAAAAGCGTTTGTCAAACCTTTTAAATTCGAAATATTTGTTTCCGAGAGCTGATTATTTTCAAGCCTTTGTGTATATTTTTTTCTGAATTCCGTGCTGTTGCCGCAAAAAGCTGCTGTTCGGGGGGGGGGCAATATTCCTGGTTTAATTATGTTCATATTTAATATAAATCAGAACAAAATTTTTTTTGCTGATTTATATTTAAAGAATTTACAACTCTTATCATTAAATCGTTCCAGTTTTCATTTTTACCGAGTCTGAAAAGTTTTACACTGTCGTACCAGTCGCAATGAGATAAATCCATATGCCATCTCCAATTATAATTATAAGGCAGAAGAACAATACAGGGTTTTCCCATAGCACCTGCAAGGTGGGCAAGAGATGTGTCACTGCAGATTACCAGATCAACATTTTCAAGTGCACCAGCAGTATATGAAAAGTCTTTAAAGCTTTTACTCAAGTCAGTTATATCATATTTGGAGTTAAGTTTTTCAAATTCTTCAGAGCCTTCGAAAGTCTGTGCGGAATATATTTTTACATTCGGCAGGTCAAAAAGAGGTGCAAAAGCTTCGACATTAATGACCCTGTCTGTTTCATAATACGTGTTTCCCTGCCACTTAATAGCAATCTTAAACTTGTCATTATCAAAAAAGTTTTCTTTATAGTATTGGATTTTTTCAGGCAGTGCCTTCAAATATTTATCATGACGCATAAATATTTCATTATTTTTAAGACCTAACACATAAGGTGCGCTTAAAAACGGCAAGTGGACATCAAAATCAACTTTATCCTCATCGTAAAACAGATCCATAACTTCAACATCTTTAAAATTTTCTCTGAAAAGCTGTGACAATTCCTTTTGAGGTTTTATAATTAATTTTTTGCATCGTTTTTGAAGTTCGGGTATATACCTTGCAAACATTATCATATCCCCAAATCCCGCTTCATAATAGGTGTATAATGTTTTATCCCGTATATCTTCACCTTGCCACAGAGGAGCTTTTTTCAATAAATTAGGATACGTTACCTGCTGCGACGTAATTGCGGTACCCCTGCAGAGTCTGTTTTCAAAATACTTTGTTCCTGTTTCGTAATCTTTAATCCTAAAGTAGCCGAGAGATAAAAAATATAGTACTTCTTTATCATCCGGTGTTATTTCATGGCATTTTTTGAAATATTCAATTGCTTTATTGGGGTTATTCAGGAACAGATACAAACTTGCCAAATTATAACAGGCTTTTTCGGATTTCGGGTTTAATTCAACGGCTTTGAGGTATGCCCGTTCTGCCTTTTCATACTCTATATTGTTTTTATAGGCAAGCCCGAGCAGAAAATAGATTTCAAAACCGCATTGTGCATCTAACAGGGCTTCTTCAAGAACTTTAATTTCTGTTTTGTAATCCGCTTTTGCTTCATAAACTCTTGCAAGATTTTCGTAAAAGTATGCGTCTTTTTTTATTGAAATTGCTTTGCTTATAAGTTTTTCAGCCTCGTCAAGATTGTTTTGTGATAATTTTATAATTCCCAGAAGATTTAGCGCCTGTGAATTGTCAGGTGTTGTGTCAATTATTTCTTTATAAAGTTTTTCAGCTTCTTCCAGCTGCCCGCAGCTGTGAAGTTTGAATGCTTTTCCAAGTAAATTGTTCATAAAATGATTATATACGTATTTCTTTAAAAAAATCAAAAAATCTCATGCATTTAAAGGATAAAATATGCCGAAATATGGTCTATCCTGATAATATACATCACGGGCATGCCTAAAATATCTGAAAGCATGCTCCAAAAGAGACAATATTACAAAATATTAACCAAACTTGAAGAAATGTAAAATCAGCTGAAATCATGTCGTCATCATGGTTTCGGGGAAAATTTAAAAGCGGAGGAAAGGTTATAAATAAAAAAGTTGTCCCCTCATGATGTATAGAGTACAATTAATAATATATTCAACTTCTTGTAGAGGTAGGATGATTATTTATGGAACATACGGTTAAAGAAAATCTTTTACAAATACAGGAAGAAATCGCACCTTATAAACCAAATATTATCGCAGTTACAAAATATTTTGATGAAACCGCTGTAATTAACGCATATAATGCAGGATTAAGAGATTTCGCAGAATCAAGAGTAATTGAGGCAATCACGAAGATTAATAATCTTCCCGCGGATGTAAGAAATAATTCAAGGTTCCATTTCATAGGACATCTTCAAACCAATAAAGTTAAAAAGGCTGTAGCGAATTTTGATTATATACATTCCGTAGATTCATATAAACTTGCAAAAGCTATATCGGATGAAGCTCAAAACACAGGGAAAGTTCAGAATATTCTTCTTCAGGTTAATAACGCAGATGAAGTTCAGAAATTCGGGTTTTCCAAACAGGAAATTTTCGACATTTTTATCTCAATAAAATCGCTTCCCAATATAAACATTGCAGGATTGATGAATATGGCTCCGCTAGGCGCGCCGGAAGATGAATTAAACAGGCTGTTTGAAGAAGTTGCACAAATCAGAAATAAGCTTGAAACAGATTTTAACTGCTCTCTAAAAGAACTTTCAATGGGAATGAGCCAGGATTACAAAATTGCGGTTAAGCACGGTGCAACAATGTTAAGGATAGGTAGAAAATTATTTATATAGTAAGATAAACGGAGGAAAAACGGTGGCAGTAGTAACAGACAAAATTAAATCAGTAGTAGATTTTTTAGTAAAAGGATTTGAACCGAGAGAAACTATTTTTGATGAAATGGCTCAGGAAGTTGATGAAGATTATCCTGTTCAGGATAATTTGGCACTTCAGCCCGAGTATTCATTCCAACAGCCTTCAGTTGACAGAACAAACGATATTAAAGTTGTAAGTCATCCTAACTTTAAAGGTTATGAAGTTAAAGTTATGGAACCGCGTTCTTTCGAAGATGCTGCTACTATTGTTCAACATCTCAGAAACAGAAAGACAATCGTTTTAAACCTTCATCTTTTAGATAAAGAACAATCACAAAGAACAATTGACTTTGTTTGCGGTGCTGCTCACGCTCTTGACGGCAAACCTCAAAAAGTCGGTGATTTAGTATTTGTATTTACTCCGAGCAACGTTACTTTGTCTGTTGACGTTAATGCTAACCAGAATAAATTTAATGACTCATTGTGGAGAGCTCCTTTACAATAGTCAAAATAATATGAGAAAGAGAGAGATAGTTGAATAGGAGGCATTTAATGCCTCTTTTTTTTATTTATATTATTGAAATAGTCAGGAACTTTTGATATAATAAATAAAGAAAGGAGCTATTTATGAAATTTTTTAGATTATTTAAATGTCGGGGGGGGGGCGTTTCTTAGCTTCTTCTCACGCGTTTACACTGGCAGAAGTGTTAGTAACACTTGGCATTATAGGTGTTGTCTCCGCAATGACAGTGCCTTCTTTAATGCAAAATCATCAAAAAAAGACTTATGTAACTCAATTACATAAAGTTTATAATGAGATTTCGCAGGCGGTAACGATGTATTTGACCGATAAAAATGCTCTAAATCTTACCGAGGCAGGTATTAATTCGAATGCTAAAGCACAGGAATTTATTACTGATTACTTTAAGATTGTTCAAACTTGCGAAAATTCATTAACTCCTTGCTTCGCGAATTCATATAAATACTTAAATTCAACTGATGACGTAAATGTTTTGGATGGTCACAGCAGTACATCTTTTGTTCTGGCAAACGGTGCGTCAGTACGTCCAATTTATGTAAATGACGGTAAAATAAGCAAAGTTATGAATATTCTTGTCGATACTAACGGGCAAAAAGGTCCTAATATACTTGGCAGAGATACTTTTTATATGGCAGTATACAGCAGCGGGGCAATTGATACTTTTAATTACAATGCTGTTTCGCTTCCTTTGACGGAAGATGAAAGAAATAGTGCGGATGCTAACTGGAAGCCTTTCGGACAAATTCTTAACGATAACTGGGAGATGAATTACTAGATATTCAATTTGCTTAAAATTAAATATTATGCTATATTTTCTTCGTTATGGAAATGAAAAATTTTGCAGTTTGTTATAATCAGGAAATATCACATTCTGTTGAAGTAAAAGATAAACTCGTCACAATCCTTTCAAGTAAAGGCATAAATACAACAGTTTTAAATATTGACGGTCTTAAAGAGGGTTTTGATTTTGTCTTTGTAATCGGAGGCGACGGAACAATTTTAAAAACCACAAGATTTTATGCAAAATATAAGACGCCGATTTTCGGGATTAATCTCGGGCGCCTGGGGTTTCTTTCGCAGTCCTCAAAAGAAGATATAGAAAAATCTGTTGATGAAATTTTAGACGGAAAGTTTGTCGTTGAGGATAGAATAATGCTGCAAAGCTCTGATTTTACGGCATTGAATGATTTTGTAATCAAAGGCCGCGATTTTGGCAGAACTTCAAGATTTTCATTAAAAATAAACGGTAAATACGTTTGCGATTATCTGGCAGACGGAATAATTGTTGCTACCCCTACAGGCTCTACTGCATACGGACTTTCAGCAGGCGGACCTGTATTAAATCCTGCTTTAAAAGCCTTTGTAATTGTTCCTATATGCCCGCATACCCTTACTGCAAGACCGATTGTAGTTCCTGATTGCGAAAAAATTACGGTATGCACGGATGATAAGGCTAAATATGTTTTATCCACAGACGGACAGGAACTGTACGAATTCAGTTCGGAAATTGAAATTACAAAATCCGATTATACCGCAAAACTTGCTCTGCTTGAAAATTCTGAGTTTTATTCGATTTTAAGAAATAAACTTCACTGGGCAATGCCTCCGGCTTATGTTAAATAATATTAAGGGCATGCCGTTTTTCTTATTATATTTGCAATACAGCGATTTATATTAAATTTTGTTCATAATTACAGGTAAATTATTGTACTTTTTTTCTATTTAAAATAGTATGTTATTATACTATTGTAGATAGACAACTATACAATTACATAAAAGAGGTAAAAAAGTGGAAAATTTCGTATCAGATATCTTTGCTAAAAAAGATGAAACAACAAGCAATGATCAAACTCAAAGGTCTCCAATTAACCCTACCAACATCAAAGTTATCGGTGTCGGCGGCGGCGGCGGTAATGCAGTTAACCGAATGATTAAAGCAGGACTTTCAGGTGTAGAGTTCTGGTTAATGAATACAGATTTACAAGTTCTGGAATACGGACAGACTAAAAACAGAATTCAACTGGGTGCTAAGTCTACAGCCGGGCTCGGTGCAGGCGGAGATCCTTCGGTAGGTGAAAAAGCTGCTGAAGAAGCACAACAGGAAATAACAGAAGCTTTAGACGGTGCTGATATGGTATTTATCACTGCAGGTATGGGCGGCGGAACAGGAACAGGCGCTGCTCCCGTGGTTGCTAAAATCGCTAAAGAATTAGGTATTTTAACTATTGCTGTTGTTACAAAACCTTTTACCTGGGAAGGACGTAAAAGACAAAATCAGGCTAATCAAGGTTTGGAAAAACTTAGAGAAGCTGTTGATGCAGTTATCGTTGTTCCTAATGACAAATTACTTCAGGTTGTTGACAGACAGGTTTCATTAACAGAATCGTTTATCATTGTTGATGAAGTTCTTTTAAGAGGTGTTCAAGGTATTTCTGATATTATTACAGTTCCCGGTCTTATTAACGTTGACTTTGCCGATGTTAAATGCGTTATGCAGGCATCAGGTTCTGCTCTTATGGGTATAGGACGCGGTCAGGGTGAAGGCAGAGCTGTTAAAGCTGCTGAAATCGCTATTAACTCTCAGCTTCTTGAATCTTCAATCAACGGTGCAACAGGTGTAATCGTTAATATTACAGGCGGACCTGATATGACGCTTCATGAAATTTCTGATGCCGCTAATATTATTCACGATGCAGTAAATGATGATGCTACCGTAATTATCGGTACTGCCGTTAATGAAAATATTCAAGGTGAAATTCAAATTACTGTTATTGCAACAGGCTTTGAAATGAAAAGTCAGAAACCCGAAGAAAAAACTGAGGTTAAACAATTAAGTGCTTCTGATTTCTTTGCAGGAACATTTAATTCAAACTCTAACTTAACATCTCAGCCTCAGCAGACAGTAAGAAGAAGTTCAATGCCCGAAGTTTCTCCAAGCTTCACTAACATTGAAATTCCGGATTTCTTGAAAAAGTAATAAATCACACTAACTAAGTTGGAAGATGAAAAAGATGAAAGAGAACTGATAATTCAGTTCTCTTTTTATTTTATGTATATGGGTCGGTTCTTTTTTTGTTTCGTATTATGTGATTAATCTTGAGCGTGACCTGCTGTGCCAAGAACGTCGCGCATTTTGTGCATAACCATTTCTTTAACTGCAGTTCTGCCAGGTCCCATATATTCACGCGGGTCGAATTTTTCAGGATGTTCAACAAAGAATTCTCTGATTGTTGAAGTCATAGCTAATCTTAAGTCTGTATCGATGTTAATTTTAGCAACACCGTGTTTAGAAGCATAAGCTAACATATCTTCAGGAACACCTTGAGCGTTCGGTAATTGACCGCCGTACTGGTTGCATTTAGCAACGAATTCGGCAGGAACTGAAGATGAACCGTGTAATACTAACGGGAAGTCATATCCAACAGCTTCGTTAACAGCTTTTTTGATTTCTGCAAGTCTTTCGAAGTCTAATTTAGCTTCGCCTGAGAATTTGTAAGCACCGTGAGAAGTTCCGATAGCAACAGCTAATGAATCACAGCCTGTTTCTTTAACAAATCTTGCAGCTTCTTCTGGATCAGTGTAAGTTGAATCTTTTGCATGAACTTTAACATCATCTTCAACACCTGCAAGTTTACCAAGTTCAGCTTCAACTGAAACTCCGCGCGGATGAGCGTAATCAACTACCTGTTTAGTTAATTTGATGTTTTCTTCTAACGGGAATCTTGAACCGTCAATCATAACAGATGAGAAACCGCCGTCAATACAAGCTTTACAAATTTCAAAATCAGCACCGTGGTCTAAGTGTAAAGCGATAGGTACTGTAGTAGTAGCCAGAGCAGCTTCAACCAATTTGATTAAGTAAGTTTGGTTAGCGTATTTTCTAGCACCTGCAGAAACCTGTAAAATAATAGGTGATTGAGTTTCTTCTGCAGCTTCAGCAATACCCTGCAAAATTTCCATGTTGTTAACGTTGTAAGCACCAATAGCATAACCGCCGGCTAATGCTTTTTTGAACATTTCTCCTGTTCCAACTAATTTTCTTTCACTCATTTGAGTTCTCCTTCTTTTACTGATATATATCATCGCTATAAAGCTTCATTTAATATACACATGTACCGTACAACAAACAAAAAAACGGTGCAAGTGTAACAAAATGTTAATATCGTATATACTATTTTACAAATCCTCGTATGAGTTGATATAATACGATTTAAAGGGAATTAATGAATAAATAAGGTAGCAAAAAATTTTTTTGACTTGCCTTAATTTAGCGAAGAAAAATTTAAGTAAAAATAAAAAATAGGGGTAAAAACGACTATGACAATCAGACCTGTATCATCAGTATCACTGGTAAAAACTTACAATCAGTTAAACTTTGAAGGAAAAAAGAAAAAGCATTCTAATAACGGACATTCATCCAATCCTGTATCTCATAAGCTTGCTGTTCCATTAGCTGCAACAGTTTTGGCTATGAGCCCTATGGCAAGTTCTTCTGCTAATGATATCCAAGTGCCTATAGATAATGGTAATTCAATAGAAATGAATGATAGCGGAGTGGAAAAAGGAAGACTAGTCGGACAGGAAACATTTATTGATGTAGAAAGTCCTTCTTTGTATATATCTTCAACTATAGGTCTTGTAAATACTAAAGATAATAGTAAAAATTTCGATAAAATAATGTATGGGGTATCGTCTATGGTAGATATGGGCGGATTCTTAAAAACATCATCAAGTGAAAAGCCGGTTACAGATTATAGTGATATAACTTATGATTTAATTTCTGATGATGGTACAAAAGGATTATCATTTAATGTAAAAAGTATCAATGTAGATGGACAAACTAGACCTATATTTGATAAAGAAAAAGTTGCTTATGTAGAATCAGCAATAAAATCTCCAAATAATAAAGCAGATATTGCAGTCCATAAAGAAAACAGGTCGTTACGTCACGATCAGATAAGTATGCAGAATGTTGCAAATTATAACATTATGAAGGATGCTATTCCTAAAAAATCATATGGTAAGTTAGCTGGTTCTCAAGAAGTTACTATCGGAAATGACAAATACTGGTTAGGTTATTATTCTACCGATGACAACATGAATGATGCAGAGATGGTTACTATCAAAAAGAATGACAATCCTGAACTGTGGGTAAGAGATGTTACATTGTATAATGCAACTATTAACCCTAAATCTTCAAATCCATTGAAAATCAAATATTCATTGGTAACTCTTGAAGGTGGAGATAGAACTTACGCTTTAATAGATGATCAATTAGCAAATATTTTAATACAAGTATTTAATAATGATCAGTTTAAAAATGCAGCAAAACTTTCCGGAGTATGGCAAGTAAATTCAGAATATATGACAACTACAAAAGGTGCATTAATGCCAATGAGTGAAGTTGAATAATTATTAACTTATGTAACATTTTTATGTCATGTTGAAATAGCCCAAAAGGGTATGTTTTTACATGTATAGTTGTAAAATTCGAGAGTAGCTATGAGCGTTAATTCAGTAAATTTTAATAATAATATTCCAAGTGTTGAAAGTAAGGTTTCAAGTACTAATACTGCTTCGCCTAATTCTATAATGGTAGCTAATTCGGAAACCGAAAAATTATTAAAGAAATTAGATCTTACTCAAGATGAATTGATGCTTTTAATTAGCAAATATCCTGATTTTAAGGCATTACAAATAGACAAACAATTAGAACTGGTTAATAATTTAAAGACAGAAATGAGACAAGCTTCTTCTCAAAAATTAGAAGATGCTAATAATGGAAATTCAAAACCGGAACAATCTTTTGATGCTCAAGATAATTATGGATTTTTCAATAAGTCAGAGTTTAACAAACTATCCACAGTAAAAAAAGTAGATGCTTGCGTTACAGAATTTGTAAAAAGTCAATATATTTATGGTACAAAAAATCACAGCGGCGGTTATATTTCGGAACCTCATTCTGAAGAACAATGGGATGCTCTAACTCCGGAACAAAGACATAAACTTGTTGAAAAGTTTAAAGCAAGTATAAATTCAAGTGATAAATTTGAACAGTTAAAGCTCTTAATTAATTTGCCTGATGATGCAAATTTAGAAAAAGCTGAAGATATAGGTACTGCAGCAGATATTGTAATGAATGGTATTCAAACAGCAAATAAAGAAGGTGTTTCTTATGTTGAGTTTATGCATAAGGATGATGCTGAACGTTATAATGCCATTGATGAATATTTGAATGAAGCAGAACAACTTGATCCGGAGTCTTTGAATGAAGCTGACAGAGAATATATTTCTCATTGGAAGTTAATTTCTTCTCAGGTTTCAGATATTGTTGGTAAAGAAAAAGGTCTTAAAGATCTTGAATTATGCCCATCAGATGCAAGACAATATATAAAATATTATAATTTAAATGAAGAACAATTACTTTATGATGCTTTAAAAGCAAAACAAGATAAAGGTGTACAATTAACTAATGATGAAGAAGCTAAATTGGCAGATTTGAATCGTTATGTTAACACTCCTGCAGGACAAAGAGAAATAAAAAAATCAAGAGCGGCAAATCTTGAGAAATTGCAGGCAGAGTATGATGCTATAAAGACTAAGCAAACAAAAGGCGAAGCTTTAACATCAGAAGAACAAGGGCTTCTATCTCTTCTAGAAGAAAGATTAAACCCTTCAGACGTTAATGCAAAAAAAGAATTAGAAGAACTAAAAGCTTTTCAAAAAGCTATGCCTAAACCTGAAACAGAATTTGAGAAATCTGTAGTAAATGATTTAGAAGTATACGGTTCTGAAATAAAAGAACATATCAAAGGTTCTAATATGGAAGCTGGCGCTGTAAAAGCTTTCATTGATAAAAAATGTAAAGGAATGACTCCAGAACAACGTTCTGAATATGTTAAAACAGCTGTTAAATTTTATAATGGGTCTGCTTCTTCAAAATTATTTGCAATGTATTCAAAAGAATACCCGGAATTATTAAAAGATGGTGATTTAATTGGAAAAGCAGCTCTTGCAACTGAATATTTGGACAAAGACCAGTATTCTACATCCGTAGAAACAATGAACATTGGATTGAAATCTGATAATAAGTTTGAGCAAGAAGAAGCTCGTGCCGCTGCTAAAACCAGTGGGATTATCTTGCAAGCTGCCAGCTGTTCCGGTGCAGAGCATGATGATAAAAAGGTTATTTATTCATCCAAAATGGCGGCTGGTAATGAAAATGTTGAAATCCAAAAATTAGGTTATGATGTTGCCACAACAATTGATGATGTAGATAAGCAGGATGCAGCTGTAATAGAGTTGCAAGCTCATGAAAATGCAAAAGAAGAATTACAAGTGTATGCTGCAAACAATGCAGATAAATTAAAAGGTAAAGCTCAAATTACATCTTTGGATATTGCAACCCAAAAATCAAAAAAAGCAACAGCAGCAGTTGCTGAAAATGGTATTGTTGCAAAATTAGATAAAGAAAATCTAACAAAAGTATTTTCAATGGTTCATAAGAGAATTGAACAACAATTTAATGAAGAAGATGCAATTAAATATTCAAATTCGTTAGCAGATCAAATTAAAGATTGTCATAAAGATAGCCAGTTGGCTATGCATAGAGATATTATGCAATCTAAGTATTCTGAGGTGCAAGAACATGCCGCAGCTAATATAAAAGATTATGATATGACAGTTCAAGCTAAGGCTCTGGATACTGTTTATGCATCCAATAATGAAAAAGCTATTGAAGCAGCTGTTACTAATCTTGAAAATGCTCCATCTTATATTCAGGAAACAGAACTCCCGAGAGTTACAGGTGAAGCAGCTGCAAGAAATAATTTAATTGAATTTGCTCAAACATCTGATGCAGTGTCTTTACAAGAAAGACTTGCAAGCGGTGTTCAATTATCTCAAAGTGAATTTGATGCACTGCCTTCTGATGTTAAAAGAGAATATTTTGCAAATTACTTTAAAAAACTTCCGTTGGAACAAAAAATAAAATTGTTGTCTTCAATCCCTAACGGTGCACAAAAGAAAACTATTTATGTCATGATTGCAAGAACTGATGTTAATCTGTTTAATGCAATTGTTAAAGACAAAGACAGAGCTGATATGCTTCTTTCAATGGGACTGCCGAATGATGTAAACAATAAAATTACTAATGTCGTTAAGTTTTTAGCTGTTTCCGATGTCGGATACCAGAATATAGCTAAAAAACATGATATTGAATATGATAACGATAAAAAAGCAAATAATTCTTCTTATACTACAAATCCTTACGGATTTGATGCAAAAGAAATTTATCTTAAAGATAAAAAAGGTAATTTAATGGTATAAAGTAAAAAATTTGCAGGTGTGAAAACAGAAAGCCTCTTAATAAAGAGGCTTTTTTGTTCTTGATTTTTTTTAACTTTTATATTTTAATATTTTTACAGCGGTTTGATAATCGCGAGTTTTATAGAAAGAAGACAATTTTAAATTGCCGAAAGAAATTAAACTAGCTAAATATGCAGGTTTTTGCTACGGAGTAAAAAGAGCCGTTGAAACCGTTAAAAAATTAAAAGCCGAAAACCCCGACAAAAATGTATTTGTGTTGGGAGAACTTATTCATAATACTCAGGTAATCAATGAACTTGAAAAATTAGGGATTAAAACATTGACAGAAATTCCCGAAAAAGGCGAGGGGATTTGTGTAATAAGAAGTCATGGGGAAAGCCCTCAAGTTATTGAACAAATTAAAAAAGCAGGGTTTGAACCTGTTGATTTAACCTGCCCTGATGTTAAAAAAGTTCAGCAAAAGGCAGTTGAACTGGCAAAAGACAACTATTTCGTCGTAATTGTAGGTAAATCCGAGCATCCGGAAGTTATTGCGATTAGAGCAAATGCTGAATTATGGAGTGATAATGTCGTTGTGGCAGCTTCTGTTGAACAGCTGGAAGAATTTGAAGCAAGAATTAAAAATCATAAACGTGTCGGGGTTGTGGTTCAAACAACACAGAGAATTTCTACATTAAATTTCATTGTTGAATATTTAACTTCAATTGCTAAAGAAATTCATATTGCAAATACTATTTGCCAGAGTACGTCAATGCGCCAAAAAGAGGCAAGAGAACTTGCCGGAGAAAGTGATCTGGTTATCGTTGCAGGTTCTAAAAAGAGTGCTAATACAACACATTTGGCTGAAATATTAAAAGATATAACCCAAACAATTCATATTGAAAAAGATGATGAACTGGACAATTACAAAGATTTAATCGAAAAGGCTGAGAGTATCGCTGTTACCGCAGGTGCATCAACTCCGCAGAATATTATTGAAAATGTTATAAAAAAACTCAGAAAGGAAATATAAAAAACATGACAACAACATTAGAGAAAACAAATTTAGATGAATTTGAAAGATTACTGGAAGAATCTTTTGCAAAATCTTATTCAGTAGCTGATATCGTAGAAGGTACTGTTGTAAAAAAAGAAAGTGAAGGGTATTTAATCAGCGTTAAAGGTGCTAAAACAGAAGCTTTCTTGCCTAATAAAGAAATTCCTGCCGCAGAAGGTTTTGATAACCTTGAAATCGGTGAAGAAAAAGAATTTTATGTATTGAAAGAAGAAAATGATGAAGACGGTATGCTTCTTTCTCTTAAAAGACTTGCATTTGCTCAAGCATGGGCTCAGCTTAATGATGCAAAACTTCAAGGCGATACTATACTTGCAAAAGTTGTTTCAATCGTTAAAGGCGGTGTACTTGTTGACGTTGCAGATTTAAAAGGTTTTATTCCTTCTTCTCAATTAAGAACAGGAACTCCTTTTGACGGTTTAATCGATACTAAAATTGAAGTTAAAGTATTGGAAGCTGATCCTAAGAAAAATAAACTTATCTTATCTCAAAGACAGGCAGTTGCTGAACAGCGCG
Organism: Fusobacterium sp. CAG:439; assembly: GCA_000438175.1. Lineage (GTDB taxonomy): Bacteria > Cyanobacteriota > Vampirovibrionia > Gastranaerophilales > Gastranaerophilaceae > Stercorousia > Stercorousia faecigallinarum. Next base: position 71,080 of record FR900459.1, on the reverse strand, counting down.
ATCAGGTTGTTGATAATATTTTATCAGAACTTGAAGAAGGGGCAGTTGTTAAAGGTGAAGTTGTAAGAATTGCTGATTTCGGTGCATTTGTTGATATTAATGGTATCGACGGACTTCTTCCTATTTCAGAAATTTCATGGTCAAGAATTAAACATCCTTCAGATGTAATTTCTTTAGGCGAAACAATCGAAGTTAAAATTATTAAAATTGACAATGAATTAAAGAGAATTTCATTATCTTTAAAAAGAATGGGTGAAGATCCATGGCAGCAAATTGAAGGTCAGTTCGAAGAAGGACAAATTATTAAAGGAACCGTAAATAAAGTAACAGGTTTTGGTGCCTTCATTAACATTTTCCCGGGTGTAGAAGCATTATTACCTGTTTCTGAAATGGCAGAAGAAAATGTTAATCCGTTCAATACTTTCAAAGTTGGCGACAGTGTAGAAGTTCTTATTAAGAAATTTACACCTCAAGAACACAGAATTGCATTGAGCATAAAAGATATTAATAAAGATGCCGAATAGTTAATTATAAAAATATAAAAAAGACCGAACTTGAAAAGTTCGGTCTTTTCCTGTATATTAAATATAAATAATAGAAAGGAGTGAATTATGAAAATATTTAATATTGCTCGGGGGGGGGGCGTTTCTTAGCTTCTTCTTTTCAACCAACAAGTTGTCAAAAAGTAAAAATCTGCTATAATAGTGATGTATATTATCACAAAACATGGCGAGGTTTTTTTATGAAAAAAGCGTTTACACTTTCAGAGGTGTTGGTAACTTTAGGTATCATAGGTGTAGTATCTGCTATGACTGTTCCATCATTGATGCAGAATCATCAGCGTAAAACTTATGTTACTCAATTGCATAAAGTTTATAATGAAATATCACAGGCTTTGCTTCAATACCAAACTGATAAAAACGCTGTAAACTTGCGTGAAGCCGGTTTAATCTCTACTGATGCTGCAGATACTTTTTTTAAGACATATTTTAAAATAATTGATGATTGCGGTGCTGAATTTACACCTTGTTTTGCCGACAGTTCAGTATACAAATATATGAACGGTAATTCTGTCAATCCTGTAGTAAGAGGCAGGCACATTGTTTTAGCAAACGGTTCATCAATAAAATATGAATATCCTGATGACGTTAATGATGGTTTAATTCTTGTTAGATTATTTGTTGATACTAATGGGCAGAAAGGTCCTAATATTGTCGGACGTGATATGTTTGCTCTTTATATTTATAATGATGGGAAAATAGATGACTATAGTAAAGACAACACATCATCTACAACCCTTTCAAAAGAACAAAGAGAGAAAAGCTTTAATGACGTTTGTAATGGAGGTACCGCCGGCGGCTGGTACGGCTGTTTCGGTAAAATTCTCAATGATAACTGGGAAATGACTTATTAAAAAAAGGAGATTTTAAATCTCCTTTTTTACTTTTTATCGGTTAATTCCAGTTCACAATCTATAATTTCTGCTATTAATTTCATTTCTCTGTATGTTATCGTCTCATTTCTTAATTTATTAGAAAGATTGGCAAGGGAATAAGGTTTGTTTAATTTTTTGCTTAATTCCTCTGAAATATATTTTAAACTCAACCCTTTCTGGTAAAGTTTTTCTTTTACTTCAACAACAATCCTCATAAGATTATGATGTCATATATTAAATTATTTTCAACAAATGTGTTTATTTGACTTGACAATAATATATTAATTCGTTTATAATAAATATATATGTTTAATTATATAAATTAAGAGGTCTTGTAGATGACTACATTCAAAAAGTATAGTTTTAAATCCGCTTTTACATTAGCAGAGGTTCTGGTAACGCTTGGTATCATCGGTGTGGTTTCTGCAATGACCGTCCCGACTTTAATTCAAAATCATCAGCGTAAAACTTATGTAACTCAATTACATAAAGTTTATAATGAAATATCACAGGTATTGTTACAGTATCAAACAGATAAAAATGCATTAAACCTACGTGAAGCAGGATTGATTTCTCAAAATGCTGTTGATGACATGATACGTTCTTATTTTAAAGTTGTTCAGGAATGTGATTCTATGTCTCCTTGTTTTGCTGAACGATATCGTAAACTGGATGGTTCAATGGAACATGAGGATATGTTTTCAAGAGATAGAAACGCTTATGTTTTAACAAGTGGCGCTTCAATTCGACCGTCTTATTACGCAGAAGGGCCAAACAAAATAGTCAATATGGCTGTTGATATTAATGGTGCTAAAGGTCCTAATGTTCAAGGTCGTGATTTATTTTGGTTATATATATATAATAACGGACAAGTTGATGATTTTGGCGATGATGTAAATGTAAATGCTCCGCTGACAAAGGATGAACGAGAAGCCATATATAAAAAATATTGCATGACCACTGAAGATTCGGGCTCTAACGGCTGTTTCGGCAGAATATTAAATGATAACTGGGAAATGACTTATTAATATATAACCTACAGATTATTTTATCTGTAGGTTTTATTTAATAAAATTTTTAATTCTTTCCGGAATAGATTTTATCATTTCTTTTATAGGATCTTTAATTTTTTTTGCTAAAATCAATACATTATTTTCATTTGAACAGATTTCTATGGAATTGTGAGCCGCAAAATAATGGAAACTGTCTGTATCAGCCGGCAATTCTTTAAGAGCCCTTTCACCTGTTTTGCCAAATTGATTTAACAAATTTATAACTTGTTCTCTGTTTAATCTTTTCTGTACATCAAAACCAAAGTTTTGGTCTGCAATCTTAAGCAGTTTTTCAACATTTTTACCGGTTTTAAATCTTGTAATTGCGCTTTCGCCTGCTTTGTATGCACCTATGTTTAAACTCATAATTTTATAATCCTGTATTTTTAATATTTAACACAAGTATTATAAAATTTGTACATATTTTTTTTTGCTACTCACCGAAATAGTTTTTAAGACCGACTGAAAGTTTTTTATTTTTACACAGTTTTTTAAGTTTTGCAATTGCACGGTTTTCAATTTGTCTGATACGCTCACGTGAAACGCCGTATTGAGAACCGATTTCATCTAATGTTTTTTTATTGCCGTTACTGTCCAATCCATAGCGCAGAATTAAAACGTCACGTTCTTTGGGGCTTAACTGGTTTAACATTTTTCTTATATCTTCAAACAGATTTTCCTGAGAAACACGGCTGTCAGGAGCTATAGAATCTTCATCAACAATAAAGTCCGCAATTTTTGAAGAATCTTCTGATGAGCTTGCAGGCGTTTCCATACTGATTGTAGATTGAGCAGACTTAATAATTTGTGTAAGCTTGTTAACGGGAACGCCCAGGCGGTAAGCAATTTCCTGTTTTGTCGGAGTATGTCCGAGTTCTGTTGTTAAATCAATTGTAGCACGGCGAATTTTTCCGAGTGACTCAATCATATGGATAGGAAGTCTTATAATTCTTGCTTTATCGGCAATTGCACGTGTAATTGACTGTTGAATCCACCATGTGGCATAGGTAGAAAACTTATAACCTTTTGTATAATCAAATCTTCCGGCAGCTTTCATCAAACCCATATTTCCTTCCTGAATTAAATCCAGAAAAGAAAGCCCGCGTCCGATATATTTTTTTGCAATGCTTACAACAAGTCTTAAATTTGCATTAACAAGTAAATTTTTTGAAAAATCATCATGCTCATCATATATTTTTTTAGCAAGTTCAAGCTCTTGCTCACCTGATAAAAGCGGGATTTTCCCAATTTGCTGTAAATATATTCTCACGCTGTCATCGGAATTCACTGTTGATAAATTTTCTTGAACTTTCGGATCTTCAACCGTTTCAAGAACATCTTCTTCCTCTTCGGGGATTTCAAGCTCATGAAAATTCACATCTTCGTCAGATATTTCTTCAGTCAGCAGACCGTATTTTTCGAGTTCTTTTTTCATCTCTCTCTCCTATGAACATATTATATTCAATTTTTCAATTTTTGTCTAACTGTTTCAAAAATTATTGCGCTCAGTGCATTTGAAACGTTAAGCGAATTAAACTCTTTTAACATAGGGATTTTTACGATAAAATCAGAAGCCTTAAGGAGTGACTTTGACACTCCCGCATGTTCTGCACCCATTATAAGAGCGAAATTCATATCTTTGTAGTTAACATCGTAATAATTATCTTTTGCACTTGCATCTGTTGCAACTACCCACCAGTCTGAATTTTTTAATTTTTGTACGGCATTTACAAGACTGTTTACTTTTATTATAGGAATATGGTTAATTGCGCCCGCACTTGTTTTTTCAACTGTTGCATTTACCTGAACATTGCGTCTTGACGGGATTATTATGCCTGATACACCGGCGCATACGCAGGTTCTTATTATTGCTCCAAGATTATGTGAATCTTCAACGCCGTCGAGGATTACAACAGATGCATTTTCATGTTTTTCTTCAAGAAAATCATCTAAATCTTTATATTTTATAGGCGAAATCTGTGCAATTATACCCTGGTGATTAAATTCTGCATACGGAAGAAATTTTTCTTTTGCTGCAAATTGAAATACAATACCGTTTTCTCTTGCAAGTTCTTTTATTTTATTTAATTTATTGTCGCTGTGAATATTTTTTGAAATTATAATTTTATTGATTTCTCTATCACCTGCAATCAATGCTTCCATAACGGCATTTTTACCGTAAATTATATCATTCATTTATTTTGCTCCTGCGGCTGATACATCAAGCATTCTGTCAATACAATTTAAAGCTTTTGCCGCAATTTCTTTGTCTACAATAATTTCATGTTCTTCTTTTTCAAGAGCGTTGTAAATATCAATTAAGTTGTGCCATTTCATATTGGGGCAGATAATATTTTCTTTAATGAGAATAAATTCTTTATCGGGGTAATCCCGTTTTAACCTGTCTACAACGCCTTTTTCGGTTGCAATAATAAATCGTTTTTTATCACTTTCAACCGCGTATTTCATAATACCTGTTGTTGAGCCGACATAGTCTGCAAGTTTTGTAACTGATTGATGGCATTCGGGGTGCGCAAGTACAGGAGCATCAGGGTATTTTTCCCTTGCTGCCGTAATATCTTCAGGTCTTATTTGCAAGTGCGTCGGACAAAATCCCGGGTATGTAATTACATCTAAGTTCCCAAGCTGTGCTTCTACCCATTTACCCAAATATGTATCAGGGAGAAACAGCACCTTATCAGCATTGAGGCTGCCAACTATTTTTACTGCATTTGAACTTGTGCAGCAAATGTCACATTCTGACTTTACCTCTGCAGTTGAGTTTATATAACATACCGTCGGGATATTCGGGTGTTTGCTTTTAAATTCCCTGAGCTGATTTAATGAAATCATATCTGCCATACGGCAGCCTGACTCTAAACGAGGAAGTAAAACTTTTTTATCGGGGCATAAAATTTTTGCTGTTTGAGCCATAAAATACACTCCCGCAAAAAGTATTATGTCAGCATCTGTTTTTGCCGCCATCTGGCTTAAGTAAAGCGAATCTCCGACATAATCCGCAACTTCATCTATTTCAACATTTTGATAACAATGTGCCAGAATAACGGCATTTTTTTCTTTTTTTAATTTATTAATTTTTTCGATCAGCTCTTTCATTCGGGTAAATTCTCCTACGTTTAGTGTAAATTTATGTTAAATTTGGAAACTTTATAAAATATATTGTATAATAAAAATGTATTAGAGTAAATAAATAGTAAGAAAAAGATATTATGGATTTAAACAATATTTTATCGCAGTTAGGTGTCGGCAGTAAGGATACGGTATATTTATCAGTTACACCGGGTGTCGGTTTGGAGCTTATACAGCTGGATACATCAAGCCGCACGGTTAAAAATTATGCATACAGACCTCTTGAGTATAACGAATCTTTAAGAGAACTTGTTGATATTGAAGCTTTTAAAAATGCGGTTACGGAACTTTTTGCCGAATTGAAAATTAATATAAAAAGCAATGTTGTTTTAAACCTTCCGATGGTTCTTTTCGGTGGTAAGGAACTTCCGCTTCTTCTTGCGGATGACGCTGTTACGGAAGCTTTGACTTCTGAAGTCGAACAATCATATATATTTAAGAGATATGAGCCTGTAATCAGTTGGATTGACGCTAATAATTCGCAGTCCGGCGATATGAGAAAACTCTTTTATTCTGCTGTTCAAAAGAATACTATTGATGATATTAAAAATGCTTTGACAGAATTGGGAGCAACTCTTTCCGGCGTTGAAATGTCACTGACTTCAATCCTCAAAGCACTTGCTTTCTCAGGGCTGGCTGAAGAACAGATGAAAGAAAATATATCCTGGAACCTTATGCTTATAACTCAGAGCGGTTATTCAATCTGTTCCATGATAGGTAAAAATATAGTTGATTATTATGAAGAACCTCTTGCAATTAAATCATTTGAAGGCGATGAGATTTATAACGCAATTAATGCTTCCGCGCAAATTACTTTAATGAGTTATCCGGCAAATTATCTTTATGTAATTTCCGAAACAGATATGGTAAGTGCGGAACTTCTGTCTAAGAGACTTCAGACTGATGGAATTGTTAATTTCTGGGAAAATAACAGTTTTAAGAAACAGGATGCACTGCCTGTCAGTTTGGAAGTGCTGGAAGAAACGGCTCATAAAATTTCACTTGAGGCTATAGGTATTGCCGTTGGTTCAAATGTTAATATGCCGGTTAAATTTAACTTTTTAAGCGGATCTGCCTCTGAAGGAGCAATTGATGACCCTAACGAGCCTGTGCACGTTGTACTTGGAACGACCGAGTTTGATATATCTCCGAATGCTGCCAGAAATGTTGCTCTTGCAGCAGCCGTAGTTCTTTTAATACCTGCAATAATAGCCTTTATGGTTGTGCCTATGGTTGCCAAACAAAAACAAACTTTGCTTGACGATGTTAATGCTAAATTGCAGCAGACAGATGCAGAAATTAAAAGACTGCAGGAAGAGCAAAACAAACAAAATGACTTTGATGTTAATGCCGAAATTAAAAAAGTTCTCGGTAATAACAGGTCTAAACTTATGGCGTACACTGCATTAGGAGAATCTGTTCCTAAAAAGCTATGGGTAACTTATTTCGTTGCAAAGGATGACGGAAAGTTTGATATTAAAGGAGATTCTTCAAATGTTGAAGATATTTATCTGTTTTTCCGTAATATGAAAGATTCTTTAATCAGTACAAAATTAAGACTGCATAAATTAGAAATGAAAACAGAATCTGTTGATGAGGCAGTTACAATTGATCCTAATCAGCCTGCTGATTATGAGTTTGAGATTACTAATATGACCTCTGCGGAACTTAATCCGCCCCCGCCTCCGGATCCTAATGCACAGCAGCAGGCTCAGCAGACGGATGATCAGAAAAATAAAGGCAGCGGCTTGTTGAGTAAACCGTTGTTGAATTTTGGAAAAAGCAGTAATTAGGGAGAGTAGACGTGGAAAAATATAGTGTATATCTGAAAAAATTTCAAATAGCTATAATGATTATCGGAGCTGCTCTTGCTTTGGTTATCTTTGTTATTGTTAAAACAGTTCCTGAAGTTCAAAAAATTATGCAGCTTCAAACAGATTATAAAACACAGTCAGCTTCTCTTGCCGATTCTGAAAGGAAATTACAGGATTTAAAAGATGCTGAAGCTCGAAAAGATGCTGAAAGCCAAAATCTTTCAAAAATGTTTTTTAAACCCATAAATGAAGGTTTGGATACTGAAGCTGCCATTGCTGACGAGTTTGCCGAAATCTTGCAGCTCATAAGAGATAACAAAATTAAGACACGTTCGGTAAAATACGATTACGACCCTCAAGATGATAACTTTGTTAAAAATGCCGCTAACAGATATCATGTTTGCAGAGTATCTGCGGAAATGATTGCAAGTTACGCTAATTTTGCAAATTTCTTGAGAGAATTATATAAGCATGAACATTTCTTAGAGATTTCAAAAATTGAAATTGCTCCATATGAAAAAAATAAAAGAATTTTGCTTGTAAGTTTGCAAATCAAGTTGTATGCTCAGAAAGATGCAGCTACAGCTGCAGCAGAAGCTGCGGCAGCTCCGCCGCCTGCTGATGATCAATCTGATGCTTCTGCAGTTCCGTCGCCAACCCCTGCTTCTGCTGACGGCGGTGTTTCACCTGAAGCTGCTCAATAAACTTTATTGAAATAATTTGTAGTCTATGCCAAACAACCTTTCTTTATTTCTTATACATGTTGTACAAAATGAAGTTTCAAGAGTGTTATGTTTGGCATAGTCTTTAAAATCCGAACCGCACCTTCCGCGGTGATCATTTGCAAGGAAAGGACAACTGTATATTCCTTTAGCCGTTAATATTCTGCCGTATTCGCAATCAAGACTGTCCCATGACAATTCCGGAAAATCTTCTGATTGTTTAGTTTTATCGTGGTATAAATTTATTGTAAAATTATTGTCTTTGGCTTCGAAACCCGCTTTTAAACATACTTTTTTGAATTCGTTTATTAAAACATTTTTGTCTTCATTATAGTAGTTTGTTATGCATAAAATCGGATTAAATCCGTATTTGACAAGACTTTTTACTGCATGTACTGTTTGCCTGTATGCACCTCTGCCTCTAATATCATCATTTTTTACTTCATCATAGTGGTCTATGCTTAGTTTAAAAATAATTTCATATGAACTTTCTTCTTCAACCCGTTTTAAAAATCTGACTTTCTTTTCGTTAATGAATGTTCCGTTTGTAAAAATACACACGTTTGAACGTTTTAAACAGGCTCTTAATATGGCGTTAAAATCAGGATGCGTCATAGGTTCTGCACCTGTAAGATATATGCATTCAATATGTTCTTTTTTCGTATCTGCAAGAGCTTCTTTAACGGCATCAAAAGATATAAAGTCTTTAACACTTTTGCTGAGCGGAAAATCAATATAGCAATGTCTGCAATGTTGGTTGCAATTTTTCTCGGTTAATTCTATAAAGAGATTGTTTAATTCTTTTAATTGGCATACGGGTGTTTGGAAAATAGTATTTTTCATATAATCATAACTCCTCTTCAATTTATAAATATTTTATGAACCAAAAAATTAAAAAGAAATTCACCTACAGGGTAATATATTGATAAAATTTTGAAAATTTGTTATAATAAAGGAAAATGAAAGGAGCTATTTATGAAATTTTTTAGATTATTTAAATGTCGGGGGGGGGGCGTTTCTTAGCTTCTTCTCACGCGTTTACACTGGCAGAAGTGTTAGTAACACTTGGGATTATAGGTGTTGTCTCCGCAATGACAGTGCCTTCTTTAATGCAAAATCATCAAAAAAAGACTTATGTAACTCAACTACATAAAGTTTATAATGAAGTACAACAGATGGCATTACAATATATGACTGACAGTAATGCACTAAATCTTTCAGAAGCGGGTATAAATTCTCAAAGCAAAGCTAATGAATTTGTCACAAAGTATTTTAGAATTGTGCAAAAATGTGAAAAGCAGTTAACACCGTGTTTTGCGGAACAATACAAAACCATAGACGGTAATGTTGTGAGCGGTCATACGGTGAATGTTAATTCTTATGTGCTGGCAAGCGGGGCATCAATAAGAGCCTTATATAATAAGGTAAACGACAAAGTTATTAATATTATGGTTGATACTAATGGGCAGAAAGGTCCTAATATTTTAGGTCGTGATATGTTTTTTATGGCTCTTTATAACAATGGAATTATTGATACAGAAATTTCTGATACCCCAACACCTCCTTTTACGGAAGAACAAAGAAATAGTGCTTCCGGTAACTGGAAACCTTTCGGAGATATTCTGAATGACAACTGGGAAATGACATATTAAAAAAAGAGCTTTTACGGCTCTTTTTTCTTATTATGAAAATCATGCGGCTTTTTATCTACCAACCATTTGCTCATTATATAATGCTCATAGCTCAATGCGTAATTGTATAAGGCTTTAACAAGTATTCTTCCGCTTTCAGATTTGCCTGCGATTAAAAAATCTCCCGATTTATTTTCGGCCAGCATAATTTCTTTGTGAACAATTTTATCAACGTGATTTTTAGGATTTTTGTTAATTACAATTTTAATCCAGTCACAAAGAATTTTTGTTCCGGTTGTGGAACCCGAGGTAATATCCTCATTTCTTGTTTGTAAATATTTTGAAAATTCGTTAAGTATCATTTTTTATTCTTCAAATGGAGTTGTAGCCGCAAAACAGATAATATCATCTATACCGTTTCTTTTCAACTCTCTTATCATTTCCTCAAAGGTTGAGCCTGTAGTGCAGATGTCGTCGATAAGAAGAACTGTTTTTCCTGTGTAATATGTCTTATTGACTTCAAATGCATTAGAAAGATTTTTTACCCGTTCATCTCTTTTTAATTTGTATTGCGGCTTAGTATCTTTAACTCTTTTAATTAACGAAGTATTAAGAGTGTTTGATGTTAGCCTGCAAAATTCTTCACCGACTAAATTCATGTGATTGTATTTTCTTTTTTTTTCGCGTTTAGGAAAAATCGGAACAGGGACAACTTCAAAAATATCTTTGTCTGTTATTTTTGAAAAATATTCAGCCATAAATTTAGCCAGATAATAGGCTAAATCTCTTTGATTATGGTATTTTAAGCCTCTGATAAGTTTTTGAAGATTTTTTGAATAAACTCCTGCGCAATAAATTTTTTTACCGTCAATTACGCGGTTGATTTTTACAGGCAGAAACTCCATTTGCTCGTAACATTTAGAACACATTTTAACAGCTTCTTTTGAACTTTTGCAAAAGTAGCATTTCTTCTTGTATATCCAATCCAGCAAGCTTATTAATTGTTGATGCATAACTGAATTATACTATAAAATTATTTGCATTTTGTTTTACCTCCCCAGGATAAATCGTTACAATGCAGATAATCCATATTCTCGTTATAAAGCACCCATGCCGCACATCCATATCCGTTTGTTCTGTTCTTAACTTTCAGATTACATAATTTGTCAAATGTTGCATTGGTTTCTTCTGCCGTGCCAACAGGTATAACTCCGTATTTTGTATAGTAAAATATAAATACATCTTTACCTGTAGCATTCGGTCCCTTTTTCCCGTTGAGATCTACAAACATTTCACCGCAAACATTTTGAAGAGGAATTGAATGACCTAAATTTAAGTCACATTTCGGAGATAAAATGGTTATTCCTGCAATATCTGTACCATCAGCCAGTATAAGATAGGGTTTAAAATATGAGAACTGTGTTCCGTCTAAAGAATAACGGAGCCGGCTTTCAACTTGGCTTTGGCACGAATCACCATAAGGACAGTATTGAATTATTTTGAGATATTTTTTTACTTTTTCGGCAAACAGGTTTCTTGAAGCGTTAGCTTGTTCTATTTCTTCATCTGTCATACCCTCACTTGAAGAAAATTTCGTTAATCCCCAATCTTCAATCGGACCTTCTTGAGTTGTTGCCATCATCATTGCCTGATTTATAAGGCTGTTAAATTTCTTCAGCTTTGCCGTGTACTCCTTTTCTTTATAATTTTGGATTAACGACGGTAAAGTCATTGATGCAACCACACCGATAATCCCTAATGTAATTAATACTTCCGCTAATGTGAACCCCTTTAACCCCTTATTTATTAACGTTTTTTCGGGGGGGGGGCAACTCTTAATGCTGTTATATTCATAGTTTCTGCCTCCTGTCTTTTTTATTATTTACTATTTTTAGATGTTTGTCAATATGGACTTACAAAGGGAGTTTTATACAAAATTCTGTTTTCACGTTTTCTTCGCTTTGAACGGTAATTTCACCGCCGTGGGATTTGATAATCTGCTGCGACAGATATAAACCTAAGCCTGTGCCTATTTTTCTGAATTTTTTCGCGGCGGAATAATACTTGTTAAAAATAAGTTTTAATTCTTTTGCCGGAATACCCTGACCGTAATCTATGACAGATATTGTTATATATCCGGGAATTTCTCCTGTAGTAATATCTATTCTGTCTTTTGTGTTGCTGTGAGATATTGCATTTGAGATTAGGTTTTTAATAACTCTTTCAAGCTGCATGGAATCGGCTGTTACTTTAATATCTCTTGATGGAGTAAAATAAATTGTTATTCCTGAATTATTCGCGATGGGCTGCGTACTTTCAACTATTTCAGAAATAAATTTATTAAGCATTATATTTTCTTTAAGAAGTTTAATACCTGTTTCTTTTATCTTGTATGTTTCAAGAATTATTTGCACCAGGTCTACAAGTTCTTCATTTGATTTTTTCATATTTAATAACGCAACCTGCTGTTTTTCGGTTATTTCTCCGAATGTTCCGTTCAAAAGAAAGTTTATAATATTAGATTCCGCAACGATTGGAACTTTTAAGTCGTGTGTAAGTGTTGCAACAAAGTCTTCTTTTAATGTTTCAATTTCTCTTTCTGTCGTAACATCTTTTATAAGAATTACATAACGTTTTTTGTCATCGTCGAGAGATAATTTTATTGTGTGCATTACAAAATTATTAGTGGGGGTGTGTTTGACAAAAACGTCTTTATTTTTTAATCTCTCAATCGGTGTGTCATCACTTATTTGAATATAATCAAAAATATTTGTTCCGACAATTTCCTGTCCTTTTGTTCCGAACCATTCGCTGACCTGCGGGGTTACACGAAGTATATTATGCTTGTCGTTAATTATCAAAATACCGTCCGAAAGCGAATTGATAACAGATTCAAGCAGTTTATTCTGACGCATAAGCTCTGTCTGATATTCCACAATCATTTTTTCACGGTCATTAAGTGTTTCCACCATTCTGTTAATACTGTCGGTTACATTCTGATATGTCGGATGATTAATCTCTTCTATTTTAGTGGATAAATTACCGTATCTTACGGAATTTACCGTGTTTGTAACCATGCCTAAATAATCGTTTATTTTAGACCATCTCTTGTTTGTCTGCCTTGCTATCAGAAACAGAATAACGAATACAATAATGATGCTTAAATTCAATAAATACCAGAGCATTTGTTTTTACCTCTCTTTATGGTAAAATTATACCAGATAAGGGGCGTTTTGTATATGGGAAAGTTAAAATTACCAGAAACTATTAAAATGGTCATAACCGATTTTGACGGAGTTGTTACCGATAACTGTGTTTATATTAACGATGATTTTTCTACGTGCAGAAAGCTTAATTTTAAAGATGTTATGGCTTTTTCTATCTTGAAAAAAAATGATTATATGATCGGAATTATCTCAGGCGAAAAAAATGCGGCAATTGAAATTCTGGCAAAAAAATTTCAAATTGAAGAAATTCATCAAAACATAAGAATTAAAATTGATGTCCTCACAGATATTGTAAAGAAATATAATCTTTCCAAAGAAGAATTCTTGTATATAGGCGATGATATAAATGACATCGAATGCCTGAATTTTGCAAAATATAAAATTACCGTTCCGCATTCAGTGCAAAAAGTTAAGGATGTTGAAGGTATTCAGGTTACCGAAAATGAAGCAGGTAACGGTGCGTTTAGAGAGGTGGCGGATTGTCTGATTGGTTAAAAAATATTATTGATAAAGTAAAAAGCTTAAACAGTTCTGTTGACAAATTTAAGGCTGAAACAGTAATTCAGTCATTACCTTCACTGACTTATGTAAACCGTGCAAAGGTGCTGATTGAACAAAATAAATATGAAGAAGCACTTGATATTCTTCTAAAAGCTCTTGAGCTTCCGCAGAAAGATGCACTTGTGTATAAATATCTCGGTCTTGTTTATGAAAGACTCGGTGATTTTGAAAAGTCCGTTGAAAATTATCAGACTTCTGCAGATTTAAACCCTCAGGACAGAAATATATGGCAGAGGCTCGGTTTTGCTTTAATATCGATCGGCAAGTATGAAAATGCCGTAAAATCATTTGAAAATTCCGATAAAGTTCAATCGAATAACTCTGATACTTTTACGGGCTGGGGCATGGCTCTGATGAAGCAGCATAAATATGCCGAGGCGCATGAAAAGTTCATCGAAGCTGCAAAGCATAATAAATATAATTTTTCGGCGGTATTTCTTTGTGCTGTTATGGAAATTAAGCTTGAAATGTATGATAAAGCGGAAATGAAACTTACATTCCTTGCCAATGTCTGCCCGAATGCCAATAATACATTTGAATTTGCGAGATTAAAGTATTTGAAAAAAGATTATGACAGCGCAATACACTACGCGCATAAATCTCTTGATTTTAATTCAAATATGCTCCCTTCATATATTCTTCTGGGGCAGCTTTATGCGCTTAAGTTTGATAGCGAAAATTCTCTTAAATATTTTCAAACGGCTGAAGATAAAAATCTTAGAAATGCGGCATTGTACCTTGAGTGGGGAAAAGTTCTCGAAAAATTCGAAAAGTATGATGAAGCAAAATCAAAACTTTTGAAAGCTCTTGAACTTGATGCCGAAAATGTTGAAATAAACTCCTATTTAGGCTTATGCTGCGCCGCACGAAAAGAACTTGACGAAGCAAAACCTCTGCTTGAAAAAGCATTGGAGAAAGAACCCGAAAATAAAGTTGTAAAACAGGCTCTTGGTATTATTGCATATGAAAATGACGAAACTTATAAAGCTCTGGAATTGCTGAGATCAGATGATGAAGATGCCGTAAACTCATATTATCTGGCAAAATGCTATGAAAAATTAAATAATGATACAAAGGTTAAAGATTATTACGAAAACGCAATATTGTTTAATCCCAAATATATTGCAGCTTTTACTGATTATTCAAGATACCTTGTTTCCCGAAACGAGTTCCCCGAAGCTCAGAGGAAATTGCGTAAAGCCCTGAAAGCCGATGAAAACAATGCTGCATTGTTAAATTTAATGTTTTATGTAAGTTACATACTTGTCAAAGAAAACCTTTGTGAATATAATGTAAAAGAAACACTCTCTATAGCAGAGAAAATTGAAAATATTGACAGGAATTTGTTTGAATACCCTGAGCAAAAAGCTGAATTGACAGCAATTTTGCATAATAATCCGGAAAGAAATTAAAATTGAGAAAAATCATTGTACAAAAATTCGGCGGAACTTCGGTAGCTGATACAGATAAAATCAAAAATGTCGCTAAGACTGTGATTAGGGAAAAAGAAAACGGTAATGACGTAGTTGTTGTTGTATCTGCAATGGGACATACAACGGATTACCTCGTTAAAATGGCGAAAGACTTAAGCCCAAATCCTTCAGGCCGCGAAATGGATATGCTTTTATCAACAGGCGAGGGAGTTTCAATTGCGCTTCTTGCTATGGCAATTCAGGCACAGGGCTACGATGCCGTAAGTTTTAATGCCATGCAAATCGGTATTATGACTGAAAATATTCACTCAAAAGCCAGAATTATTGATATTAAAACAGATAAACTGAAAGAAAACCTCAGACAGGGTAAAATTATTGTAGTTGCAGGTTTTCAGGGAGTAACGGAAGACGGCGAGATTACCACACTCGGCAGAGGCGGATCAGACACTTCGGCTGTTGCCCTTGCGGCTGCTTTAAATGCCGAAAGATGCGATATTTATACCGATGTGGAAGGCGTTTACACGACAGACCCGAGAGTTGTTCCGAATGCTTCAAGATTGGATGAAATATCTTATGAGGAAATGCTTGAGCTTGCTCATGCAGGTGCAAATGTTCTTCATCCGAGAAGTGTTGAAACCGCTAAACAGTTTAATGTCCCTATGAGGGTAAGAAGCAGCTTTAAGCTTGATAATTTAGGTACTTTAGTATTAGGAGTTGATAAAATGGAAATTTACAAACCGGTAGCAGGTGTTGCGGCTGACTTGTCACAGGCAAGAATTGTTGTCTGCGATGTTCCCGATAAGCCGGGGGTTGCTGCAAAATTATTCAGTAAATTGGCAAAAGAAAATATCTCTGTAGATATGATTATTCAGTCTTATGCAAGAAAAGTTTCCAATACAAATGATATAGCATTTACCGTTGACGCTTCCGACTTGCCTAAAACCGTTGAAGCATTAGAAGCATTGAAAGCTGAAATCGGCGCAACAGGTGATGTGCAGGTTGATGAAAATATTGCTAAGGTTTCAATTGTAGGTGCAGGAATGATTGACAGACCCGGGGTTGCTTCAACAATGTTTGAAACTCTTGCGGAACAGGGCATTAATATTAGAATGATTTCTACAAGTGAAATTAAAATAAGCTGCCTTGTAGATAAAGATCAGGCACAGCGCGCAGTAAGGGCATTACATACGGTATTTGAACTTGAAAGTTCAGAAGTTGCAGATGTAAAAGGCGATTTGCCAAACGTATAAGAAACAGTTATATATAAGGGGTTAAGAATGAAAGTATTTACCGGTAGTATTTTTACACTGATAAAGCATGTGTTGTATTCAATTGCAGGAGCTGTTTTTTTATTTTTTATACTATTTTATTTTCTCAAAAATCCGTTAATCGTATACGGAGTTCCGTCGTTAATAGGGATTTATCTTATATATTCGACTCTGGTAAGTGATAATATAAAAATTATTATTAAAGATGAAGGCTTTATGGAAGTATATTCCGGCGGCAAGCTTAAGCATTCTTTTTGCCTTGCAAATGTGGAGTTCGAGTCATATATAAAAACCACGGTTGATTCGACCGGTTCAGACAGCGACTGTCATTTAACGGTAATTGATAAACAGAGTGGAAATCGGGAAACTATTGATTGCAGTATGCTCGGACCTGATAAATATTGTTTGCTTCTTGAAGCTCTTGGTGTTGGGAGAAGTGAAGAACCGGTAAAAGTAGTGACAAAAGTTAGTGTGAAAAAGTAAGGAGGTTTAAATGTCTACTGTTTGGATTTTATTTATACTTGCAATTTGCGGAATTTCGCTTGTATTTAACATTTTTAGTTATACAAAACATAATGCAAAACTTGCAAAATTTACAGAAGAACATCCCCAGGCCGCTAAAGTCAGCGTAAAAGCAAATAAAATCGGTATTATTGTTGAAAATTTAAATGTTCTTAGTGTTAATGGCGAACAGCCTTTAATTTATCAGGAGAAACTTATAAATACAGGATTTTATTTATTACCCGGTAAAAATATTCTTGAAGTGTCTTACGACTGGTCACGACCCGGTATTTTACATAAAAGGGTGACAACTTACTATGATCCTTGTAAAATAGAGGTTGAGGCTGAACCCAATAAAGAATATAAACTTTCTTATGACAGAAAAAAAGAAGAGTATGAATTTGAAGAAGTAAAAGCGGTTTAACAGCCGCTTTTTTAATGCAAAAAAAAAGGGAGCTGAAGGCTCCCGTTGGAATTAAGAATAGCTGGAAGTATGAAAAAGATTTAATGATTATATTTAACTGAATAAGTGTTTTTAATACAATTACCCATTCGGGTAATAAAAGAAATCCTGTTTACCTATATATAAAAAATTAATATTAGCCATGCTTCTATATTTTTAAATAAGACGTGAATATGTCTGTCCGCGAATAAGTGTAATTTAGGCACTTTATGCTAAAAGCTTTATAATGCAAGCTTTTTGACTTTCTTAATAAAACTTTATAATAGGGGTTGACAAAATATTTTTTATAGTTTATAGTAAAAGTGTTAAATGAAGTGTTAAATGAACACTTAATAAGAACCTCACGAGAGGAGGAAAGATATGATTACAGTAAATCCGGTAAAATTTAATACAGTAAAGCCTGTTTCTTTTGGAGAAGGCAATCTTAATAACTTAACACCTAACGTAGCGATTTTGTCGTTACAAAACCCCAATGCGAAAATTAATTTCGAAAATGACCTTAACCGTACTCAAAGAGCGGATATGGTTCAAAACCCGAATATGCTTACCGCTTTAGGCGCTAAGCTTCGCAAGACTTATAATATACTATTTTCACCTGATTACGACAGAGCAAGCAAAAGCCCTAAACATATTTCATTCTTAGGCTAATGGATTGTGACGGCGCAGATGTCGTAAATTTACCCCAAAAAACTTACTACATAGATATAACCATGTTGCTAAGTATTTATTTTATAACTTGATTTATCCTTTCTGTGTAATAACAGAAAGGATATCTTGTTTATGAACGAAAAAATTAAAGAAATCAGGCATAACACTGAAAAGGCTCAGTGTTTCTTTTCCAAAATTTTGGCATTTACTCTGGGACCTATAGAGTTAAAAAATCTGCTTGACGAAAATAAGGTTAAACTTGTTGATGTCAGACGTGCTGAAGATTATGAGATTGCTCATATTCCCGGAGCAATTTCAATACCAAAGGATGAACTTGCCGATAATACGGAAAAGTTATCAAAAGATGAGATTACTGTAATTTACAGCTATAATCAGCAGTGTCATCTTGGCGCGCAAGCCTGTTTAATCCTTGCCGAATACGATTATCCCGTAATGCTGTTGGAAGGCGGGTTTAAAACGTGGACAGAAGATTTTCGTTTTGCAACATCAAATTAGGATAGCTCAGGCTGTCCTTTTTTTTATATGTTTGCGCTGCCTTCATTTTTTAATTTATCAATGACATTTTTGCCGCCTTCTTGAGCTTTTGCAAGCTCGAGCGCAAACTCGGTTGCTTCCCGATCTCTGGCTATTGCTTCTCTTAAACCTGTCATTTCATCAAGGTTAAGGTTTGAGAATATTGAACCGTCTGAATTTAGAGATAGTTTGAACAGCTTTTGCGACATAAAATCAAAGCCGGGAAGTCCCATATGGAGTGCATACCATTTATAGAATTGATGAACCATATAATAAGGATCAATCGCACCGTTGCGCATTATAAACATAGGTTTAGACTTAATGGAAAAACCGGAGCCTGTTATAATATTTATGTATAATGCTTCCAAACCTTCCAGACCTGTTACAAGTCCTTCTTCTTCTTTTATTACTGCTAGTATTTTGTCAGCATTATCCAGTTTAACAACTTTCGTCCCTTTGCTCTCAACAAAGGCTAAAAGCTTGACAGGGACATTATTGCAGGATTTAACTATGTCAGAAACATTTTGTTTTACAAGTTCTTTGTTTTTTTCTGTTTCAGCTGACAAAGTCATAGTTACGCCCTTTGAAAGCACTGTTTTTGAAGTGGAATTACTGCTTGAAACCTTTAAGTGTTTTCTCAATTTCTTAGAAAGCGTCTTTTCCTGCTGTTCCAGAAAAAAATAAATAATTCTTTGAAAAATGTTCATAACTAACAGTATATAATATTTTATTTGTAATAGTTTCCTCTATATAAATGAAATATTAAATTTGTATAAAGATTGTAAATAATACACTTGCTTTTATATTAACTTTATTTTATAATGTAATTGTGAAATAAATCACGAATACGGATTGCGAGCTGAGGTCGAAGTAAAGCCATTGCAGATGCCAGGCGAAGACCCGTTAACCGCGAGCAGCCAAGATAAATTTTACAAAAGGAGATACATATATGACAACAAAAAACAAAAAAACGGTTGAAAACCTAGAAAAAGCTTTAAACAGCTCCTCAAATAAGGTTGAAACCGCTGAACAACTGGAATTGTTAATCGAAAGAGTTAAGAAAGCTCAAAAGATTTATGCAACTTTCACACAAGAACAAGTTGATGCAATCTTCAAAGCTGCAGCTACCGCTGCTGACAAAGCCCGTATACCTCTTGCAAGAATGGCTGTTGCCGAAACAGGTATGGGCGTGCTTGAAGATAAAATTATCAAAAACCATTTTGCTTCTGAATACATTTATAACAAACACAAAAACGCAAAAACTTGCGGAATAATCAAAGAAGACAAAATGAACGGTATCAAAGTTGTTGCAGAACCCCTCGGCGTAATCGCAGGTATTGTCCCAACAACTAACCCGACTTCAACTGCAATTTTTAAATCTTTGATTGCTTTGAAAACAAGAAACGCAATTATCTTTTCACCACACCCGAGAGCAAAAGACTGCACAATTGCTGCTGCTAAATTAGTTCTTGAAGCAGCTGTTAAAGCAGGTGCTCCGGAAGATATTATCGGTTGGATTGATGTTCCTTCAATCGAATTATCAAACCAGTTAATGAAACACGAATCAATTTCTTGTATTTTGGCTACAGGCGGTCCCGGAATGGTTAAAGCTGCTTACTCATCAGGCAACCCCGCTTTAGGTGTAGGACCCGGTAACGCTGCAGCTGTTATTGATGAAACTGCAGATATCAAAATGGCAGTATCTTCAATTCTTATGTCAAAAACATTCGATAACGGTATGATTTGTGCTTCAGAACAGGCTGTTGTTGTTGTTGACGAAATTTATGAAGAAGTTAAGAAAGAATTTATTTACAGAGGTGCATATCTTTTAAGCCCGTCTGATGAAAAGAAAATGATTGACCTTCCGTTTATTGATCCGAAACGCGGAACTGCACATCCTGACATCGTTGGTCAAAGTGCACACAGAATTGCTCAATTATCAGGTTTTGAAGTTCCTGAAACAGCTAAAATCTTATTGGCTGAAAGACCTTCTGTAGATTGGGAAGATCCGTTCTCAAGAGAAAAATTATCTCCAATTCTAACAATGTACAGAGCAAAAGATTTCGATGATGCTACAGAAATGACTTACGAACTTGTTTCAAAAGGCGGTGCAGGACACTCTGCAGACCTTTATACAGATACACGCCGTCAGGACAGAGTAGACAAATTTGCCGAAAAAATGCCTGCATGCCGTGTTTTAATCAATTCACCTTCAGCTCAGGGCGGTATCGGTGATTTGTATAACTTTAAATTAGAACCGTCACTTTCACTTGGCTGCGGTTCTTGGGGTAAAAACGCCGTATCCGGTAATATCGGTGTTGAAAACTTATTGAACTACAAGACAGTTGCTGAAAGGAGAGAAAATATGCTCTGGTTTAAAGTTCCGCCAAAAGTTTACTTCAAAAGAGGCGCAGTTGATCTTGCACTTCGCGAACTTCAAGGTAAAAAACGTGCATTCATCGTTACTGACAGATTCTTATTCAATTCAGGAGCTGTTGACAGCATCGTTAACGTATTGGATGAAGTCGGTATTGACCACCAAATCTTCTTTGACGTAAAACCGGATCCTACCTTGTCTACTATTAATCAGGCAATGGAAATTATCAGACCTTACGAACCTGATGTTATTATTTCATTAGGCGGCGGGTCTCCTATGGATGCTGCTAAGATTATGTGGTTATTGTACGAACAGCCTGATACGGTATTCGAAGATATCGCAATGAGATTTATGGATATCAGAAAAAGAATATGCCGTATTCCTGAATTGGGTAAAAAGGCTACTATGGTTGCTATTCCTACAACTTCAGGTACAGGTTCGGAAGTTACTCCGTTTGCAATCATTACGGATGACGAAACTCACGTAAAATATGCAATCGCTGATTATGCTTTAACTCCTAATATGGCAATTATTGATCCGAACTTTGTTGACGGTATGCCGAAAGGCTTAACGGCAGCATCAGGTATCGACGCATTAGTACACGCTACCGAAGCTTATGTATCTGCAATGGCTACTAACTTCACTAATTCTAATGCATTGGAAGCAACTAAATTAATCTTCAGATACCTTGAAAGATCTTACAATGAAGGCGCAAATGATCCTATAGCAAGAGAAAAAATGCACTATGCCGCAACTATTGCAGGTATGGCGTTTGCTAACTCTTTCTTAGGCTTATGCCACTCTATGGCTCACAAATTGGGTGCAATGTTTAACATTCCTCACGGTGTGGCTAACGCGTTGTTATTCAGACAGGTAATCAAATACAATGCTGTTGATTGTCCGAAAAAACAATGTATATTCCCTCAATATAAGTTCCCTAACGCAAAAGCTAAATACGGTCAAATTGCTGATGAATTGGGCTTAGGCGGTAAGAATGACGATGAAAAGGTAGAATTGTTAATTCAGGCAGTCGAAAAATTAATGAAAGCTATAAATCTTCCGAATTCTATCAAAGACTTTGGCGTAACAGAGGCTGACTTTAACGCTAAACTTGATGAAATGGTAGAACTTGCATTCGACGATCAATGTACAGGTGCAAACCCTGCATATCCGTTGATGGAAGATATTAAAGCTATTTATAAAGATGCTTTTGAAGGTATTGTAAGAGATTACTACCCGAGCAAATAAGCTTAAAGAAAATATAGAAAGCACTGCTCTAATCAGAGCAGTGCTTTTTTAATATTTATAGCCGAATGGATAGTCATCTTTGATTTCCCAGCCGTCCATCATCATTAATGCTGTACAATATTGAGTGTTACCTGATTTTATTTGTTTGAGAAAAAAATCACGTTTATATTTTTCCGGTGTATCTGCTTGATACGCGTATGGCTGAAAGTAGTATTGTTTTTTTAAAGGGCTGTAAAAAAGAAAAGAAAATGAATTAACACATGACTTTCTATCTTCTTTTTTTATTGCTTTTGCATTAGTTAAGTATGCAACATGAATAAGTCCATTGTAATAATCTTTAGAATTGTTTTGATCTTCTCCTGTTTCATCATCTATATCAGGAGAACTTCCTGCCCAGTTTGTAAAAAGAACAATCCCGCCGTCTGACATAACTATAAATAGACTTTCGTTTCCGCTTTCTTCATCTTTACCTATCCATTCATCTGCAATATTTAAATATGGTTTTAAATATTTGTTAAACCATTGCTGCATTTCTTTGCCGTTATGGTGTGATGAAAAACCGTCCCAGTACTCCATAGAACCGTTTTCTGCAATAGCTCTGCCGGTCGCTTGTGACATTACTGAATAAAATTTTTTTACTTTATTTGCCGTGACCTTTCTCTTGTAATTTCCAACGAGAGAGGGCAAAGTCAATGCCGCAACAACTCCGATTATTCCGAGTGTAATCAGTACTTCTGCCAATGTAAATGCTGATAAATTTTTCATATTTATAACTCCACATTCTGTCATTTTTTGTTATTATACAAAATTTTTCTGATTTATTTTACTGAGTATAATCCAGTAAAATTGTATGACTATGTTCAGTAATATTGTCAAATGGATGAACAAGAGTTATACATTAATTTAGGCAGAAGAATAAAATATTTACGTGAAAAAGCCTCTCTTACACAAGAAAAGTTGGCTGAAAAATGCGGAATAAGTCTGGATTATCTTGGAAAGATTGAGGTGAATATTAATAAACCCGGTTTGAAAACTCTGATTAAAATAGCAAATGCTCTTGATATACCTGTTAAATTGTTGTTTGAATTTGACTAATTGACTTCTATCTTATAAAATATAAACTTTTTAGCAAAAAATATTTTGTTGTGTATTTATATGTAATATGACAGTTAAAGTTAACAGATTTGTAAAATTTTTAAATTCTTTATCGCAGACCGGCAGATATGCAAATAAGCAAATTTCACAAATGGAAAGAGCCTGTGGAAATCCTGTATATCAAAACCGTTACTTTGGAAATTCATTAGCACTGTTGCAGAAAAATTTAGATAAAGACTGTTTCTGCTATGTGCAAAAAGACGGTTCTAAAATTGTTAGAGAAACTGAAAATAAGCATTTATACGGATTTAAGCTTTTTTCTTCAAAAAAAGTATACTCAGATTACGGGGGTATGCAGATAAAACTTACACAAAAACAAGCTGTATATAATATGCATGCAAGTAAAATTGAAGAGGAAGCAAAGAAAAGTTATAGCTTTGACGGCCCTTCTATTTTAATTGTTCGTTCAGCAGCCGAAAGACAGTCGCAATTCCCATCAACTGAGCTTGGAGGAAGTATTCACCCCGCTGTTGCCGCAAAACAAATTATGTCTAATGGAGATACTGTTTACATTGAAAGATATCCTGGTGTTTAGTAAATATTATCTTGACATTATTTCATGTATTTCGTATTATATAGAAACGAGGACGGCGACATGGCCAAGTGGTAAGGCAGGAGCCTGCAAAGCTCTTATCCCCCAGTTCGAATCTGGGTGTCGCCTTTTTTAATTAAAAATGGGGTAATTATGGGAAAAATTTTTGGGATATCTAACAATCCGGTATCTACTATAGATTCGGCCTTACGACCTGTGAGTTTAAAGCCTCCTGTACGTAATATTAAAATTATTAATATACATAGCAAAGATAGAGCTGTTATGACAGAACCCGTAATAAACAGAGCTAATGAAGCCAACTATTTTATAAAAATGCGTAATGGCTTTGGAAAATTAATGTCACATTTTAGTAAGGTAAATAAGGCTGCTAAAAAGTAGTTTATAAAAAATATTGACAAAATATATAATCAATGCTAGTATTTTTTTATGTTGAAAAGGTGTTGGTTATTGATTTTCGGGTTATTAATTTTAAGCGTGGCATCTGCCGATGCAATAACCTTGAAATTTACAGGATTTATCGCGGATGAAGCAAATTTGCTTTCTCCACAGGTTAAAAATGATTTGAATATGACGCTTTGGGATTTGCAAAAAAAATCAGGAGCGGATTTAGTTGTGGTAACTTTGCCTTCGCTTAGCGGCAGAAGTGTAGAAGATGTTGCTCTTGATATCGGACGTTCTTATAAACTTGGTGCTGTAGGCAAAAATAACGGCATGGTGTTTTTAACTGCACCAAATGAACGCAAAATGCGAATAGAACTTGGTACAGGACTTGAAAATAAAATAAGTATGAACACATTGGAAAATATCAGGGATAAAGATATTTTGCCTTATTATAAACAAAATGATTATGCAAATGGAATTGCAAGAGGGGCTTATGTGCTAGCGGAAACTGTTGCACAAGTAGAGAGGGTAACGCTTACTACTCAGGGAAACTGCCCGCCGCAGATATATTCATCCGAGCACTCTTCACATCATACAAGAAGTCGAAGTTACCGTCCATGGTGGTTTTATCCGTTAGCTATTATACTCGCAATATTTTCTCCCCGCAGAAGACGGTTTAATTCAGGTAGTTTCGGCGGTTTTGGAGGCGGCGGAGGCTTTGGCGGCTGCGGCTGTTCGGGAAGCTGGTAGAAAAAGGGGGTAAAAATGAAAAATCTCGATAAATTTATTGATGAATTAAAAGGTAATTTAGGTGACAATCTTCTGTCTGTTATTGCATTCGGCTCAAAGGCGAATGTTGAAGATGCCAAAAATAACCTTAACCTTATGATAGTCACAAATCAGTTAACCGCTGAAAATTTGTATGCCATATCGAAACCGGTACAAAAATGGGTTAAGGCTAAAAACCCTATTCCCGTTGTTATGAACAGAGATGAATGGTATTCTTCTTTTGATGTTTATGCTGTTGAATATGCTGATATTAAAGAAAATTACAGGCTAATATTCGGTGAAGATTTGGTTTCGTCAATTTGTGTTAATAAATACTTTTTACGCCTGCAGTGTGAAGCTGAACTGAAAAATCTTCTCTTGAAATATAAAAATAATTTCTTAATGAATATCAAATCTGACAAAGAAATGAAAAAGGTTTTAGACCATGTTATAAAAACGCTTCTTGTAATATTCAGATCGGTTTTAAGGCTCCATGACAGCGCAGTCCCCTACAGAGCTGTTGATATTATAGAATTTGCGTCAAACTATTTGACTTTCAATAAGATAGTAATGTCAAAACTTGCAAGAGTTAAATATGAAAATGAAGATTATACAAAGCAGGAGTTGATATTCATAGAAGCTGAACTTTTGAAAGATATTCAATCAATGCTAAAACAAGTTGATGCTATGCATTTTTAATATTTTATGATATAATAAATATGTTGAAAATTGAGAGTTTATTCGGGCGATTAGCGCAGTTGGTAGCGCACCACATTGACGTTGTGGGGGTCACGTGTTCGAGTCACGTATCGCCCAGTTACTTTTTTAATAAATAATCTTAAGGACTGAGTATGCAAGACGTTATTATTATGGAATTAGAAACAAATTTGTCTTTTAAAGCAAAGATTGATAATCCGCCTGAAGTAAAACAAAATTTTGCTACTGTTTATGTGGATGAAAAACAGGTTAAACGTCCGACTGTAGCGCAGGTTAACGGATTAATTGAAATTAAGCTTTCAAATCCTGATGATAAAATTTCTAATTTTGTTATGAAATGGCATGCTTCAAGAAAAAGAATTAACCTAATGGTGGAAACAGACGAGCATATGTACCTTGTGAAGGGATGTTCTGTTAAAAAATTTGATACTCCTAAAAAAGCATTTACGGTGTTTTATAATACATTTAAAGAAGCTTAAATACTTTTAACATATGCTTGAATATCTTCGTCTGTATTCATTTCGGTTGCGGCAACAAGAATTTTTTGCTCATCAAGTTTCAATCCGCCGATAATTCCGTTTTCTTTCAGTTTAGAAAGCAGGTTATCTGCATCTTTAACTTCAATTACAAACTCGTTAAAGAACTGTTTGTTTAATGTTTTAATACCTTTTTCTGCAAGTTTTTCAGATAATTGATGCGCTCTTTTGGCAGAAAGGTATGATGCCTGCCTGAAGCCTTCTTCACCCAGCAGTGTTAAGTATAAAGTTGCGCAAAGTCCCATTAAAGCCTGATTTGAACAAATGTTGCTGGTAGCTTTTTCACGTTTAATATGCTGCTCTCTTGTTTGGATAGTCAGACAGTATGCAGGATTTCCGTCAGCGTCAACGGTTCTTCCTGCAAGTCGCCCCGGAATTTGACGCATGAATTTTTCTTTACATGCGATAAATCCTGCATGCGGACCGCCAAACTCCATAGGAATACCAAGAGTTTGAATATCCCCGACAACAATATCGGCATCTGAAGGAGGCTTAAGAATTCCTAAAGATGATATTTCAACACAAACCGCAAGCAGACAGTCAGGTCTTGTAATCTCTGTTATTTCCCCGTAAAAATCAGGGTTTTGGATAAGAACACAAGCATAATCCTTTGTTTCTTCAGGCAGTTCATCAAAAAGATTTAATTCGATTTCATTTGCCCAACAGTAAGTTTTTATTACATCAATATATTCGGGATTTAAATTTTGTGATACAAGAACTTTATTTTTCTTTGAAATTCTTACTGCCATCAATACGGCTTCTGCGCATGCGCTTGCAGCATCGTACATTGTTGCGTTAGAAATATCCATTCCCGTAAGTCTGCAAATCATTGTCTGGAATTCGTACATAACTTGAAGTGTCCCCTGTGAGATTTCAGGCTGGTACGGGGTATATGCCGTGAGAAATTCAAATCTGTTTGCAACCTGTGAAATACACGCCGGAATAAACTTGTTGTAAGCCCCTGCGCCTAAAAACGTTACATAATCCGCATTGTTCTTTTTTGCAAGAGATTTAATCCGTTTTTGAACTTCCATTTCGCTTAAAGGATTTTTAAAGCCGAGTTTTTCCATACGGGCTTTTTGCGGAATTTGTCTAAATAAATCCTCAACGCTTGAAACATTAATACTTTCAAGCATTTCTCTTTTCACTTCATCGGTATGTACTAAAAAATTTTTCATATATTATTCCAATTCTTCTTTATAATCGTTATATTCTAAAAGGTCGCTTTGTTCGGCAGCTGTATCACCTGTTGCTTCAACTTTTACAAGCCATCCTTTTTCATAACTGTCCTCATTTAAAATTTCCGGAGAATTTGCTGCTTCTTCATTTATTTCAATAATTTTACCGCTTACCGGCATATAAATTTCAGATGCGGCTTTAACAGATTCAACAGTTGCAAAAGTTTCGCCTTTTTTAAATTCTGCACCTGTTTCGGGAAGCTCTAAAAAAACGATGTCACCGAGTTGTTCTACGGCATAATCTGTTAAACCTATAGTGAATGTGTTATCTCCATTATCTAACAAGAATTCGTGAGATTTAGAACATAAAATTTTTTCTGTAATACTCATTTATTTCTCCTTTTTGTTGTTATAGTTTTATTTTATTTCTTTTTTCAATAAACGGTCTTTTTACAATTTCGGCATCGTGAAGTTTTTCTCTTATCATAACCTGAACGATGGAGCCTGTGCAAATTTCTTTATCATTTTTTACATAAGCAAGGGCAATATTTGCGCCTAACATCGGAGAAGGACCGCCGCTTGTAATTATTCCTATCTTTTCACCGTCTTTATAAACTTCATATTCATGTCTTGCAATTGCCTTGTCGAGCATCTTTAAGCCGACCAGTTTTTTCTTTGTGCCGTTTTTAATCTGTTCTGTTATAACATCTTTTCCATTGTAATTATCTTCTTTATCTTTCGGGACAGACCAGCTTAAACCTGCTTCAATCGGTGTTGTATTTTCGTCTAAATCATTACCGTACAAATGCAATGCGGCTTCAAGTCTCAATGTATCACGTGCACCCAGACCAATCGGTTTTATCCCGAATTCTTGACCATCCTCGAGAATTTTATCCCAGAGATATTCTGAATGGCGGTTTTCAACAAGAATTTCATAACCGTCTTCACCGGTATAGCCTGTACGTGAAACTAAAACTTTAATTCCTGCTATCTTTGCAGGTTTAATTGTAAATGATTCCTGATTTGTTGTTAACCCCATTTTGCGCATTAAAGTATCAGCAAGGGGACCTTGTACCGCAAGCAGAGAAAATTCGTGCGAGCGATTGTCGATTTTTACGTCAAAACCTTTACTGTTTCTTACCATCCAGTTTAAATCTTCGTCAATTCTTGATGCATTACAAATTACAAGGTATTCTAAAATACCAAGTTTATATATAATCAAGTCATCTATTAAACCGCCGTTTTTATTCGGAAGCTGACAGTATACCGCTTTTTCATAATTGAGTTTGGAAATATTCTGGGGAACAATTTTATTAAGAAATTCAAGTGCATCTTTCCCGGAAACAAAAACTTCTCCCATATGAGAAACGTCAAATAATCCGACTTTTTCTCTGACAGTTTTGTGTTCTTCAATAATTGACGTATACTGTACAGGCATATGCCAGCCTGCAAAGTCAACCATTTTGGCATCAAGATTAACATGTTTTTCGTGTAAAAAAGTTTCTTTAGTCATACAAAATATCCCCCATAGCTTTTATTTTCCGTTTAATCTGCAATGTTGTCAATGGTTTATTGAGTTTATTGAAGTTTGAATAAGAATATGCTATAATATTAAAAAAGAAAGGAGCAAAAATGAAAAGATTTCAAACTGTTGGGGGGGGGGCGTTTCAGGGCTTCTGAACCTGTTTTTAAGGGGTTGTAAAAATCGTGAACTCTGTTATAATAGTGATGTAAGAAGTCACTATAATATTGGAGTTTTAATTATGAAAAAAGGTTTTACACTTGCAGAGGTTTTAGTTACTTTAGGAATTATCGGTGTTGTGTCGGCAATGACTGTTCCGACTTTAATGCAAAATCATCAAAAAAAGACTTATGTAGCACAGGCACATAAATTCTATAATGAAATGCAGCAGGCATTGTCTATGTTTTTAACGGATAATAATGCAGTAGGTATTAATGAGACCAAATTGAATAATTCAGATTTTGATGTATCCGTTAATCCTTTTGTAAAAAATTACTTTAAAGTTGTTCAAGATTGTGGGGACAAACCTCAGCCTTGTTTTGCCGACGAATATAAATCATTAAACGGAACAGTTATTGCAGCGGGCAGAGGGCAGTCTTCACGATGTTTCTCTCTGGCTAGCGGAGCTAGTTTCTGTATGGGCTATTTCTCGGGTAATGCAGGTACCGGAGAAGGATACATATATGTCGATACTAATGGCAGAAAGGGACCTAATATAGGCTGCAGAGATTATTGGAGGATGTTTTATTATTCAGATGCAACTGTAGATGGTTTTAAATTGCATCCTGATTGTAAAAAAAATGGTGCAAACTGTCCTAATGGAGGTTCATTAGAAGCTCAAAGACAATATGACTGGGATGAAGGCTGTGCGCGCGGTGACGATGATATTGACGGCATAGGTTACCTGATCGGCAACGGATGGGAAATGGATTGGTAAAAAAAGAAGGCTTTATGCCTTCTTTTTTATAATTCCGAAAGTTTTTTGTAAAGGTCTATTTGCTTGTCTGACAACGTTTTTGGGATAACTATCTTAATCTTTGCATTAAGATTTCCGTATCCGCCGCCTTTTTTTGGCAAGCCGAGTTCTTTTAATCTTAAAGATTGACCCGATGAGGTTTTTGGCGGTATTTTTATGCTTATTTTTCCATGAAGAGTTTCTATTTCTTTTTTTACGCCCAGAACCGCTTCGGGAGGTGTAATTTCTATTTCTTTCGTTAAATCAGCACCGCTGACTTCATATTCTTTATCTTTAATATTAACAATAAGGTATAAATCTCCTTTTCTTCCGTAAGAATCTGATTTTCCTTCTCCTTTAATCCTTACTTTTTGACCTTCGGTAATATTTGGGGGAAGTTTAACTTTAATAGATTTCGGTTCTGATTTGAAACCTGTCCCGCCGCATTCACTGCAATAACCGCCGTTACCCGAGCATTTAGTACAGCGGTCAAGATTATTAAACTTTACAGTTACAGGTTTTTGATCGAATATGTCTTTGACAGTAACATTCAAATTCATTGTTACATCAAGATCCTCCGACTTTGGAGCCTGTTGCTGCCGTCTTCTTGATGAGGAAGTCTGTTGTGCTCCGCCGCCAAAATCAAATCCGCCAAAATTCATTCCCTGTGCTCCGGCTCTTGCACCCATCATATCACCGAATAATGAACTGAAAAAGTCAGAGAAACCGCCTAAGTCCTGTCCGTTAAAGCTGTAGCTCTGATAACCGCCTTGTCCGCCGCCAAAACCAAATTGTTCAAATCCGGGAGGCGGAGTATAACTTTGACCGCCCTGCCAGTTAGAACCTAAACTGTCATATCTTTGCCTTTTTTGTTTGTCCCCTAATACTTCATAGGCTTCATTAATATCTTTAAATTTACTTTCAGCCTCTTTAGTTTTATTAACATCAGGGTGGTATTTCCGTGCAAGTTTTCTGTATGCCGACTTAATCTCAGAATCTGAAGCATCACGCTTTACGCCTAATATATCATAATAATCTTTATATTCCATTTTAAATATCTCCTAAATCTATAATAATATAAAAAATATCAAAACCGGAAATACTTAATTATTTTTTAAGCATTAAAAAAGACAGAGGCTTTACACTCTGTCTTTTTTATTTATGTTATATGCGCCTATGCTCCTTTTTATTCTGCCTGATAAGTTTATACAAAACCTAATTTGGGCGGGTGGAGCGGCTACGCTCCTAGAACATTAAGCCTGCTTCTCTGGCTGCATCAGCCAAAGCTGCTACACGACCGTGATATAAGAAACCGCCGCGGTCAAATACAACACATTCGATGCCTTTAACTTTTGCTTTTTTAGCAATTGCTTCACCGACAACTTTAGCTGCTTCAATGTTTCCGCCGTGAGCTAATTTTTCTTTTAACTCTTTGTCGTTAGAAGAAGCTGATGCCAATGTTACATGATTAACATCGTCAATCAATTGAGCATAAATGTGTTTAGTACTTCTGTAAACAGCTAATCTCGGGAATTCAGCCGTTCCTGATAATTTAACTCTGATAGACTTATGTCTTTTTTGTATTCTTGGTTTTCTGTTTTCTTGTTTAATCATTTTTTTTATTCCTTTCAATTTACCTGTTTTAGCGGGCTATTCACCCTTCACATGTAATATCTCCATATGTGCGCATTATACAAAGCTTCAATATGGCTTGGAGTTTTTACGCTCCTTCTTTAGCGTTACCGCCTCAAAAGTTTATACAAAGCTTAATTGGCGGGTGGAGCGGCTACGCTCCTATTTTTTACCAGCTTTACCGGCTTTACGTCTGATGTGTTCGCCTTCGTATCTTACACCTTTTCCTTTATAAACTTCAGGAGGACGTTTAGATCTGATGAATGCTGCAACATCACCTACAGTTTGCTTGTTTGTTCCTTTTACTGAAATTTTAGTGTTAGCTTCAACAGAAATTGTAATACCTTCAGGCGGTTCAACAACAACAGGGTGAGAATAACCTAAAGCTAAGTTTAAGTTTTTACCTTCCATGTTGGCACGATAACCAACACCTTGGATTTCCAATTTCTTTTCGAATAATTCTTTAACACCGTGAACAGCGTTAGCAACTAAAGTTCTAGACAAACCGTATAAAGCATCAGTTTCTCTGGAATCTCCTACTTTAGAAAGTACGATGTGATTATCTTCAACTTTTACTTCAATTTCCGGACGAACTTCAACAACTTCAGTTCCGTGAGGTCCTTTTACAGTAACTGTATGACCTTCTATTTTTACTTCAACCCCTTGTGGGATTTCGATAGGTTTTTTACCAATACGTGACATTTATTTTCTCCTTTGGGTATATTCTACATATCTTAAGTTTTTCTACCAATTATACTTAAGCTTATCATAAAATGTGGTTTACATTGCAATAGACCACTTAATTTTCTAGTAAACGTAGCAAAGAACTTCACCGCCGATGTTTTCTTTACGAGCTTTTCTGTCTGTTAAAAGACCTTTGCTTGTTGAAACAATAGCGATGCCCATACCGCCTAATACTTTAGGCAGATTTTTAGCTTTACTGTAGTTTCTTAAACCGGGTTTAGAAATTCTTTCTA
Organism: Fusobacterium sp. CAG:439; assembly: GCA_000438175.1. Classification (GTDB taxonomy): domain Bacteria; phylum Cyanobacteriota; class Vampirovibrionia; order Gastranaerophilales; family Gastranaerophilaceae; genus Stercorousia; species Stercorousia faecigallinarum. Next base: position 38,642 of record FR900459.1, on the reverse strand, counting down.
ATTTAGTGATGACAGGTTTGTTTTTAGCATCATATTTTAAAGTAATTTCTAAAACTTTAAATTTCCCGTCTTCTTTAACGTTGTAATCAGTGATGAAACCTTCTTCTTTTAACAATTTAGCCAATTGAACTTTCAATTTAGAAGACGGCATTTCAACTGATGGGTGAGAAACCATATTAGCGTTTCTGATTCTTGTTAGCATATCTGCTATAGGATCTGTCATTGACATAGTTTTTTCCTTTACTCTTGCGGACTTGCCGAATTATATTATTATCGGCAGTATCCATACTACCCGTCACTTATCGGATTAATATTTGCCCGACTTATTTGCGGACGTCTTCCGACAGTCTGACATACTTAATTTATCATGACCTGTTACAAATTGCAAGCAGGGGTTAATAAATGTTAACCATAATATACCAAAAAAGACCGCATCCCTCGGTCCTTTGGTATATTTTATATATTGTTATGTTTAAGTTAACTGGCGGTTAATGATTACATACCCTAATAATCGGGTGCAGTGCACGTGCCTACCAGCTTGCTTTAGTTACGCCCGGAAGTAAACCTTCGTGAGCCATTTTTCTTAAACAAATTCTGCAAAGACCGAAATCTCTGTGGAAACCGTGAGGTCTGCCGCAAATGCTGCATCTGTTATGAAGTCTTACTGCAGGGTATTTACCTGCTGCAACAAGTTTTTCGCGTCTTAGTTCTTTGTTTATCATCGCTTTTTTAGCCATGAATTTCTCCTTTTTTGTTTGTTATTTTTATTATGCAAAACCCAAATACGGGCGGAGCTGTTACGCTCCTTCTTATGCTTTCAAATCTTGTAAATTATTATACAAAACCTGATTGGCGG
>FR900459.1:11578-37759 GCA_000438175.1 Fusobacterium sp. CAG:439 | reverse complement strand
GGTGGAGCGGCTACGCTCCTATTTGTTCATCCCTTTGAAAGGCATTCCCAATAATTTCAATAATTCACGAGCTTCATCATCAGTTTCAGCTGTAGTGATTACTGATACGTTCATACCTTTAACCAAATCAACTTCTTCATAAGTAATTTCAGGGAATAGTGCTTGTTCTTTCAAACCTAAAGTATAGTTTCCGCGACCGTCGAAACTTTTAGGAGAAATACCTCTAAAGTCACGAATACGAGGCAATACTACACAAATAAGTTTTTGCAAGAAGTCATACATTCTTTCACCGCGCAATGTAACCATTGCACCAACCGGCATACCTTCTCTTAACTTATAAGATGCGATTGATTTTTTAGCTTTTGTAACTACACATTTTTGACCTGCAATTTTAGTCAATTGAGCTTCGATTGCTTCTGCAATTTTAGAGTTGTGAGAAGCTTCTCCAACACCCATATTCAAAACAATCTTGTGAAGCTTCGGAACCTGGTTAATATTTTTATATCCGAATTTTTCCTTTAATGCAGGAATTACTTCTTCTTGATATTTTGCTTTTAAGTTTTTGGTTTTAGTTGTCATTTTCGTATTTCCTTAATTCTACGATGCAATAATATTATACTATAAATATAGAAATATTATAATTTTGCATCTAATTGTTCACCACATTTTTTACAAACACGAACTTTTTTGCCGTCAACGACTTCGTGTTTGATCCTTGTCGGTTTTTCGCAAGCGGGGCAAATAACCATTACGTTGGAAGCGTCAACAGGAGCTTCAACTTTGATTAAGCCGCCCTGGATACCTGCCATCGGTTGAGGTTTTTGGGCTTTAGTAACCATATTTAAACCTTCAACTGTTACAGTTCCTTTGGCAACGTTAACTTTTTTAATGTTACCGTCTTTGCCTTTATCTTTGCCTGCAATAATCATTACTCTGTCAGTATTTTTTACATGCAATTTTTTCTTAGTCATTTTGTTATTCCTTTTGTTTTTTGTTTTCTTTTCAGGAGATCCCGTGTCAAGCACGGGATTATTTATTTCTACGACTAGCTTTGAGCAAGTCTAGAACTAAATAACTTCTGGAGCCAAAGAAACTATTTTCATATATCCTTTGTCTCTTAATTCACGGGCAACAGGTCCGAAAACACGTGTTCCGCGCGGGTTACCGTCTTTATTGATTATTACTGCCGCATTTTCATCAAATCTGATAACTGATCCGTCTGCACGTTTGATATCAGCTTTTGTTCTTACTACAACAGCTCTAACAACTTCAGATTTTTTTACAGGCATATTAGGGTTAGCATCTTTTACTGCTGCAACGATTTCGTCGCCTACCGCAGCAAATTTTTTATTTGAACTTCCCATTACGCGAATGCATAAAAGTTCTTTTGCACCTGTATTATCTGCTACTTCTAGTCTAGTTTCTTGTTGTATCATTTTTCTTTTCCTTTATTTTTTAAAGAATGTTTTACGTTTTGTCCTCTCATTACACAGTGGTAATGTTGACAGTAAGATATTTTACTATCTTGCTTTTTCAACTACTTCAGCCAATGTCCAGCGTTTGTCACCTGAAATAGGTCTTGATTCAACAATTCTTACGATATCGCCTTCATTGCAAATGTTGCCTTCATCATGAGCTTTGTAGTTTTTATTTGATTCAATAATTTTTTTGTATTTTGGGTGCGGTTCGTAGTCAGCTACTTTAACTACAATTGTTTTATCCATTTTGTTGCTGATTACAACACCTTGTTTTTCTTTCTTAGGCATGTTTTTCTCCTTATGCGTTAGCCTTTTCTTTAATAATTGTTTTAGCTTGAGCTATAAGTCTTTTTGTTTTAGAAATCAACGCTGTGTTTTCTAATTTATGAGTTGAAAGCTGTAATTTGTAATTAAACAAATCTTTTTTCCAATCAACTATTGCACTTTGCAGCTCGTCTACTGTTTTTTCGCGCATTTCATCTAATTTCATTTTATAATTCCTTATTTAGTTTCTAATTTTGCTTTTTCAACAATTTTAACTTTAATAGGCAGTTTCTGAGCAGCTAATTCTAATGCGTGAACTGCAACATTTCTGTCGAAATAATCAAGTTCAAAAAGAATTCTGTTCGGTTTAACAACTGCTACCCAGTATTCCAAGTTACCTTTACCTGAACCCATACGAGTTTCTGCAGGTTTTGCAGTAATCGGTTTATCAGGGAATATTTTAATCCAAACGTTACCGCCACGTTTGATTTCACGAGTCATTGCACGACGTGCAGCCTCGATTTGTCTGCTGGTAATCCAGCCGGGTTCAACAGCTTGAATTGCATATCCGCCAAATTCTAATTGTGTTCCTCTGGTTTCTGTGCCTTTCATTCTGCCTTTCATCATTTTGCGGTATTTAGTTTTTTTAGGCTGTAACATTTTATTTTACTCCATTTAGTTTTTCTAACTTATTTACTGGCGGTTAAGCTTCTTCTGTAGAAGCAATTCTGCGTCTGGGGCGTCTGCCGCCTTTTTCAGAACCTTCTTTACCGCTTTTTGCTTTGATGTTCTGGTCTGCTTTTTCACCCGGCATTAAGTTGCCTTTGAAAATCCAAACTTTAACACCGATTTTACCCATAATAGTATCAGCTTCAGTGAAACCGTAATCTACGTCAGCACGAAGTGTTTGAAGAGGAATTCTTCCTTCTTTAGCCCATTCTGAACGAGCAATTTCAGCTCCGCCCAAGCGGCCTGATACCATAACTTTAATACCTTGAGCACCGGCTCTCATTGTGCGCTGCATAGCTTGTTTCATTGCACGTCTGAATGCAACACGTTTTTCTAATTGCTGCGCAATAGCTTCTGCTACAAGCTGTGCATCAGCATCAATTCTTGCAACTTCTACAACATTGATGATGATAGGTTTGCCAATGTATTTAGAAACTTCTTTTTTCAAGTCATCAATACCTTGACCGCCGCGACCAACAACAATACCGGGTTTTGCTGTTACAACAGTAACTGTTGTATTTTGGGCTTTTCTGGCGATTAAAATCTTAGAAACACCTGCAGCATAAAGTTTTTTCTTAATAAATTTTCTTATTTTAGCGTCTTCTGCTACGAATGCGCCATAATCTTTAACCTTAGCAAACCATGTGCTTACCCAGGGTTGAATTATCCCGATTCTAAATCCTTTTGGATGTGTTTTTTGTCCCATTTTATTTACCTTTTGTTATTACTACTACTTTATATCACTTACTTTTAATGTTAAGTGAGAAGTGCGTTTTAGTCTTTTGTACATACGACCTTGCGCTCTTGTTCTTGCTCTTTTATATGTAACGCTTTCGTCTGCAAAGATTTCAGAAACCTTTAAAGATTCAGCACCTACGCCATATTTTTCTTGTGCATTTGCAACAGCGGCTTTCAAGTTCTTTTCAACCACTCTTGCAGCAAAATAAGGCATGAAACGCAACATATCTTGAGCTTCAACGACAGATTTTCCTCTAACTTCGTTGATTACTCTGCGAAGTTTTCTAGCTGTCATTTTAATATCTGTTTGTCTTGCTTTAGCTTCCATTTTTTTTATTTCCTTATTCTTTTAATTGCGTTACTTACGTTTAGCAGTCTTATCAGAGCCTGCGTGTCCTTTGAATAATCTTGTCGGTGCAAACTCGCCTAATTTGTGTCCGATCATTTGTTCAGTTACATAAACTGGTACGTGAGTTTTTCCGTTGTGAACCGCGATTGTGTGTCCTAACATATCAGGTACAATCATGGATGCTCTTGACCAAGTTTTTATAACTTTCTTTTCAGAGTTTGCATTCATTTTTGCGATTTTATTTTGTAGAGCTTCTTCTACATATGGACCTTTTTTTAATGAACGTGCCATTAATATTTTCTCCTTATTGGTTCAAGGGCTTACGGGGCGTTATGCCCCATTGCCTATATTAGTTATTTCTTATTTTTTTCTTCTTCTAACGATTAATTTATAAGAAGCTTTTCCTGCTTTTCTTGTCTTATGACCAAGAGCCGGTTTACCCCAAGGTGTTTTCGGGTGTCCGCCGGGACCTGTTTTACCTTCACCACCACCGTGCGGGTGATCGCAAGGGTTCATTGTAACACCGCGGACTGTTGGTCTGATACCGAGGTAACGTTTTCTTCCGGCTTTACCGATAGATAAGTTTTTGAATTCTGCGTTGCCTAATGTACCGATTGTTGCCATACATTCTTTTCTTACCATTCTCATTTCTGATGACGGAAGTTTTATTGTAACGTAGTTACCTTCTTTAGCCATAACTTGAGCTGCATTACCTGCAGATCTTACCATAACGCCGCCACGACCGGGTGTAAGTTCTATATTATGAACTATTGTACCTAACGGAATTAATTCAAGCGGAAGCGCATTCCCTGTCTGTACAGGAGCTTCCGGTCCGCTTACGATTACGTCGCCTACGTTTAAGCCTTCCGGTGTTAAAATATATCTTTTTTCACCGTCTGCGTAATAGACTAATGAAATTCTAACGTTTCTGTTCGGATCGTATTCAATAGTTTTAACTGTTGCAGGTACGCCGAATTTTTCACGTTTGAAATCTATTATACGGTAAGTTCTTTTTACACCGCCGCCTTTGTGACGACATGTAATTCTACCTGTATTATTTCTTCCTGCTGTTTTTTTCAATGATTTTAACAATGATTTTTCAGGAGTTGTGCAAGTGATTTCTTGATAATCACTTTTTGTCATCCCTCTTTGGCCCGGAGATGTCGGATTTATTTTTCTAATTGCCATTTTTAATTTTCTCCTTTGGTTGGCTTTGTACTTTTTACGGGACTTGTGCCTATTCGACGCCCCTTAATTCCGATTAAGCACCGATAAGTTCTTCAATCGGGTCGCCTTCGATTGTTACGATGGCTTTTTTAGAAGAATCAGTTCTGCCGAATTTGTATCCCATTCTTTTTTCATGAGATGGCATGTAAACTGTTCTTACTTTTTTAACTTTTCTTCCCGGAAAAGCTAATTCTACAGCTTGAGCAATTTCAACTTTTGTTGCGTCTTTTACAACTTCAAAAGTGTATTGACCGAGAGTTGTAGCACCTACAGACTTTTCAGTTATGATAGGTTTTTTAATTACATCATATAATTTTTCCGTATTTGTTCTTGCTTTACTCATTATTGCAGCCTTTCTGTTATATCGTTAACAGCAGATTCGGTAATTACAACAGAATCAGCTTCCAGTAAATCTTTTACGTTAAGGTTTGAAGGTAAAATAATTTTTACGCTTGGAATGTTTCTTGCTGATAATTCTAAATTTTTGTTTTCTTCAGCTTTAACATCTGCAACGATTAAAATTTTACCTGTTACGTTTAATGATTTTAATGCACTAACCATCAATTTTGTTTTAGGTTCAGTGATTGCAGAGAAGTCTTTAACTACAACCATTTGCTCGCTTCTTGCAGACAATGCTGATTTGATAGCTAACTGTCTTGCTTTTTGCGGCATATTGAAAGCATAGCTTCTCGGTTTTGGTCCAAAGATTACGCCGCCGCCTGCAAATAACGGTGAACGTAAAGAACCTGCTCTTGCTCTGCCTGTGCCTTTTTGTTTCCAGGGTTTTTTACCGCCGCCTGAAACTTCTGCTCTTGTTTTGGCGCAAGCTGAACCTTGACGCGCATTATTTAATTGTCTTCTTAATGCTAAGTGCATTACGTGCAAATTAGGTTCTACACCGAAAACATTCTCATTCAATGTAATTTCGCCTAATTTTTCTCCATTTGTACTTAATATTTCTTTTGACATGTTTTTTTCCTTTATTATTACCGTTTACCCCTTTCGATTATTTTAATCGTTTTATATGGCAAAATCGGTTTGTATATTTACTTACGCATTCCATTTAGTTCTTGTAGGAACGATTGTTACCAATCTGCCTTCGCATCCGGGTACCGAACCTTTTACTAATACTAAGCTGTTAGCAGCATCAACTTTAACTAATTTCAATTTAGTAATAGTAACTCTTTCATTACCCATGTTACCAGCCATTCTTTTACCTTTGATAACACGTGACGGAGTTGTACCTGCACCGATTGAACCCGGTTCTCTGTGGTTTTTAGAACCGTGTCCCATAGGTCCTCTTGAGAAATTCCATCTTTTTACTGTACCCTGGAAGCCTTTACCGATTGATTTTCCTGTTACGTCTACTTTTTCAACGTTATCAAGTACCGATAATTCGATTTTATCGCCTACTTTGTAGTCTTGAGGATTATCAACTCTGAATTCTTGAAGGTGTCTGAAGTTTTCAAGGTTATTTTTCTTGAAGTGGCCGATTTCAGCTTTTGTTAAGTGTTTTTCTTTAGCTGCAATTGTTCCAACTTGAATTGCGTTGTAGCCGTCTGTTTCAACAGTTTTTACCTGAGTAACAACAATCGGGTCTACTTTGATTACAGTTACGGGAATAGCCAAACCTTGTTCATCAAAGATTTGTGTCATTCCAAGTTTTTTACCTATTACACCTAGTGTCATATTCTACCTTTCTTGCTCACCCTACTTGGTGCAGACAATATTCTGCCCCTGTTTCGGGATTGCATTTTCTCTTGCGAGCGCTACGTCTTGCTAATCTTTACCTAATTTGAGGATTTTCACCTCTACAACCTTTCGGCTGTCCCGTCATTGAGTTTGTTACATAAAAGCCTGAGCTCTTTAATGTTCAGCCCCAACCCGGTCGCAGTTCACATTACAATGCATAATGCTTATTTAGTTGTCAAAAGTTAATTACAGTTTAACTTCAATATCTACGCCAGCCGGCAGGTCTAATCTGCCTAATTCTTCAACTGTCTGTTGAGTGGGCTCGTATATATCGATAATACGTTTATGAGTTCTCATTTCAAAATGTTCACGAGATTTTTTATCTACGTGGGGTGAACGCAAAACGCAATATATACGTCTTTTTGTAGGTAAAGGAATAGGTCCGGCTACTTTAGCGTCAGTTCTTTTTGCTGTTTCTACGATTTTGTCTGAAGATACGTCAATTAATTTATGATCGTAAGCTTTTAAACAAACTCTGATTCTTTGTCTAGTTGTGGTTGCCATTTGCATTCCTTTTTCTTTTTTTATGTATTACACTGCTTGAAATTGCTATTCAACAAATATTTCGGATATTAGTAAATACATTAATTCCAAGCATATCAATGGTAAAACAAACAAAATAAGCTGTCAACACTGAAATAAATAATTTGTTTAGATTTGTAAATGTTACAAAATGTTTCTGATTGCAATACTTTTACTTTATTTTTCTTAATTTTGTAATACTCTTGATTTTGATAAAGGGGTTGTATGAAAATTATTGGAATTCCAGCCGTAAAGCCATCTAAGTTGTCGTTTACATCGGGGAATGTAAGTTTATATTCTGATTTTGACGGAACTTATTTTCCTTCAAGCCATTCAAATCTTCATAACATTTCTGAGAGGGATACGGAAGTACTGAATAAATACTTTCAAAATCTTTGTTTATTTTTTGAAAACAAAAAAAATAATATTACTTTCAATATTACAACAGGAAGAACTTTCGGTGAGTTTAAAGCTGTTGCCGGATTAATTAAGTCTAAGGGGATAAAAATGCCGCTGCCTGATGCATTAATTGTAAAAAACGGTTCAGATGAGTATGTTAAGATCGGAACTGATGAAAACTATTATAAATCGGGAGTTTTCCCTTTTGATTACAACAAAACTGCTTTGCGGAAAGAAGAAAGCATAAAAAATCTTACAGGCTGGCAGGGCAAAGCTTTCAGGCAGAAAATTATTGAAACTTTAAAACAATATGATTTTAAAATTATTGAGCACGATTCGGAACACAGTGTAAAAGATTACGGTAACGGTTCATTATTTTCCCGCATAAACTATGATAATTTTAAGCTTGACAGCTTTAATATGAAGCCTCGCAGTGAATGGGCAGCAGGTTTGAGAAATGACGGAAATTTAAAATTTTATTTAAGTTTTCCTTACGATATGTTAAATGTCGAGGAGAGAAAGGCTGCTTATAATGACATAAAATCAAAACTTATAACTTATTTGGATGCGGAGAATATAAAATATGTTATAAGTGAAAAACGTGATGAAAGCTGCAATAACAGACCTGTAATTATTCTGGAACCGGGAATAAATGGAAAAGCCTTAGATAAACTTTATGATACAAGAGAGGCCGTGAAAAAAGCTTATCTTAATAATGATTTTGTAATAGCTGCAGGGGACGGGATAAATGATCTGGACATGTTAAACCCATTGAATTATATTGATACAAAAGGCATGTCAGCTGATTTGAAAAATGCTGATAAACTTCTCGAAAACTCAGAGATAGTAAAGCAATTGGAAAATCTTCCGTTTACAGGGATTGTGATAAAAGATAAAAATAACGGATTAGAGCAGCTTTTCAAGCTTTTTGGCAAATTCAGCAAAATAATCGAAGTAGAAAGGGGAAAACTGCAAGAAGGCATAGAAGATGCAATAAAAATGTTTTCACGAAAAAATTCGGATAAACCTGCACTTGAACTTAATAAGAGCAATAAATATTATAAAACTGCCGCATTTTTATTTTTATTATTGTCTGCGGGCGGAATAATATTTTTATATAACAGGAAACAAAAAAGCAAGTCTGCTTAACTAAATAAAAAAGACCGTTATTCACGGTCTTTTTTATCTTTTTGTTGTTCTTTTGAACTTTCTTTTTCGTCTTCCTCTTCCTCTTCATTTTCTTCAATAGGATCTGAATTCTCTTCAGGCATTTTTTCTGTATCTTCGTCGATGTTTTCATCAATATCTTTATCGTCTTCTAAAGATTCATCTTCATCCTGAATTTCTTCTTTGGTTTCTTCTTCTTCCAGAGCTGCTTTTATTTCTTCTTCATCTTTTGCTCTGATTACGGGGATTGAAAGCATTAAAGCAACTTGATCTCCGTCTTGTTCAAGATTTAGTTCAAGTGCGTCTTTGTCCATTTCAACGTATTTTGAAAGAAGTTCTACCATTTCTTTGCGCATACGTTCCATTAATTCAGGCGTTAAGTTTGTTCTGTCCTGCATTAAGACTACTCTTAATCTGTTGCAGGCAGTTTCTTTTGCTGATTCTGTTTCCTGTGTTTCTGTCTGGCGGAAGAAGCCTATGACTTTATTATATAAATTTGCTAAAATCATCTTCTTACTTCTCCTTTCCTGTCAAACCGGAGAAGAACTTTTTTATTTTTGCCATAACGCCTTGAGGTTCTTCCAAATTTAAAAACGGAACATCTTCACCGATAATTCTTCTTGCTACATTGTTGTATGCTTTACCGGCAAGAGATTTTTCATCATTGACAATCGGTTCGCCTTTGTTTGTTGAGGTTATAATTCCCGTATCTTCCGGAATTATACCGATTAATTCCGCCGAAAGTATTTCCACAACATCATCTACGCTCATCATATCGTTTGACTTGATAAGATTAGGGCGGACTCTGTTTAATAATAATTTGTAAGATTTAATTTCTTCTTTAGCTTCCAGAAGTCCGATAATTCTGTCGGCGTCACGAACTGCCGACATTTCGGGAGTTGTAACGACAATTGCTTCGGATGCTCCTGCTACTGCGTTTTGGAAACCCTGTTCAATACCTGCGGGGCAGTCAACAAGAATAAAATCAAAGTCTTTTTTCAATTTTTCACATATATCTTTTAATTGTTCTTCCGTAACAGCTGTTTTATCACGGGTTTGTGCTGCCGCTAAAAGACAAAGATTTGGATTTTTCTTATCTTTTACAAGTGCCTGCTTAAGTTTGCAGCGTTCTTCAACAACATCTACTATTGTATAAACTATTCTGTTTTCCAAACCAAGTAATAAATCTAAATTTCTTAATCCCAAATCGGTGTCAATCATTACAACTTTCTTGCCTGCTCTGGCAAGAGCTGTTCCGATGTTAGCATTTGTAGTCGTTTTGCCTACACCGCCTTTTCCGGATGTAATTACGATAACTCTACCGCTCATTATTTCTCCTTTTTATGATTCGTGTATTTTATGTATCAAAATTTGTTTTTTGTATATACAAGCTTCTTCCGGAATAAATGTATCTGTTTTTTGTATATACGGTATGTTAACATTATCAGGCCGTCTTGCAAATGTATCCGCAATTCTTAATTGAATTGCATTCATTTTTAAAGCACGTATTTTTGCATAACGGTTTCCGGCAGAACCTGCATGAGCGATACCGCCGAGAATTCCCCATACAGTAATATCGCCTTTTGCAATAATTTCGGATCCGGGATTTGCATCGCCTATTATCACAATGTTGCCGTCAGAGGTTATGCTTTGTCCTGAACGCAATGTTCTTTGAATATACAATGTAGGAAGTTTCTCGGTTTCTCTCAATGATTTCCTTAAATCGTCAAGATTGTAGTCTATATCTTCGATATCTTCCCCGTCAATTTTATTTGCGTTTTCAAGTTCCTTGTTAAAATCTTTCAGTTCTTCTGCAGGGTTAAAATCGGGTGTTTCTACTGGTGCAGAAGCTTTTTCCGTAATTTCACTTTTTTCTGTTGTATCTTCTGCAATCTCTGATTTATCAATAGTTTCCATCTGATTTTCAGGTGTAATTCTTTCAGATTTAATTTCTTCAAGAGGTTTTACAGGTTCTGCCGGAGCATCCTGCTGTAATTTTTTCAAATCTTTTTCCTGAGCAAAAGTTTTTATTTCGGTATTTTCATCTCCGAATATTTTATCTAATGCTTTTTCAAGTTCCTGATTAACTTTTTCCTGATCTCCGTTGAATTCCGGCATTGGAACTTTATTTTCAAGGACTGATACTTCTATATTAAGTTCTTCAGCTGATTTTACCGTAAACTGTGAGCTTGTGCTGATAAATTCTATTTCAGAATTCATAGATTCCACAAGGGCTTTAATACTGGTGAGTTCTGTAGCTGTTAAGTCAACAGAGCCTAATTTTAAGCATACTTTTTTGCTTTGCGCATCAGGCAGGTCTAAAATTCTGCTTAATTCGTAGATAATTTCCGAAGTCTTGTGAGCATTGCTTACGTCGACAATAAAACCGTTTTCAATGTATCCCTTATCCATTTTAATCCTTCCGCAAATCTAATATTTATTTCATGAACATACATGAAACATTTTAGAACATCAACGAATTATTTCGAATTGTAATGTTTTTAAACAAATATGGATTCGTTAACGCGTTTTCCCGCAAGGTGCTTTTCTAAATCAGACTTGGTAATTTTGTTATCTCCGTCTTTGTCAAGCGGGTTACTTTCATAATAGTTTAAAAGCTGACCTTTGGAATTTCTTTCTCCTTTGGTGCAAAGCACTTCTCTATCTGCCCTGCCCGGTAAAAAGGTTATCGCATACAAATCTGCGGCAGAAAGTCTTGCATTACTAGAAAATTTGTAACTCTTTGCTATTTTCAAATATTTTTCAACCAAATCAAGTTGTTCCATTGCAGGCATATTCGCTATTTTTTCTTTTGTCAGGTTTAAACCATGTACCCTGTTAAGTTCGGTGATTGATAAATCAGTAAACTGAATTAATCCGACTGCGGTGTTTCCGTTCCAGGCTGTCGGGTTAATTCCTGATTCGCTGTTCATTACTGCAAGCAAATCTTTGTAGTCACAATTTAAGTTTTTTGCAACATCTTTTACTTTATTTAAAAAGTTTTTATCTAATTTGCTTTCGTTTTTAAAGTTTCTGTCAATTTTCGATGTAACATCTGAAGAAGCCCTTGTTTTAGAACTTGTTGCCACAGTATTAAAATTTTGCGTTCTGCTCGTATTCACCATTTTTTCAGTGTAATTGTTTAATGTATTTAGTTGTGAGAAAAGTGATGGTACACTGAAGTTAAATAGCGGATTAGTATATGCAGACATTGCAAAAATATTGTTATAAGGGTTAAATAACGGCATTGCAAATGTTTGAGGCAGAGAAAATAAATTCATTTGCGGCATCATATAATTAAACAGAGAATTAAACATTCCAAATCGGAAACCGGAATTGAATGAATTACAGCCGCAGCCGCCCCAATATGGCATCGGCATAAAATTATTTATATAGAAGCTGTTAAATCCCCAGTTGTAAATACTCATTTTTATCCCTGAATTTATTCCCCGTATATATATAAAGTATTTCTATTAAAGTAAATTGATAAAAATTTTTATGCATGTTAAAAATTGTTAATAAAAAATAACTATTAACTAATGTAAATTTATATTTTTATTATATTATATATCTTAGGGACAGAGAAATTTATGATTTTTAACGAAACAAAAACTCATGAAATTACGGTAGACGTAGTTATAGTTACGATGAAAAATGATGCCTTGCAAGTTTTGCTGGTAAAACGTCTTAATGAGCCGTTTAAGGATAAATGGGCTATCCCGGGCGGATATGTCAGATTATCCGAAAATCTTGATCAGGCGGCTTTAAGAGTATTAAAAGAACGTACGGATATTGATAATGTTTATCTTGAACAGTTATATACATTCGGAGATCCGCTTCGTCACCCTAATGCAAGAGTTATAACCTGTGCTTACTTTGCTCTTGTAAGAGCTGAAGATATTCAGATTGTTCCGACGCCCGAACTCGGCTGGCATAAAATTTCAGATTTGCCGCCTCTTGCGTTTGACCACAAGGAAATTATTGAATATTCGTTAAAAAGAACCCGCGAAAGACTGGAATTGTGCCCTGTTGCATACCAGCTTTTAAACGAAAAATTTACCCTTACTGAAATGCAGAAAGCTTACGAGTTGATTATGGGTAAAAAGCTTGATAAGCGTAATTTCAGAAAGAAAGCTCTTTCAACGGAAGGTTTGATTGAACTTGACGAATTTACAAAATCTTCGTCAAAAAGACCCGCAAGATTATACACTTTCGAAAATATTAAATTGAATTCAAAAAGAGCCCACTTTATTTCTAAAAAAAAGGAGAAAAAATAAATGTTATTAAATTTTGTTTGGGCAATACAAATAATCTCAGCTTTATTGTTAATAATTTTGATTTTATTGCATTCACCTAAAGGCGACGGCATCGCAGGGATCGGCGGTGCATCTCATGTTTTTGCGTCACAAAAAAGCGCGGAAAAAGGCTTGAACAAGCTTACTGCAATAGTGTCTGCAGTATTTCTTGTTTGCACATTCCTTTTAGGATTTGGTATTATTAAGTAATATGGATGAAATATTTTCAAGAAATAAATTGTTTTGGGGAGAAGAAAATCAAAGTCTTCTCTCCTTAAAGCATGTTGCGGTTTTCGGGCTTGGAGGAGTCGGCGGATTTTGTGCGGAGGCTCTTACACGAGCAGGTATTGGAGAGTTAACTATAATTGATTTTGATGATGTTTCTCTCTCAAATATAAACAGGCAGATTGTTGCTCTGCAATCAACCGTCGGACAAAATAAGGCAAAACTTTTTGAAATAAGGCTTAAAGATATAAATCCAAACATTAAACTTAATGTAATTGATGATTTTTATACCGGGAATTTAGATTTATTAAATATTGACTATGTAGCTGATGCAATTGACACAATGCGTTCAAAAATTGAACTGTTGGAATATTGCGTAAAAAATAATATTCCCGTAGTAAGTTCAATGGGGGCAGGTAACAGAATTGATCCCTCAAAACTTTATATATCTGATATTTCTGAAATAGAGAATAAAAATGCTCCGTTTGTATCAAATATAATCTATCAGCTTAAAAAACGGGGAATTGAAAAAGGTATTACTGTTGTTGCAAGCCGTGAAAAGCCTTTTGTACAGGAAAAAATTTCTTCTTCTGAAAAAATTACTGCAAAAAACGGTGAAAATATTGAATTTACAAAAATTACACCATCATCAACTCCGTTTGTGGCAAGCTGTGCGGGAATATTTATGGCATCATATATAACACAGAGTTTTTTAAAGGAGTATAAATCATGAATATACTTGTTACCGGAGCTTCAAAAGGAATAGGCAATGCAATAGCCCGTGAACTTCAAACTATAGGAGAAGTTTTTGTTACGGGCAGAAACGAGCAGGCGCTGGCAGCTTGCAATGCAAAAGGTTTTTGTGTATGTGATTTATCAAAAGATATAAACGAACTTGCAAAATTTATTACAGACAAAAATATTGATGTTCTTGTAAATAATGCGGGCGAATATATTTACGGTGCTCTGGAAACAATGAAAACTGAAGATATTGTAAGAGTTTTTCAAACCGATTTAATAGCTCCCGCATATCTTATCTCTAAAGCCCTCCCTCATATGAAAGGTCAAAGATGGGGGAGAATTATAAATATAGGTTCAATTTCTGGAGTTATGGGCGAAGCTTATGCAAGTATTTACTCAGCTTCAAAGGCGGGATTAATCGGGCTTACAAAGGCGCTTGCACTTGAACTTGCTGAATATGAAATTACGGTTAATACAATAAATCCGGGCTGGGTTGAAACTGAACTTGGTATGAATTCTATAGAGGACAGTGAATTTTCTAAAGATGAAATTATTGATACAATTCCACAGAAGCGATTTGTTAAACCGGAAGAAGTCGCAAAGCTTTGCAAATACTTAATTTCTGAAGATGCGAAAGGAATTACCGGCCAATCTATAAATCTTTGCGCAGGTTTGAGTGTGGGAATATAATGAATAAAGAATTAATAAATTATATTGAAAACAGCATTATTCCTAAATATTCGGAATTTGATAAAGGGCATGGCATTGATCATGTAAGATCTGTTATTGATGAAAGCTTAAAACTTGCAGTAAATTGTAATGTAAACCTTGACTATGCTTATGTTATAGCTGCATATCATGATTTGGGGCTATGTGAAGGCAGGGAGTTACACCACATTGTTTCAGGAAAAATTCTCGAGGCTGATAAACACTTGCAGCAATGGTTTTCGGGAGATGCAATAAAATTAATGAAAGAGGCTGTTGAAGATCACAGAGCTTCTGCAAAAAATTCTCCGAGGAGTATTTACGGTAAAATTATTGCCGAAGCTGATCGTGATATTATTCCTTTAAAAATTATCAGACGTACAATTCAATATTCAATCGCAAATTCTCCTTCAAATGACAAAGAACATCATTGGGCTAATCTTCTTAATCACATGGCTGAAAAGTATGCAGAAGGCGGATATATGAAATTGTGGTTTGAAAATTCTAAAAATGCAGAACGCTTGAGAGAATTGCGTAAAATAATCTCAGATAAAGCACAATTAAGAGATATTTTTGAAGAATTTTATGATAATGAAAATTGTTAATGTGAAATAAAAAAAACAGGTTTTATAACCTGTTTTTTTTATTTATTTTGTTTTAAATGCATTTCTGTATTCGTTAAGAACGTAATCATTTGAGGCAGATATAAGTTTTTTGTGTAAGTCTTGTTCTCTCGTACCATTTGTTGATATATACATAAATTGTCCTTTTCCATCTACACCTTTAATTTTGTCAATTAATTTTTGCATCCCTTTCGGCACAATATTGCTTATTATCAGTGCAGGATGTGATTGTTTCTTTGAACCTTGTAAATATATATAATCTACATCTGCGTTGTATTTCTTCCCAAACTTTGCTAAAGCCTGAGAATTTTTAACAGTAGTTTTAATTATTTCAGGTAAGTTATCTTTGTAATTTAGACCCTGAAATGATGGGGTAGTTTGTACTTTAGTAACGTTCATTTTTTTCCTTTCTTTTAAATTATCAAGTCTGTAATATATTGAGGGGTAATCTTTAAACATTCTAAGCTTTCACAGGTTGTTTGTCTGTGTTCCCAAAGGCAAGGTTTTATCGGACAGGTATCCTGTGCTTTTATTGCAATTACATTGTCAGATTTGGGGATTAATTTATTATCATCTGTCGGCCCGAAAATTACATAAGTTTTAGTTTGCATTGCCACACCAACGTGAAGCGGTGCAGAATCAGAACATATAAATTTTTCGGCTTTTCCAATAAGTATAGCCAAATCTTTCAAGTTTTTTGTTTTTCCGTAATAATCTTCAAAATTTTTGTTTTTTGTATTTTTGCGTATGGTTTCTATAACTTCTTTATCATCAGGACCGCCTGCTAAAATTACATGTTTGCCTTTTTCGATAAGTAAATCTACTGTTTCCGCCCAAATTCCCGCGGATATTGTTTTAATCATACCCTTTTGTACACTCATTTTACTTACACCGGGGTGGATTAGTACAGAGTTTGGAATTTTTTGCTGCTGTTCAACATTAATCTCTGGCAGATATGTTTTGTGATTTGTAATCGGAGTTACCAAATCATGATACATTGCGCAGGCATATTGATTTTTGTTCAGAGGAACAGCTTTTGTCAATAAAAGGCGGCTTAATTTCCCTGTATCATAGCCGTATCTCTTTTTAATCCCCGTTAGTGTCAAAAGGATACTTATTAATTTATTTCCTCCCGATGATACTACAATGTCAAAATTCCCCCTGCGGGCTAAATATACAAGTTTTAAAAGTTCTGTATATTTATTTTTACCCTTTATATCAATAAGAAATAAATTATCTATGACGTCAGTTAAATCTTTAACACTTTTACTTCTTGGTTCTAAAGCAAGTGTAATTTTTGCGTCAGGATATTCTTTTTTTAATGATATCAATGAAGGCAGAAAAAATATTTCGTCACCTATTCCGCCGAAATTTATTGCTAAAATATTCATAACCCGATTATACAATAAACATATTTGTAGTAGTATATTTGTATGGTAAATAAAGTAACAACAGGTGCGGTAATAGGTCTGGAAGCTTATAAGGTTTCTGTGGAAACAGATGTATTAAATTCACTTCCTGCATTTTCAATTGTTGGTCTTCCTGATACTGCAATTAATGAGGCGCGTGACAGGGTGCGTTCTGCAATAAAAAATTCGGGTTTTACTTTTCCCGCCAAAAAGGTTGTTATAAATCTGGCACCTGCAGATTTAAAAAAAGAAGGATCAAACTTTGACCTTCCTATTGCTATAGGACTTCTGGTCGAGGAAGGAATTCTTGATGAAGAAAAAATTAAAGATTATGCATTTATCGGGGAGCTTTCTCTTGACGGAACTCTTCGCGGGGTTAACGGTGTTTTGCCTTTGATATTGGGACTTAAAGATGCGGGAATAAAAAATGTTTTTGTGCCTGCTGTTAATGCTGCGGAAGCTGCACTCGCGGGCGGAGTAAATATTTTAGGTGCCAATTGCCTTGCAGATGTTGTAAATCACTTTGCAGATGCACAAATTAAGCCTGCAGTTATAGATATAAACAAGTATTTATCCGAAGGAGCAAAGCAGGAATATATTTATGATTTTAAAGACGTAAAAGGTCAGCAGAAAGTAAAACGAGCTTTGGAAATTGCAGCGGCTGGCTCTCATAATATGTTGATGACGGGGTCTCCCGGCTCGGGTAAAACCCTTATGGCAAAATGTTTTGCTTCAATTTTACCGCCTTTGGAACTATCAGAGGCACTTGAACTTACTAAAATATACAGTATATGCGGTCTTTTATCTCCGAATGAGCCGTTAATGACAAAAAGACCTTTCAGGGCTGTTCATCACACTGCGTCTGCAAACGGTATAATAGGAGGCGGGTCAACACCCAAGCCGGGGGAAATTACTCTTGCACACAGAGGTGTTTTATTTTTAGATGAAATGGTGGAATTCCCGCGGAGTGTTTTAGAAGTTTTACGGCAGCCGCTTGAAGATGGAGAAATTGTTANNNNGCTTGAAGATGGAGAAATTGTTATTTCTAGAACAAGACATTCAATCAAATATCCTGCAAAATTTATGCTTCTCGGTGCAATGAACCCATGCCCCTGCGGCTATCTCGGCGATAAAGAAAAACAATGTACCTGCTCAGAATTTCAAATCAGCAGATATCAGTCAAGGCTTTCGGGACCTTTGCTTGACAGAATTGATTTGCATGTAGAAGTCCCGCGGCTTACTGCTGAAGAACTTATTAACACACAGCCGTCAAATGAAACTTCTTCAGATATAAGAAAACGTGTTATAAAAGCTAGACAGATACAAGCTTTGAGATATAAAGATGACGGAATTCTTACAAATTCCGAGCTTACTTCCAAGCTTATCAGAAAATATTGCCAGATTGATAAATCAAGCGCAGCTTTATTAAAAACGGCGGCTTTTAAATATCAGCTTTCAGGCAGACGTTACGACAGAATATTAAAGCTTGCAAGAACAATCGCAGACCTTGACGGCTCTCAAGATATTCGACAAACACACCTGATGCAGGCTCTGCAGTACAGGATGTTTAACCCGTTAAATTAAAAAATCCTGCAATTAACCCCACTAATGCTGACACTCCGAGATAAAAAAGCGGATCTCTTTTTTCGGTAATGCTTGCAATAAATAGTCCAACAAGAAGAACCATTCCGAAAAGATTTATATTATTAATAAACATATCAACGCCTACAGCAGCAAGCAAGCCGCACCCTGCAGGTTTTAACGTGTAAATTACGGATTGGACATATTTATTATGTCTGAATTGTTCTAAAAGTTTTGAAATGATAATTATTATAATTAATGACGGCAGAATTACCGATGCGGTAGCAACAAATGCGCCTGTTACCCCTGCTGTCGTAAAACCTGCAAATGTCGCAACATTTACCCCGACAGGTCCCGGAGTAATTGATGAAATCGCAATCATATCCGAAAGCTGTTTTGTTGTATACCATTTTTGGACATCTGCTATATGATATAAAAACGGCAGTGTTGCATATCCTCCGCCAAACGAGAATAAGCCGATATGAAAGAATTCCAGAAATAGTTTTAAATATATAATCATTCTTCCTTATCTCCATATTCTATTTTCTTCTGAAACGGCAGCCATAAACCGATGAAAATCGCGAGAATTATTAACGCCGCAGGAGGAGCCTTGAAGCAGGCAGACAATATGAATATTATAAAAAATATCCAACATGTGAATTTATCAACAATGCTTTTTCTCCACATTTCTTTAACTGCAAGGAATATTAATATTAAAACGCCTATTCCTACACCCCAGAAAATACTTTGAATAAATTTCAGCTTGATAATTTCTTCCAATAATCTTGCGACTATTATTATGGAAATAAATGCAGGCATGACAATTCCCAGTGTTGCAGCAAATGCTCCGGCTGTTCTCCTGAGTTTATAACCTACAAAAATTGCAGTATTTGCGGCAATAATCCCGGGGACGCTCTGGCTTAATGCGTAATATTCACATAGTTCATCATCATTTATCCAATTTTTTTTATCAACAAGTTCGGATTGCAAAAGCGGTAAAATTACGTATCCGCCGCCCAGCAATAAAGTTCCGACCTTGAAAAAAGTTTTGAATATCTGATATAAAGTCTTTTCCATAGAATTATTATATAACAAGCATCGAATTTTACAAAAGTATTGAAAAATTTTTGTAAATAGTTTATATTTAATGATATTGAGAAAGGAGCAAATATGAATAGATTAAACGCAAAACAGGCACATAAATCTTATAAGTTTCATAAAGCTTAAAACTGTAAATAAGAATTTGAAAGGAGCAAAAATGAAAAGATTTTTTAATTATGTCGGGGGGGGGGCAATTCTGTAGCTCCTAAACCTGCATTTACCTTAGCAGAGGTTTTGATTACTTTAGGAATTATCGGTGTGGTTGCGGCGCTAACGCTGCCTGTTATTGTTGAAAGTTACAAAAAACAGGAAGTTATAGCTCGTTTAAAGAAATTTTACTCTACTTTCAATAATGCATTACTTGCTTCGATTTCCGAGAACGAAGCTATGGAATATTGGCAATTTCCTGCCCATCAGAACAACGGCGAGGAAATGGATATTTTTGTTAATAAATATTTGTTTCCATACTTTAAAGGCTTAAAAAGCTGCGGCTCAAAAGAGGCTGGCTGCAAAGATATTTCTGCAAAGCTTTATCCAAAGCAGCCGGTATATATATTCACCGACGGCGGCTGTTTTTCTATGCTTAAGGGCGGAGGAGACACAGAAGCAGGAATGATGCATATCTTGTATGACGTAAACTGCGGGGCAAAACCGAATGAAAACAATCGTGATATTTTTGGCTTTACCATAACTTATGGAAATGGCAGAGGATTTATTTTTAAGCCCGGTTCAACAGCAAGTTATAACCTTACTGACCGTGATGAGCTGATAAGAGTTTGTAAAAATGAAGAGGCTAACGATCATGCTAAAGCAGCTTGTACTGCTTTAATATACTTTGACGGATGGGAGATATCTAAAGATTACCCGTATAGAATTTAGGCTGAAATTTTAAAATTTCAGCCTAAATTTAAAAAATTAATTATTTAATGTTGCTTTGAGCCTTGCCATTGCCCTTGCAATTGCTGCCTCTGCTCTTTTAGCATCAATCTCTGCTTCATTATCGGCTAATCTTGCCTGAGCGCGTTTTAATGCTTCCTGAGCACGGGTTACGTCGATTTCATCTCCGCATTCAGCTGTGGTTGTAAGAATTAAAGCTTCATTATCTTTAAATTGCAACACGCCGCCCATTGTTGTAAAAAACTTTACTTCATTATCTTTAACGGCTTTTGTAACGCCTATATCTAACGCAGCCATAACAGGAACGTGGTTTTTTAATAACCCGATTTCACCGTCAGTGGTCCTGGTGTAAATTTCATTTACATCCTCGTCAAATACAACTCTTTCATGTGTAATTATTTTTAAATGCATAATTCCACCTAGCCTTTAAGAGTTTTAGCTTTTTCAACTGCTTCTTCAATAGTGCCAACCATATAGAAAGCTTGTTCGGGCAAGTCATCGTGTTTGCCTTCAATGATTTCTTTAAAGCCTTTAATTGTATCTTCAAGTTTTACATATTTTCCAGGGATACCTGAGAACTGTTCTGCTACGAAGAACGGCTGTGATAAAAATCTTTGAATTTTTCTTGCTCTGTTAACTGTTTCTTTATCTTCTTCAGACAATTCGTCCATACCCAGAATTGCGATAATATCTTGAAGTTCTTTATATTTTTGTAGAATTTCGAGAACTTTTCTTGTTGTATTGTAATGTTCTTCTCCGATAATATTCGGGTCAAGAACTCTGGAAGAAGATTCAAGCGGGTCAACAGCAGGATAAATACCGAGTGATGCAATCTGTCTTGATAAAACAGTTGATGCATCAAGGTGTGAGAATGTTGTGGCAGGAGCAGGGTCTGTCAGGTCGTCTGCAGGAACATAAATTGCCTGAACAGATGTAATAGATCCGTCTTTTGTTGAAGTAATTCTTTCCTGTAATTCACCCATTTCATTTGCAAGTGTAGGCTGATAACCTACTGCTGAAGGCATACGGCCGAGAAGCGCGGAAACTTCAGACCCTGCCTGAGTAAATCTGAAAATATTATCAACGAATAATAGAACATCCTGTTTTGAAAAATCTCTGAAATATTCAGCGGCAGTCAAAGCTGAAAGCCCTACTCTCATTCTTGCTCCAGGCGGTTCGTTCATCTGTCCGTATATCAGCGCAACTTTATCTATAACCCCTGATTCTTTCATTTCGTTCCAGAGGTCGTTGCCTTCACGTGTTCTTTCTCCTACACCGCCAAATACCGATACACCGGAGTGTTCCATTGCAATATTATGGATAAGTTCCATGATAAGTACTGTTTTGCCGACGCCTGCACCGCCGAATAAGCCGATTTTTCCGCCTTTTTGATACGGCTGCAGCAAGTCGATTGCTTTAATACCTGTTTCCAAAATTTCGATATTTGTATTTTGGTCTGTTAATTTTGGAGATTCTCTGTGGATAGGAAGATAAGTATCCGTTTCAATCGGTCCCATTTTATCAACGGGATCTCCCGTTACATTTAAAATTCTTCCTAAGATAGGTTTACCAACCGGAATTTTAATAGGTTCGTTAGTATTTACAACTTTCATGCCTCTTTTTAAGCCGTCAGTAGATGACATAGCAACCGTTCTAACCTTATTAGAACCCAGCATTTGCTGAACTTCGGCAACAACATAAGTTCCGTCGTCTTTATGAATATGTAAAGCAGTATAAATTTCAGGCAGTTTACCCTGTTGGAATTCAACGTCAATAACCGGACCGATAATCTTGGTTATCAAACCTTCATTTTTAGTTAATGTATCCATTTCCTCTCTCCTTTTATAAACTAATTATATCGCGGGAAAAAAAAATGGCAAGGCGCATTTACTTAACTTCTAAAGTTTTATCAGTTCATTTTCAAGTGCAGTAAAAAGAATTTGGTTTCTTGTTTTTATTTTTAATTTTTTTAGAATGTTGTTTTTTGCTTTAATGTAAATCTTGTAGCTAATATTTAGATAATCGGTAATAGCTCTTGCATCCATACCGGCAGCTAAAAGCATCATAACATTGTATTCAAGTTCTGATAATTTATTTTGCATAAAAATAAGGATAGACCAAAAATAATATTTTGCAACTTAATAAGCAACATAATATTACCTATTAATCGGTGTTGCAAAATTGCAAATTACTTAAAATATTAAATATGCATTTAAAACAAAAACTGGGTATGCGAATACAAGAATTGAGAAAATTATTAAAATATTCTCAAGAAAGTTTTTCTGAAAAAATAGGTATAGAACGGACTTCTATCGGTAAAATTGAAACAGGCTTAACATACCCTAAACCTGAAACATTAGAAAAAATAAAAGAAGCGTTGGGAGTAGAATATAAGGATTTATTTATATTTGAACAGACAAAAGATGACCGCTTAGATGATATTTATATGAAGCTTAAAATGCTTGATGATACCGCTCTTGATTTTGTAAATGCTGTAATTGAAACCTATATCAAAAATAAAGTTTAACTTTTTCTATATCAACAAGTTTATTCTCTACGGCAAAATAGGCTAACTGACGACGATTGCTTAAACTTAATTCTTTCTTTAACTTTCTAATTCTGTATATTAATTTATTAATATCATATGAATAATATTTTTCGGCAATTTTTCCGTAAGATTTTCCCGTCAATAAATAGTAGAAAAGTTTGTCATTATATAAATTATAGTATTTTGAGTTTAAATCAATCATAATCTGTAAGTTGTTTTCCTATCTATAAGTATAAACTATTTATTTTTAAAAAGTTAATAATATTTCCTTAAAACATCCTATAGGTGGAAAAACATTTAATGGTGAATAGAAAGTTTTTACAGAAAGATATAAATTTATTAAGATGGAATTAAAGTTATTATTTGCACAAAAACTAAAAGAAATAAGAAAGAAGCAGGGGTTGACCCAAGAACAGCTGGCAGAGCTTATCGGTCGTGAGCCTGGTTTTATTGGCTCACTTGAAATAGGGCAGAAGGCTCCGTCGTTTAAAACTCTCGAAAAAATTCATCAAAATCTTAATATCAGCTATTATGAAATGTTTGATTTTGAACAAACGCATAATAAAAACAGCTTTATTGCCGAACTTATAAGAGAACTTGACGGTGCGGATGAAAAATCTTTAAAATATTTAGTCGCTGTTAACAGAGAACTTATTAAGTTTCTTAAAAATAAATAATATTACACTAGCAAAAATTTTTTTTCTCATGTATTATTACCTTCATAATAAATTTATATGGATGATATAATGCAATTATTAATTGATAAAGAACTTAATTCCAGTGATAAGATTTTGAAGCCCGACTTCAATTCAAAGACAGGACGAGAACTTCTCGCGTTTTACCTCCAAACGAAGTTTAAACAAATTCTTGCTTATGACAAGAGATGCGAAACCCCCATTTTTAAAGAAGTAAGTCCTACATTTATATCAAGATTTACAAAAAGGTTGATAAATACCCCTTCCAGAAGGTTTTTAATAGGTATAACAGGTGAATCTGCATCAGGTAAGTCAACAATATGCCGCGAGTTAAAGAATATTATAGAACAATTATCTATGCCTGTTTCAGTTTTAAGTACAGATAATTATTTCAATGATATTTCTGACCTGATAAAAAAATATGGAAGTTTTGATAATTTAACCGATAACGGATATGACATTGATGCCCCCGAAAGTTTTCAGCTTGATTTATTAAAAAAAGATTTAGAGTCTCTTGCACAGGGTAATACAATAATGGCACCCAGATATGTTCCTAACGGAACTGGGGTTTCTATCCCTAACTCTCTTGAAATACGCTCCGATAAGGTGGTTGTTGTAGAAGGTATTGCAACAATGTACAGAGATGTTAAAGATGTATTCGATATTAAAATTTATATTGAAACTGAAAACGATATCAGACGTGAAAGATTTATTAAAAGAGCCAAAGCCGAACGCAATCAAAATGAAGAAAATGCTATTAAGCAATGGGAATATTTACTTCACGCGGGAGAAAAATATGTTATCCCCGGACGCGATTATGCTGATTTTGTAATAGACGGTAATTCAGATTTAAAATATTTTGATCAAATTTTGGAATATATCCATACTATTACAAATAATTTTCAGTAATGTTAAATAAATTATATATACTCCTTTTTACCATGCAGACAGCATTTTCTTGTAAAATGTCGTTTATTTGTCTTAATACTTTTGACTTTTTTGCCACGCATTTAAAAATATGATACAATAACAATTAATTATTATTGTGGATTTTTTTTGAATTAAATCCACTAAATAATTGATACGGTAATAAATATATTTCACTATAATAAAACAGGATATAAGAGAAATAGGTGGCAAGTGAGCAGAAATTTTATTGACAGGTTTTATGAAGAAGATACCAAAGACCGCTTTTGGAGCTTAAATAAGAAGATAGGGGCGTGTCTTGTTGTTTTGTTTTTGACTGTTATTATGATAAATACAACAGGTTGTACTCAAAACGGCACTGATGATGCTGTTGTTGAAGAACCTGCAGCTGCAATAGTTCCGCAGGATACCGTGAAAGTCGGTAATGACGGTGTTAACGCGGCTATAGCACCGGATGAAGTTTCCGTGGTTGCGGATCAGTCAGCTAAAAACAGTACGATGATTGCAATGTCAGTCGAAGATATGGGAAGATCAGACCCGTTTCTTCCTGAAAGTGAAAAGGTAGTGGTAAAGCCTAAACCCAAATTTGCCACTGATTTGGTGCCGCCGCCTGAAACTATTTCTGTGGACACTACAGCTACAGAAATTATGACAACTAAAGTTTCGGGGATTATGTTTGATAAGTTCAATCCTTCCGCAATTTTAAATATTAACGGAATGGATTATCTGGTCAGATCCGGTGATATTATAAACGGCTATAAAATTTTATCTATAGGGCAGGAAACAGTTACGGTTCAGTACGGGGCTAACGTTTATAAAGCAAGTGTAGGTGAACTGTTTACGGGTGATGGTATTAAGTATAATACAGTTTCCAATCTTGAAAATAAATTTGGCAGCCGCAGCAATAAGGCGGTACGAAATTAAACTAAATGAAAATTAATAACCAGGAGCAGATATGAGAAATAAAATTTCAAACAAAATTATTGCAAGTCTGATGTTAACGGCATTTGTTTTTTCAAACGGTGTGTTAACGGCTTCAGCAATGGAAAATGTCGGTGTTGTGCAGTATGGAAATACCAGCAAACCGGCTTTAAGAGATGATGAGGGGGATTATTCTCTCAAATTAAAAGGTGATGTAAGCTTTATTAAACATAATCCGCTGATTAGCATAAGCTTACGTGATTCTGACGTAAAGCAGGTTTTGAGAATGTTTGCTGACAAAGCCGGCATGAACATTGTGTTCCATAATTCTGTTTCGGGGAGTGTTACTCTTGATCTGGTAGACGTCCCTTTGAATACTGCTTTCGATATGGTTATGGAAATTAACGACTTAAATTATGTTGTTGATGATAAAACAATTATTGTTGCCAGAGCGGGTACCAGCGGTTTTAACTTCGCTAAACAGGATATGACTTTAATCCCCGTAAAATATATTAGTGCTGCCGCTCTTGCTGACTTTCTGAATAAAAATATTTATGCGATGCATAAACCCGGGCTTTCGGATACGGATATAGTTACAACTAATCCCGTAACAAATGAGCTGATTGTTTTCGGTACAAAAAATGATGTGGCAATAGCCAAAAAAATTGTGGAAAAATTTGATAAAAAACCGCAAACGGTAACTTTTAAAGTTAATCATACAACTCCTGCAGAGATGGCGGATATGATTTGCAATATGCTTTTACCTGCATCTTCGGGTGCTTCTTCAGGAGGTTCATCAGGAGGGGCTTCCGGAGGCGGTTCATCAGGAGCTGATTCAAGTGTTCCCGTAAAAGGTGACGATGACGGTGGTTCTACTGGTGGTGCTGC
>FR900459.1:5661-11484 GCA_000438175.1 Fusobacterium sp. CAG:439 | reverse complement strand
GCGGTTCCATGGCACTTAATGCCGGAACTGTTGCTTGTACTCTTGATGGACAGTTGAGCGGTTCTGTATCATCTTTCGGGCTGCAAAACCTTTCTATTGCTTATTATTCTCAATTAGGTACGATAAATGTTATCGGCGGTTCTGAAAAACAAATCGAAATGATAAGAGATTTTATAACTGAAACTGATAAAAAACAGCCTCAGGCTTATCTTGAAGTTGCCATTATTGAACTTAATGAAGAAGGAAGTAAAACTTTACAAAATAACTGGACATTTTTGAGTAATACTTTTTCTGCTTCATTTGACGGGGAAACAACTAAAACAGATCCTATGCATCCGCTTTTCATTAAAGGTAACGGATATGAAGTATGGGATACAAGCGGCGATGAACCGGAACTTATCAGTACTTTAAAACCATATAACGGTCCTGTTAATATTTCTTATGCAATTAATTACCTTGTAAGAAACCAAAAAGGTCGTATTGTTTCAAACCCGCGTGTATTAATAACTAACGGTGAAGAGGCCACTATTGATATTACTCAGGATTACATCGAATCAACAGAAACCGAACAGAGTGCATATACAGGCGGTACTCTTGCGACCAGAACCTATAATATCGGCAGTGATGCAGGTATTAAGGTTGGTATAACTCCGTTCATAAGTCCTGACGGTTATGTTACTTTAAATATTAAACCTGAATATGCGACAATATTAAGTCAGGTTACTGCCCAGGATACAGGCGGACAATATATCGCAGCTACTTTGTTATCTCACAGAAACCTTGATTTGAAAAATGTAAGAATTAAAGATGGCGAAACTCTTGTTATCGGCGGTTTAATCAATGAAGAAGAACAAAAAACAATCGGGAAAGTCCCTGTTTTAGGTGATTTGCCTCTAATCGGAACCTTGTTCAGATCAACATCTTCAACCAAGAAGAAAAATGAAATGGTAATTATGATTACTCCGAAAATAGTTACTGATTCAGAAGACGCAACTGGAAATACAGAAACATTGTAGAATAAAATATAAATAAGATGAATGAATTACTAAACAGGTTAAAAAACAGTGTCAATCTCCAGATACTGAATAAAGTAAACAGCTCACTATTGGAACAATATAAATTTGTTCCAATTAGTGTTAAAGATAATTTCCTGTTTGTTGCGATAAATTCATCCTCTGATAAAGATGTAATAAACCTTAAATTAAAAGAATTTTTCCCGCAGCAGGTGAAATTTATTCAAGTGCCTGATCAGGATTTGTATGATTTGATTTCCGGTTTAAAGCAGGACATGCAGAAAGATACCGTGGATGACGGTACTTCTAAACAGGTTAAACTCGGTGAATTGCTTGTTCAAAAAGGTTATATTAACGACGTTCAACTTTTGCAGGCTCTGGCGGAAAGCAAACGTCAGAAGATACCTATCGGCTCAACTTTATTCAAACTCGGTTTTATTACTCTTGATCAGTTAAAAGAAATTCTTCACCTGCAGACGGGGTACGATCTGGTTACACCTGAGCAGCTGGCTTCACAGGAAAAATTTATTAAAATTCTGCCTGAAGATTTTATTAAGAATAACAAAATTATTCCTATATCATCAGACGGCAAAACTTTGATTTTGGGTGTTGTTACTCCTGTTAAACCGGATGTATTAAAAGATATTATCTATTTAACAGGTCAAAATCCGAAACAGCTTTTGATGACTCATTATGAGTTTGAAAATTCCTTAAATACTTTCTTCAGTGAGCAAAAGAAAGAAACCGAAAAAGTAATTAAACAAATTGAAAGTGAAGCTGAAGAATTTGAAGTTGAAGAATCTCTTGCCGACATGGTCGACAAGCAGTTAAAGGATTCAACGGGCTCGGTTGCTAAATTTGTTAACCAGATTATTACTAACGCAATTGATAATAAGGTTTCAGATATTCATATTGAACCAAGACTTTCAGGCTATATCGTAAGATACAGAAAAGACGGTATGCTTCAAAAAGTTCTTGATATTCCGCCTAAAGTAGAAACCTCCGTAATCGCACGTTTTAAAGTTCTTTCAAGAATGAACATCGCTGAACACAGAAGACCTCAGGATGGTACTTTCTCGATAAAGTATAAAAACGGTTCCTATGACTTCCGTATTAACACGCTTCCCGTATCCGGCAAGGAAAAGGTTTGTATCCGTGTACTTGCTCCTGCCGTCAGTTTGAATGCAGATGATAAAAATATTAAACTGGTAGGCGGTACAGATGAAGATATTGCAAAAATTAAGAATATGGTCAGCTGTCCGAACGGTATTATTCTTACCTCAGGTCCTACAGGTTCCGGTAAAACAACTACCCTGTATTCTGTTTTAAAAAGTTTAAATGACGAAGATGTAAATATTACAACGATTGAAGACCCGATAGAAATTAAGCTGGAAGGTATTAACCAATCACAAATCAATGCTAAGGCTGGTATTACATTCGCATCCTGTATGCGTGCGATATTAAGACAAGACCCTGATATCATTCTGGTTGGTGAAATCCGTGACTATGAAACTCTTGAAATTGCGATTTCCGCCGCCTTGACCGGTCACCTTGTATTAAGTACCGTTCACACAAACTCTGCAGCCGCAACAGTTACACGTTTAATTGAAATGGGCGCGAAAGATTATCTGGTATCTTCTACATTGTCAGGCGTTATTGCTCAACGTCTTGTAAGAAGACTTTGCGATGACTGTAAAGAAGAGTACTTCGCCACACATGATGAAGCAAGACAGATAATTGCAAACGAAGATGAAATTCAGGAATTTATGAAGAAACCTATATATAGAGCGAAAGGCTGTAACAAGTGTGACTTTTCCGGTTATAAAGGCAGACTTGGTGTCTATGAAATTATGACTATAAATAAGGAAATTAAAAGACTTGTTGCAATGGGTGCGCATGATTTGGAAATTGAGGACGCTGCAGTGAAAAATGGTATGAGAACATTACATCAATCATGTTTATCCCACATACTTAAAGGAATGACCACAATAGATGAATTTGTCAGAGTTCTCGGTGTGGTTAACGAATAGGAGAAACAATGACAATATATAATTATATAGCACTTAAAAATAATAAAGATATTGTTAAAGGGAAAGTTGACGCGGCTGACCTGAGAGAGGCGCGCGAAAGTATTCGTAAATTAGGTTTTATACCGACAAAGGTTTATGAAGAAAAAGCAAAGGGCGAAGAAAAAGAAGAAAAGAAAGATGTAAAACCCGGAAAGATGAAGAAATTAGGGCTTCAAGACCGTATGGATTTTACATCTACACTGCAAATCCTTGCACAATCAGGTATCCCTATCATTGAATCTTTAATGTTTATTGAAAATGATGCCGCAAAGCTTAAAGTCAGACTTGTAGCCAAAGAGCTGAGAAGACAGATTATGGCAGGTGCAACTTTTGCCGATACAATTGCAAAATATCCTGATCAGTTCGGACAGATTTATATAGGTCTTGTAAAAGCCGGGGAAGATTCCGGTGAACTTGAAAAAACTTTACAGCGTTTGTTGGAATTGTTAAATAAAGAAGCCAATATCAGGGGTAAAGTTATCGGTACACTTATGTATCCGATGTTCGTTATCATTCTGGCTGTTATTATCGTTCTTGTTATGTTAATGTTCGTTTTCCCCGTATTTAAAGAAATGTTTGACGGTATGGGCAAAGAACTTCCCTGGATTACGGCAACATTAATGAGCGCGGGTATTTTCTTAAAAACATACTGGTTCCTTGTTCCTATTATTCTGGGTTCTATTTTCGGTTTCTGTACATTTATTATGAAATGGCAGCCCAGTAAGAGGAAAATTGATGAATGGGTATTGAAAGTTCCTCTTTTATCAGACTTAATCCAGTATTCAAACTTTGCAAACTTTATTGCGGTTATGCAGGTTGCATATGATGCGGGTGTTCCGATTATCGAATGTTTGTACCTTGCTAACGTAACACTTACAAACCATACTTTAAAAACAAAAATTGAAACGGCAACTTTGAAAGTTCAACAGGGGCAGCATCTTTCTATTGCCCTTCGTTCTACACGTGTAATGCCCAAAATGATTTTGTTTATGATTGCAACAGGTGAACAGTCAGGGCGTCTGGGTGATATGTTGCTGCAGGCAACTTCGTTTATTGATAAAAAACTCGACGGCATCATTGATACTATGACGAAAATGATTGAGCCGATAATGCTTATCGTAATCGGAAGTATCGTATTAACTCTGGCATTAGCGTTGTACTTACCGTTGTTCAACTCTTACATGACGGATTAAAAAAGGGCTTTTCGATGAAAAAAACTTATGTAATTACAGGTTCAACATCAGGTATCGGAAAAGCACTTTTAGAAGTTTTTGTAAAAGATAACATTGTGTTTGCCGGTTATCGTAATGAAAAATATGCTAAAGATTTGGAACTTATCGGTGCAATTCCTTTTTACATTGATATGGAAAGAAAAGATTCTATAGCTCAGGCAGCGGCATTTATAAAATCAAAAACAGAAAAAATTGATACTCTTGTGAATGTTGCAGGATGTGTTGTAGCAGGAGTTATGGAAAAACTTTCTGTAGATAATATCCGAAAACAATTTGAGGTTAATACTTTTTCTCATCTGGATTTTACGCAAAGACTTCTGCCATTATTAAATAATGCTAAAGTTATTAATATAAGTTCAATGGCAAGTTTTGGAATATTCCCGTTTGTAGCTCCTTATTGTGCCTCTAAAAGAGCACTTGATATATTATTTAATTCAATGTCTGTGGAAAGCGGTTTGAAAGTTGTTTCCGTAAAACCAGGTGTAATAGCTACTCCTTTATGGGACAAATCAATTGAACTTAATAAAGATGCAATTAATAATTCTCAAGATTACGAAAAAGAGATGAAATATATGGTCGCCAATGCCAGAAAAAACGGTACAAAAGGGCTGGGTGTTGATAAAGTTGTTAACCTGATTTTAAAGATTGATAATATGAAATCTCCTAAACCTTCATATACAGTCGGCTTTGATGCAAAAATCGCAGAAATTGTTTCAAAACTTCCTCAAGGAATAATAAATATATTGGTAAAAAACGGTATAAAATCTAAGGTTTCTTCCGTAAAATAATTTCGTAATTCAGTATATCTAATATTTCGGCTAATTCAGTAACTCTAAATGTTTTGTTCCTGAGCTTATTGCTAAGATTTCTTATGCTGTCTGTCTTATTATATTTCCGATTGACTAAATCTTTTACTTTAGTTACGGTTAAGCCTTCTAATGCGGATAAATACTTAATTTGTTGTGTTAAATTTTCTGTTTCAAGCTTTATTTCTCTTTCCATTAAAAAATAATACTATTTTACAGTGAATTATGACAATATATATTGACTTACTTCACTAAATAGTGTAAAATAAGTATATATTAGTGTAAAAATATCACAAGGAGTTGTTCATGAAAAAAGGATTTACATTGGCAGAAGTTTTAGTAACTTTAGGTATTATCGGTGTGGTTTCAGCAATGACTGTACCTTCTTTGATGCAAAATCATCAGCGTAAGACTTATGTCGCCCAATTGCATAAATTTTATAATGAACTTTCTCAGGCTTTATTGCAATACCAGACAGACCGTAATGCTGTCAGTCTGCGAGAAGCAGGTTTAACAACAATTGGAGCATACGGAGAGTTTCAAAAAAAATATTTTAAAATAGTTCAAGATTGCGGTACTGACGGTACGCCGTGTTTTGCGGCTTCTTATAAAAAAATGTCCGGTGTAGATTCCAATTTTGCTTGCCGTAATAATTGCATGGTCCTCGCAAGCGGTACAGCAATGGGCACTGCTATCGGCTCTA
>FR900459.1:0-5649 GCA_000438175.1 Fusobacterium sp. CAG:439 | reverse complement strand
GCTATCGGCTCTAATAATATTGTTGAAGTTATTCTGGATATTAACGGCTCAAAAGGTCCTAATATTTTTGGCAGAGATGCTTTTACCCTTTATATATACCCTAACGGAGTTATTGATGATCTTGCAGTGAAAAATATTGACAACCCTGATGATTCCACCTGGGGTGATAATTCCGCTCCGCTGTCGGAAGAACAAAGAGAACAAAATTTTCAACGAGCCTGTTCAGGCTCCAACGCCGAGTGGCACGGTTGTTTCGGTAAAATTCTCAATGATGGCTGGGAAATGAATTACTAAGTTTATCCCCCCGTTTAGTGATTACAAAACAGCTTATTCATGCTAAAGTGATTACAAAGAGGTAAATTGTATGAAAATAGCTTTGTTAAATCACGGATGTGCAAAAAATTTGGTTGACAGCGAATTAATGTTAGGGCTTCTTGCGCAAAAAGGGCATCAGGTTACCCTGGATGAAAAAGAGGCTGAAATAGTTGTTGTTAATACTTGTTCTTTTATTCATGATGCCGAGAAAGAATCTGTTCAATCAATTTTGCAGCTTGTAAATGACGGCAAAAAAGTTATTGTAACGGGCTGTCTGCCGCAGAAATATAAAGGAGAATTAAAAAAGGCTATTCCTGAGATTTCGGGAATGATTGGAACATCTGACATAAAAGAAATTGTTGACGTTGTTGAACATGTTGCCAAAAACAAAAAATATGCAGAACACGTTTCGGAAAAACCTGATTATATATATCCTGAAAATATAGACAGACAACAGATTACTGTCGGTGCTAGCTCGTATATTAAGATTGCTGACGGCTGTAATTATCATTGCGGATATTGCATAATTCCTAACCTCAGAGGCGAGTATCATTCAAGAACAATTGAAAATATTGTTGAAGAAGCAAAAGAACTTGTGAGTAAAGGTGTTACTGAAATAGTTCTGATCGCTCAGGATACCACAAGCTACGGTATTGATTTATACGGTAAACAAGCTCTGCTGCGCCTTCTTGAAGAATTGAACAAAATTGAAGGTTTAGGCTGGATCAGGATTATGTATGCTTATCCTTCTCAAATGTCTGATGAGTTAATCGACACAATTGCAAGGCTTGATAAAGTAGCAAAGTATATCGATCTTCCTTTGCAGCATAGCAATCCGGAAATTTTAAAAGCAATGCGCAGACCCGTAATGGATTATGAAGCTTTAATTAATAAAATAAGAGAACGAATTCCGAATGTAGCTGTAAGAACTGCCTTTATTGTCGGCTATCCGGGAGAAACCGATGAGCAATTTAATGAATTGTACGATTTTGTTAAACGCGTAAGGTTTGAAAAAATGGGTGTTTTTGAATATTCAAGAGAAAAAAATACAGTTTCTTATTCAATGACAGAACAGGTTCCCGCAAAAGTTAAAAAACAAAGACATAAAAAATTAATGACATTACAGCAGAAAATTTCAAAAGAAATTAATGAAGCTTATGTAGGAAAGATAATTCCTTGTATTGTTGAAGGCTATACCGATGATGGAGTTGTTCTTATGCGTTCCGAGCATGACGCTCCTGAAATTGACGGTATGGTCTATGCTTCTTCTGATAAACCCGTAGTTCCCGGAGATATTGAAAATGTTCTGATTGAACGTGCCGATGAATATGATTTATTCGGGGTTTTACAATAATTAGTAATTATAGTATAATTATTAATCATAGGAATTATAATGGAATTTATAGAAAACAGAGAAGTTGAAAAAGAACAGCTCAAGGCTATATTCAGAGATATGGTGAAATATTCGCCGTCAAAGATTATCGGCATGCTCGGAAATGCAATCATTGTTCCTGTATATACAAGTTTGCTTTCACCCGAGCAATACGGGCTTTATTCTCTTTCTATAGCGTTATTATCATTTCTGTGCATAATATTTTCCGATTGGGTAGGGCTTTCCGGGTTAAGATTTTTTAAACATCATCAGATGACTCAGGACATGCCGAAGTATTTGACAACACTTGTTACAATGCTTATTGCAAATGTTTTCTTAATGTTTGTTGTGGCATTTGTTTTCAGGGATAACTTTTATTCATTTTTTAAGATTCCGGCTAAATACTTTTTTGCAATTCTGGTTCTTATTATTCCTGTTGCAGTCAGGGCTTTGCTGTTCCAGCTTTTGCGTGCACAGCTGAAATCAATGTCTTTTACTTTGTCTACAATTATAAACCAATTTTTAACAATTTTGCTGTCAATATTTTTTGTTAAATTTTTCCACTTAGGAGCTATTGCATTGCTTTTAGGTATGGGAGTTTCAATTTCATTAATTGATTTGCTTTTGATTTATCAAAGTAATATATTGTCCTGGTTTAGATTGCAAAAAATTGAGTGGCATTCAGTTCTTCCTATTTTCAAATACGGAATACCGATTGCCGCAACTTCACTGAGCGCATGGATAATAAATCAGAGCAACAAATTTATTATGAACAGTATCCATGGATTTTCCGAAGTTGGTATTGTCGGTGTTGCATACGGGCTTACTTTGCCGCTTTTAATGACAATATTTTCAATAATTACGGTTGCTGCTATTCCGCGTATTATAAACATGTACGAGGAAAGAATAGATGTAAGACCGTTGATATCAAGATTTACGGGCTATTATATATTGATTGCGCTCCCTGTTATTCTTGTAATTTCTATGTATGCACCTGATTATGTTCATATGCTTTCATCAAACGAAAAATTTCAAATAGCCTTTAGATTGATTCCTTATTTTGCATTTGGTACATTTTTTATGGCATTGACGGATTATACGACCCTTCAATATCACCTTGCGAATAAGACTTACATTGATTTTATTATAAAATTAACTTCCGGTATTGCTAATATTTTATTAAATATTCTGCTTATTCCGGAATTGGGGCTTGAAGGTGTAGGAATTGCAGCTCTTGGGGCTAATTTTTTATATTTCCTTTTAAGCATAATAATTGTACTGCCCGGCTTAAGATTAATTTTTCCTAAGCTTATAATTTCAAGAATGATACTGTCTTTTATTCCTTTCGGAATTTTATATTTTGTATTTTATAAATATGTTACTCTGCCTGCATTATTTGAAATGCTTTCCTTAATGTTTATATTCTATATCAGCTATTGGGGATTGACCAAAACTGTTATGAAACGTTCGGAACAATAGAAAAACAGAGTTTACATTTGTTAATATTCCAGCAAGAAAAATTTTTCTTGCTTGTTATAACCTTAATCATTCGTAATAATGAATGGAAAAACATATATTCTCTTGTTAAAATTATAAAACTAAAACAAATATTAATTGAAAGGAAAAATAAGTATGATTAGGGTTAAAGCTGGTAAAAGAAAAGTTGTAGCTTCGGCATTGACTTTCTGTTTCTTTTTACAACAGTCGTTCTGTCTGCAGGTTATGGCTACAACTATAACCGGGATAGAAGGAAATAACGGCATATTTAATATTGACCCTTCTGCAATAAACGGTGATATAGGCTTCCGTAAATATAAAGATTTTGATTTAAGTGCGGGAGATATCGCTAATTTAATATTTCATAATTCGACAAAAGGTCAAGATATTTCTACATTTATCAATCTGGTGGATAATCAGATTAATATTCAGGGTATAGTAAACTCTGTCAGCAAAAACGGTGATTTTACAAACGGGAATGTTGTTTTTGTTTCTCCTAACGGTATGATTGTCGGAGCAAGCGGTGTGCTGAATGTCGGCTCATTATCCGTTATGACGCCTGACAGCCAGGCTTATGAAAAATATAAAAGCGACTTATCCAGACCCTCTTTAATAAAAGATTGGGAATCAAAGTTAAGTGCTCCCGGTACGGGAACTGTTCAAATTGACGGTATGGTTCTTGCAAGAAATGATGTAAATATTAATGCGGCAAATATTAATATTTCTGATAATGCACTTGTTATGGCAGGTGTTAACGATGCAACAAAAATTCTTTCTAACAGACAGGCTGAAAACTTATTTAATAAACTTGTTAATACAGATAATTTGAATACCGCAAATGAATTTGTGAATGATAACGGCAGTATTGTTATAAAATCTTACGGTCCAAACGGCGGAACTTCTGTTTCCGGAACAATGAAAAATTTCAGTAAAGGCAATATTGAAATTACAAATACAGGTTCAAAAGGTATTAATATATCAGGGAAAATCAGCAACGGAAACGGAAATACTTTGCTTGTAAATACTGACGGTTCCGTAAATGTTTCAGGTTCGGTTATTAACCAAAACGGGAAATTGTCCGTTGATAACAGCGGGGACGGTGTTTTAATCGCTTCAACAGGTTTATTGAACAATAAAAATGGTGAACTTCTCGTTAGTAATTCGGGAGTAAACGGAATTACCGTTGAAAACGGCGGTCTGATTTCTAATGACACTCATTCTGTAACATTAAATAACTCCGGTGCAAAAGGAATTAATGTTCTTGGGACTGTCAAAGCCAACGGAATTAATATAAATAACCAGAATTCAAATGTTGTATTGGGTGATAAAACCGGTAAAGATTTTCTCTCATCAACAGGTGATGTAAATATAAAAATAAATAACGGCAGTTTATTAAATTATGGAACTAAGGCTAATTTGATTAAAGCCGATAAAAATTTGAACATTGAAGTTAAAGACGGTACAATCGGACTTGGTGCAGGCAATTGCCAGGACGGCTCCTGTACAGGTGTTGATCCTAATTCAAGAGATTTCAATAAATCCGTAAATGTTAATGTCGGCGGCAAAATTAATGCAACGACAACTGATACGAAAGCCTCGGGAAATAATCTTGTAATTAATATGGCAAGCCGCGGTTCGGATATGAATATTGACAGGATTAAGGCTGACGGCAGAGTTATATTAATCTCTGATTACGATGATAACGGTAAATCCGGTTCTTTATTAAATGCTTCAACAGATCCGAATCTTGCAAATGTTGAAGGTACTTCAATCTCAATGATTTCAAGTGACAAAATTGGTACTTCCGATAATAAATTGACTTTTAATCAGACTGATAAAAACGGCGGTATGGATGTACTTGCCATAAATGATATTAATATCAAAGGTTTAGATGATAAATATACACAAACTAACGTTTGTACAATGATTTCACGTGAAGGAAGCATTAATGCAGAATTCTCCGGTAACACAAATATCCGTGAAATTACGGCAGCGAAAGATATTAAGGTTGTAACCAGAGGTGCTGAATTAAATATTGAAAATTTAGGTTCTGTTCCTTATACTCCTCAGGATTATTACGGTCCTAATGGTAATATAAAGCCTAAATCAGTTGATTTAACTGCTTTAGATATTAATAAAGGAACAAGAGTTGATCCTCAGCTTGCAGATTCTCAGGTAACAGTTGTGAACGGAAGATTACAGGATGATGGTGACTTAACTATTACTGCTGATAATGTATATATCGACGGACAACATATATCACAAGGTAAAGATGGTTTCTTTACTGAAGCTGATAACAGAACTAATCCTATTGAAGGAAACAATGTTGAAATTACGGCAAAACCGGTCAGACCTGAAGATGTAACTGCTATTGGCAGAGATGAAGATGAAAGAAACTATTATTACGATAATAGTGATACCGATACTGACACCGATACCGATACCGACACAGATACCGATACTGA
>FR900458.1:299-2351 GCA_000438175.1 Fusobacterium sp. CAG:439 | reverse complement strand
AGATTTGTTCCATTTTATCATCCTATGTCAAGTATTACTCTGAATGTCAATAATATCAAGTGTATTTACACATCTTGTATCATTAGGACACAATTATATTAAAAAAAATTTTACAAAAATTTTGTAAAATTACATGAACTAAAACTTTAATTTAATATTGGCTGATTTCGGAAGAAAATGATATAATTATAATACTTTACACAAGAAAGATATAATGAAAAAATTTCTCCTGTTGATTTATTAGTAAATATTACACAAGATGAACCGGCATTAATAATTATTGACCAACTTGATTCTCTAAGCTCAGTATAAGGCAGAAGTATAAATAAATGGTTTGTTGTTAATCAATTATTGCAACAAGCTTACTACTATCCAAATATAAAGGTACTTATTGCTTGTAGAGATTTTGATTTAAATAAAGATTCTAGGTTTAAAGAATTTGTTAAAAAATATGAAAAAGATGTGCATAAAATCTTTATAAATAATTTGTCAACTGATACAGTAAAGCAGGCTTTAATAAAACTTGGCGTAAATAAAAAAAGAATAAATGAAAAATTGGTAAAACTGTTTTCTATTCCTTTACATATACAAATGTTGTGTGCTGTATATGAAAGTGCAGAAATAGGAAATTTAAATTATGAAAACAAGTTATAATTATACAATGCCTTTCGAGATGTTAAAAGTGTTGTTATTGGGGGTGAATATTGGTTTAATATATTAAATTTAATGATAAACTCTATTATATGCATTATATAATGATGTTAGTGACTTTGCATAATCAATCTTAGAAAGATTGATTATATTTGACAAAGAAATGCTAGAAGCTAAATATGTAAGAGAATTTATTGGACAAAATGCATTTTAGAAAACTTTGGGTTCTATTTTGACTTGCTACAAAAAGTTGACTGTGATATACCTGATGGGAAAAAATTTATTGCGAGGATATTTGCTCATTATAGCGTACATTTTGAAAAAGCTCAAGACATAGTTTTAAAATATATTACTGATTACAAAATTGGTGTTGCAGAAGTATTTTCTCAGTATGCAGATGATAAAGACATAAGATTGAAGAAATTTTATCAAAAAACCTTTATAAATTATTATATAGTTAAATGCATATTTAGATTTAACTAATTATATTCAATCCATCTTTCTATTTTGGCAATACATTTATTGGAATGATTAAGAACCTCATATGCCCAAAATCTCATTATCGTCCAATTATCTTCATATAATCTTTGTTCTCGAATTCTATCAGCATTTAATATGTCCCCATTCCATTTTTTGTGGTAGTTTTTACCATCTATTTCAATATCTAACTTGTTTCCTTTTTTAGTTATAAGTGCAAAATCTAGAGAATAACCACAAATCTGATATTGAGGGATAACATTAATGTTTTTCTCCAGTAGTTTATTATAAAACATTTTTTCTAATTCTGAAACAAGTTCATCATTTGTTACAGTCGGATATTTGTTGTTGTATTTATCTTCCAAATCTATTACATACTGTGTAAATTTTTCTAAATATGGAATTCCAGATTGCAAACAAGCAAATTTATTACCTATTATAATTAGATGTGCTCTTGCTCTTGTAATCGCAACATTAAAAACATTTTCTTCTTTACTTAAAAATAAAGCCGCACCACTGGTAATATTATCAGACACAACTGGGGAAAATATTATTATATCACGTTCATCTCCTTGAAATCCATGAGCTGTATTTATTAATAAATTAGAAGAATTCATTTTTGAAATAAGATCGGTATCTCTATGAATTAATTCTCGGATTTTATTTACTTGTGCTCTAAATGGAGACACTACACCGATATTTCCAGTGTAGCTGTTATCAATTAATATTTCTCTTAATTTATTGACGACGGCTTCAGCTTCTTCAATATTAATAAGCCCACCAGAAGATGGCCTTTTGGATTGTCCTTCAATATTTTCCCAAATAATCGGATATGCTACATCATTAGATACGTTTAAATCTTTTACATAAGTAGAAATTCTTAATCTATTACTATAAAATTCTTTATTAGAAAAATTAATAATA
>FR900458.1:0-273 GCA_000438175.1 Fusobacterium sp. CAG:439 | reverse complement strand
TAATATCTACATTTGAACGATAATGCTCTTTTAACGTTATTATTTCTTCATAAGAACCAACAATTCCCTCTGCTATATTATATAATGAGTTTGTAACATATGAAAATCGTGCATCTTCTATAGAAAAATTATGTTTCTGCCTCAAACTTTTTTCGTCAGCAATTCGTAAAGTTGTAATGTGTGATAATTGTTTTGGATCTCCTATTACAACCATTTGTTTAGCTCTATATAAAAGAGGTAATGCAGATGCAATATCACATTGGCTTGCTTCAT
>FR900457.1 GCA_000438175.1 Fusobacterium sp. CAG:439 | reverse complement strand
TACAAATCTATAATACATCAAAAAATTTTTTATTCACATTGTTTATTTATGCATAAGTCTTCACACAATATAATCGGAATTTCTTCACCCGCTTTTGCATGGTATTTAAGTCCGGGTGTAATTAAACCTGTAATCAACCCGACCGTAGTACCCACAGGGATACCTATTGCATAACCAACACCGAGTTTTGCAGGGTTAGGGATAAACGCAAAACCGGTACCTGCTCCCGCACCGACAATTCCCAGCCCCAGAGTATAGCCGAACAATTTTCCCGCAGTATGCCACGGACCTTCTTTTAAAGAAGAATCTTTTGTTAAAGGCTTAGCCGACATTTGAATTGCAGTACCATCAGGAAGAACAAGACATTCAAAGTTCAAATATACACGTGCATTTTTATTCGGCATTCTTTGTTTTTCAATACGAATTACAGTACCCACAACTTTTGAACAGGCAGGGATTAATAATGTTCCCTCCTGCGTATAAATAGCCTGAGGAACTGAAAAATTAACTCTCTCCCCTGCTTTGGCGCATTCCGACCAGAATTTACAGTCAAAAGCAACCTTAAAAACATTTCCTTTGCAGATTATATTTCTTAAATTAGTAATAGTAACATTATTACTCAAAGCACCTTTTTCACAGAACATGTGTTCACGCCCCAGAACCTGTTCTGCACAACTGCAATCCTGCGCCTGAACAGATATTCCCGCCAACATTATAAATAGAAAAATAAATATTCTTTTCATAGCAGTCACATAATTTCTCAAGTTATGAATAAATTCTATTGCCTGATTTGCTATTCGAAAGACTTATAAAAAAATATCTCAATGCGGTAATGGCAAACTTTTTATTTTAAATGATTATTAGATAAAAAGGAGGAGAGTTATGACAGAACCGCATTTAGACAAAATAACCAAAGCTTTTATAGAGGACATTCAATTAAGAAACGGAAAACCGTTATATGAAATAAGCCCAGAAGAAGCAAGAGAATTTCTGTGTAATTTGCAAAAAGAATTTCATACCGCAATTGATGCAAACACTGAGGATATAACTATTTTCAGTACAATAGCGGGTGATATAAGTGTAAGGCTTGTCCGTCCAGAAAAACATATCGATGAAAAACTTCCGGTAATTGTTTACTGTCATGGCGGCGGCTGGGTTATGGGTGATGCCGATGCTTTCGATATGACAATAAGAACTATTGCAGTGCATACAAAATCGGTTGTTGCATTTATTAATTACCCGCGTTCACCTGAATTTCAATATCCTGATGCGCTTAATCAGATTTATGCGGCAATAAAATATTTTGCAGAAAACGGAAGCGATCATAACATAGATACAAAACGTATTGCCGTTGCAGGCGACAGCGCCGGCGGGAATATGGCTGCGGCAGCGGCGGGAATATGGCTGCGTCAGCGGCAATTAAAGTAAAAAAAGAAGGCGGTCCGAGATTACGTTTTCAGGCACTTATTTATCCGGTCACCGATGCGGATATGAATACGGAATCTTACAGAGAATTCAAAGACGGTCCGTGGCTTACAAAAAAAGCAATGGAATACTTCTGGGACTGCTATGTGCCTGAAAAAGACAAGCGCAAAGAGATTTATGTATCACCGCTGAAAGCTGAAATTGAAGACTTAAAAGGTCTGCCTCAAACTTTAATTATTACCGATGAAAATGATGTATTAAGAGATGAGGGTGAAGCTTACGCACGAAAACTTATCGAAGCAGGTGTTGATACAGCTTGCGTAAGAATTAATAACACATTTCATGATTTTCTTCTGCTTAATGCACTTCGCGAAAGCAAAGCTGCAAAAGCAGCTTATAAATTATTATGCAAATTCCTTAAACACGCATTGCATGATTAATATTGAACGGCAACTTTTAAGCAGTTTTCGGATTTTTCTTCAAAAAGTTTGTAAGCATCTTTTATGTTGTCAAAAGAAAATCTGTGAGTAATTAAAAAATCAGTTGTTATTTTACCTTCGGCAATAAGTTTGACAAGTTCTTTACAGTGAACGGCATCAACACCGCCGGTTTTAAAAATCAAATTCTTTCCGTACATTTCAGGCAATGGAAGAATTTGATTTTTTTCATACATTGCAACAAGAGCTACAACTGCATTCGGGCGCGCAATTTTATATGCAAGTTCAAATGTATTTTTCCCTCCCGCAGCCTCAATTACGGCATCTGCTCCGTACTTAGTAATCTCTTTAATGCTTTCTTCGCAATTTTCAGGCTCTGAAATAAAATCCGCAAAACCGAGTTTTTGAGCAAGTTCAAGCCTGTTTTTATCAATATCAACGGCAATAACTTTACCCGCTCCGAGAATTTTAGCGCACTGCATTGCGCAAAGTCCCACAGGTCCCGCCCCGATAACAGCAACCGTATCACCATTTGTAATTTCACAAAGCTCTGCGCCCCAATATCCGCTTGAAAGAATATCACCGACAAACAAAGCGTTTTCATAGCTTACATTATCAGGCAGCTTTGTCAAACCGTTATCCGCATAAGGCACTCTTACATATTCCGCCTGACAGCCGTCTATTTTACATCCAAGCTCCCAGCCGCCGTTTATACAATTATTTACAAAACCTTTCTTGCAAAAGTCGCAAACTCCGCAGAATGTTTCACAATTAACAGAAACTCTGTCGCCTTTTTTAAAATCTTTAACGCCATTGCCCGTTTCAACGACTTCGCCTGCAAATTCATGCCCGAGCACAACACCGTTTTTTGCAAGCGGCACAAATCCGTGAATTATATGCAGGTCACTTGTACAAATCGATGAAAGAGTAACCTTTATAATGGCATCAGTATTCTTTTCAATAACAGGAACAGGTTTTTCAACAATTTCAATTTTACCGTTTTTACAAATTAAAGCTTTCATAACAAAGAGAGTTTACCACAAATGAATTAATTTATCAGGCTTTTATGAATTTTATACAGAGTTTGTAAATGTTTTTCGTCAGAATTCTTTAAAAGATTTTTAAATTCGTCTTTTATATAATC
Source organism: Fusobacterium sp. CAG:439 (assembly GCA_000438175.1). Taxonomy (GTDB): domain Bacteria; phylum Cyanobacteriota; class Vampirovibrionia; order Gastranaerophilales; family Gastranaerophilaceae; genus Stercorousia; species Stercorousia faecigallinarum. The sequence goes on along the minus strand of FR900457.1, from coordinate 36,014 downwards.
CGCATCTTTTAATCCGTCAAAATTAAAAATATCTTTCAATTCGACATTCAAAGCCGCCGCTATTCTTTCAAGAGTTTCAATAGAAGGATAGGATCCGGCAATTTCAAGTTTCGAAATATGTTTAGTATCACGTCCGATGAGTTCTGCCAGTTTTTCCTGTGTCAGTCCTCTGCTCTTACGAATTTGTTTTAACCTTATTGCCAATAATTGTTTTGTGGTCTGCATAATTATCCTTAATAAACTAATAGTATAATCTTATTAATTTATAAATAACCGCTTGAAATAATTACTTTTATATGTTAAGTTATCATTATAGTAGTATTTTTATTAAAAAATTATGTATTTAATGGTGATTTATGAATATCAAAAAAAGAATAAACGATAATATAAAAAAATTAAATCGGGAATGCGGACAATATAAGAATTCATCGGTAGTAATATTCGGGACTGCATCTTGCGGTAATATGGCTTATGAAACATTTAAGTCCTCGGGTGAAAAAATCGAAGCATTTATTGATAATAATCAGGAAAAAAATAACAGGATAATCGCTGACAATATTAAATGCTATCTTCCAGAAAAATTCATCTCCGAAGCAGCAGAACCTTTTATATATATAATTGCCGCGGGAAATCATTTATACGATATTTTGAAAAAACAGGTTAAAGATTTACTTGAAAAATACAATAAAAAAGGAGCTGTATTCACCTTTAACGAATACGTAATCTCGCAAAACTTTGACAGAATTAAAAATGTATACAAATATCTTTCAGACGAAAAGTCAAAACAAACATACGAACAAATAATTTTAGCAAGACTTCTAAATTGTACGGACGGTTTCAAGGATATTTTTGAGCCTGTACAATATTTTTGTCTGCCCGAATTCAGCCAGTCAGGAATGGCAGACGAAATTTTTGCGGACTGCGGCGCTTATGTCGGGGATACTTTAGAAAAATATCTTTTTTACTGCGGTTATCTTTTCAAAAAGATTTATGCGTTTGAACCTGTGGAACAGGCTTTTCAAGCATTAAGCACAAGAGCTGCAAGATTAAAAAAAGAATGGGGCTTAAAAGACGATCAAATCGAATGTATTAACAAAGGCGTCGGCGATATTGACAAGAAATTATATCTTGCTGAAGGCACTATAGATATCGGCGGCTCACTTATAAAAGAAAGTTATTCCGATGGAAACAGTGAGTGCGAAGTATGCTCTGTTGATAAAACTATAGACGGAAAAATTGATTTTATCAAAGCAGATATTGAAGGTTACGAATTGAAAATGCTTAAAGGAGCAGAAAAACACATTAAAACATATAAACCGAAAATTGCGGTATGCATTTATCATTCACCGTCTGATTTATTCACAATAGCTGAATATATAAAAAAACTTGTCCCCGAATATAAAATGAAATTAAGACATCACAGTACATGTTTTTACGAGTCTGTACTGTATTGTTATATATAAACAAAAAAAGCTCCGATAACGGAGCTTTTTTCTACTCTGCATTATTAAGCGTAACCATATTAATGATAAGACCAAGGAATGAAAGAACAACCGACCCGAGAAATGCGCTTAAAAAACCGTCAACTTCAACACCCGGAGCCACATAGCCCGCTAACATAAATAACAGAGCATTTATAATCAGCGTAAATAAACCAAGCGTTAAAATATTAATCGGCAGTGTGATGAAAACAATCAGCGGTCTTATAAAAATGTTTATAAGCGCGATAATAACAGTCACAAGCATTGCACTCTGGAAGCTGCTTACTTCAATTCCCGGCACCAGCCACGCCACAAAGATTATTGCTAATGCAAACAGTATCCAACGTAAAAGTAAAACCATAATATTTTCCTTTCTACATAACTATTTTAAATTACCGCCCTAATCTTTTCATTACCCCTGAGTGTAATATCTTACTTGCTAATACTAAACTTTATATGTATAATAAAACCCGTAAAATAAAAATATAAGAAATGAGGTTTTTTTATGAAAGAAAATATCTTAATAGGACTTGCAGTGTTAATACTTGCAACAATGTGGCTTCAAATTGCAAATATGAATACTAAAAACAGATATGATGTTGTAACAGGCAGTAATATGCTCACAATCCTTGTTGATAAAAAAACAGGAGAAACCTGGAGAAATTGCATTTGCGGAGAGAAATCAAATGTTCCCGGATGTTGGGAAAAAATGGTTACATTAAATCCTGAAAATTTTAATAAACCTGCAGGAGAAGTTAAAGCTCTCAAAAAAATGGATGCTCTCAGGAAAAAACAGGAAAAATTACAAAAAGAACTTGATAAAACAAAACAACCCCACCCGCCAAAACAAGCTCCGCAAGGGCAGAATGAACCTTTAAGAATAGGCGGTTAACATATAAAAAAAGAAGCTTTTAAAAGCTTCTTTTTTTATTTCTTGTCCAAAACTTTAATTAAATGCCATCCGAATTGGGTGTACACAGGATTTGAAACTTCTCCGACAGGTGTATTAAAGGCTGCTTTTTCAAACTCTTTAACCATCTGTCCGCGCCCAAAATATCCTAAATCTCCTCCGTTTTGACCTGACGGACAAAGAGAATATGTTCTGGCATAATATTCAAAATCTCCGCCGTTATCAATATCTTTTTTAATCTGCTGAGCTTCTGCAGCAGTTTTTACAAGTATATGTTCTGCATGAACCTGTGTATATTCCTCGGCAGACACAACACCTGTTAATAAAAATACCATAATAAATAACTTACAAATGTTTTTAATCATAATTACATCCTATCTTTAAGTTTTACTTATATCAATTCCCCTGCAGACTTAACCATGTTACGCCCGCTGTTTTTTGCATTATATAAAGCCCTGTCGGCATCGTCAAACATTTCCTGCGGAGTTTTAAAATCCGTATTTGAACTTACGCCAATACTTATTGTAACATTCAGGATTTCTCCGCCGAATTTGAAACTATAATCTTCAATTGTCTTACGCAGTCTTTCAAGAGGTATGAGTGAATTTTCGCCCGATGTTTCCGTAAGAATTACCGCAAATTCTTCCCCGCCGTATCTGAATACAAAGTCCGTCTGCCTGAAATTGTTCAGCATCAGATAAGCCGCCTCTTTCAAAACATAATCCCCGCAGGAATGACCGTATGTGTCATTAAATTTTTTGAAAAAATCAATGTCTATTATCGCAAGACTTAATTCGCTTTTGTAACGTTTCGCGCGCTTGTATTCCCGTTCAAAATCACTTTCAAACCGGCGGCGGTTATAAAGCTTTGTCAAAGCATCCGTTACAGACATTTGCTTTGTCTGCGTGTACATAAAATTAATCTTTTTTATAACATCCATCTTGTTATCGTCGGGGATATCAAAACCTTCAATGATATTTTGAATATTTCTCTGAATTTCATCCAAAACATCAGAAGGTATTTCAAAATCTTTATCATTAATATTTATATTTTCCATAACCTCACTTATCATATCAAAAATATTGTCTATAATCCATTTTTTTGCTAAACTTAATGTAAATTATGAAATTATCTGCAGAAGAATTGCTTAACAAATTTTCAAAAAGCTCGTCGCACCCTCTGGAAGTGAGAAGAATTTCCATGATGATTTTTGATGAAGCAAGCGAAAAAATCCGTGAAATGTCTAATAAAGAAAGAAAATATCTGGAAGCTGCAGCACTGCTCCATGACATAGGTTATTATATAGATTCCAAAGGACATAACAAGCACAGCATGAGAATGGTTATAGAGAATGGAATATCAGGCTTTGATGAAAGAGAAGAAAAAATTATAGGCTGCATATGCCGTTACCACAGAGGCGGGCTGCCTGACAAAAATGAACATGAAGTTTACAACACTCTCGAAAAAAAAGACCGGAAAATTATAAAAAGGCTTGCAGGAATTCTAAAAATAGCCGACGGACTTGACAGAGGGCATCTTAATCTTATAAAAAAAATTCATTTATCTTACGATGAGGAAAATAATATTACTGAATTTATTTTAACCCCGAATACACCTGAATTCAGACCTGATATATCATCTGCAATCAGAAAACGCGACTTGTTCGAAATAGGCTTTAAGTGCCAGAGTGTTTTAAAATTCAGCGAATAACATATTGTAAATTTTTTGTTACAAATCTCGCGTTTTTGTAACATTTCTTCATGAAAAATACTTTATATATATAAGGGAAAAATATAAAGGAAAAAGTCATGAGTTTCGATGTAAATGTTTTGAGTACAAAACCGGTTATCAAAGCAGCTGCATCTATGCAAAACGACGGCGGTGCAGGTAACTTAGGCTACATGGCTCAAGGGGAAAAAGAAGAAAAGAAAGAAAAAAAATATCTTGATGAAAGTATTTTTATGAAAAAAGAAGAAGGAGATATTTTCACATTCGACAGAGAACCCGAAATGCCTGAAGAACAATTTTCATTATCTAAGCTTATCGCAGAAATAATCCTCAAAATTAAAAAATTATTTATTAAATAAAAAACTTATTTATGTTAAGATTTTAATATGGATAAGAAGAATAAAATTAAAATCGGATTAATCGGGCTCGGAACTGTTGGCTCAGGAGTTTTTAAGACATTAAAGTCTTTTGAAAATGTAGAAGTAAAAAGGATTGCTGTACGCAATATTCACAAAAAAAGAAATATTGAAGGGTTAGACGAAGCAATTATAACAGATGATGCTTATAAAATAGTTAATGACCCTGAAATTGATATTGTTGCAGAACTTGTCGGAGGCTTAGAACCTGCTTTTGATTTAATAGCAGCCGCAATTAAAAACGGAAAACATATTGTTACTGCTAACAAAGAATTACTTGCAAAACGAGGCGAGGAACTTTTCACAATAGCTGAAAAATATAACAAAGTAATATTATATGAAGCCGCAATTGCCGGCGGTATTCCGATTATTATGCCGATAAAGACAATTCTTGCAGGCAATAAAATTAACCATATTGAAGCTATAGTAAACGGAACAACTAATTACATTTTAACAAAAATGGATGTTCAGGGTGCTCAATACTCCGATGTTCTGAAAGAAGCTCAGGAACTCGGATACGCAGAAGCTGATCCGACAGGTGATGTTGAAGGATTTGACGCCGCATACAAAATTGCGACACTGGCTTCAATAACTTTTCAAAAACGTATTAAAATCGAAAATGTATATAGAGAAGGTATTACCAAAATCCGCGCGGAAGATATGAAAGCCGCAAATGATTTAGGTTATAAGATTAAACTTATAGCATCCGCACACATGGATGAAAACGGAAACGCTGATGTAAGAGTTCATCCTATGCTTGTGTCAAAAAAATCAACTCTTGCGCATATTGACTATGTCACAAATGCGGTTTCATTGAGCGGACATCCCGTCGGAAGCATTACACTTTCAGGTCCGGGAGCCGGCGAATTTCCGACCGCAAGCTCCGTAGTCGGCGACATTCTGGCAATAGCCGCGGAACTCGGGAAGTCTGAATATATCCTTCCGATGATGAGATGCAGACATAGTGAAGCTGCAAAAATGATTGATATTGCCGATACAACAAATAAATATTACATCTCAATAAATGCTAAAAATAATAAAGGTGTAATAGGAAAAATCGGAACAATATGCGCCGATAACAATATAAGCCTTGCAAGTATAGTACAGCGCTGTGTTTCTGAAGACAATACCGCAGATATCACGGTTATTACCGAGCTTGTAAAAGAAAAAGATATGCAAAACGCAATTAAACAAATTGAACTTGACGGAAATAAAGTTCAAAGCCTTATAAGAGTTCAAGTATAAAAAGGAAAAATAATGTATACAGGATTAATCAACACATTCAGAGAATATTTACCGGTAACGGACAAAACACCGGTCGTAACATTAAATGAAGGAAATACTCCGTTAATCAAAGCAGATAACTTAGCTAAAAAAATCGGAGTAGAAGCCGAAATTTATTTGAAATTTGAAGGATGTAACCCCACGGGAAGTTTCAAAGACCGCGGAATGACAATGGCCGTATCAAAAGCAAAAGAAGCACATGCCGGAGCAATAATCTGTGCATCAACAGGCAATACATCGGCCTCTGCTGCCGCTTACGGGGCTAAAGCCGGAATGAGAACTTTTGTGCTTATTCCTGACGGCTATATTGCACTTGGAAAACTTTCACAGGCTATGATGTACGGAGCTGAAATTATCGCAATTCAAGGCAACTTTGATGAAGCTCTTGAAATGGTAAGAAAAATTTCCGATAATTATCCGATTACACTTGTTAACTCCGTAAATCCGTACAGAATTGAAGGTCAAAAAACAGGTGCTTTTGAAATCTGCAATGCGTTAGGTCAGGCGCCGGATTATCATTTTATACCTGTCGGAAACGCCGGTAACATTACTGCTTACTGGAAAGGCTACAAGGAATTTCACAAACTCGGAAAAATCCGTAATCTTCCCAAAATGATGGGATTTGAAGCAGAAGGAGCTGCTGCAATAGTTAAGGGCGAAAGAATTTTACACCCTGAAACACTTGCAACGGCAATTCGTATAGGAAACCCCGCAAGCTGGAAATTTGCCGAAGCCGCACGAGATGAAAGTAACGGTATGATTAATTTTGTAACTGACGAAGAAATCGTAAAAGCATACAAAATGATAGCATCAACCGAAGGCATACTTGCAGAACCCGCAAGTGCCGCATCAGTCGCAGGTTTGATTAAAGTTAAGGATCAAATAAAAGAAGGAACAAAAATTGTTTGTATATTAACAGGAAACGGTTTAAAAGATCCTGACAATGCTATTAAATATTCAAATTCTGATGTTAAGAAAACATCATCGGATATGGCGGAAATTTTAAGAGCAATGAATATTTAAAAAAAGAAAAAGACTGCATTTCGCAGTCTTTAATTTTTTTTGTTTCCCTTTAACCTTATTTTGTTTCCTTATATTAAAATTTACGGAACTATACCAAAAAACTTTACAGTTTTCCTTCTATTCTATTCTATTCTATTCTATGAGGGATTATAAGCGGGTTTCGGGCATATTAAAACTCATATTTACAATTTGTTACATGGTAAGTAATAAATCACAAGCATTATTGCAATAATTCAAAAACTAATCCTTTTCGGATAATCTTCCGGAACTTTCCAGCCGTTTCTGTGAATAATTGCTGTACAATAATTTCCATTGCCGTCTTTACATCCATATGACGCATCAGAATATAGAGTTTGTTCATCTCCGTCCCATAAAAACAAATAAGCTTCCATTCCTTTATTATATAAATATTTCCACTCTTCACTATTACTAATGGGGTAAAATTCAAAACAAAAAGCGCATACTCCAAAACTTTCAGTTTTAGGTAATTTCAAACATTTCTCAGGACTTTTCGGGAAAAATACAATTTCTCTGTTTTCGTAAGCCTGATACGCAAATGCGCTGCCGTCAGCAAAATAGTAAAGTATTCTCTTTTGCCCATCACCATCTGTTAACTCTTTTTTTTCTATTACTTTTAAATACGGGGCAAGATATTTTTGAAAAGATAAATCGGAAATATCTGACTTATTTATATATTCACCGTCATCATCTGTAGTCTGATCAATAAAGTAATTCCAATTTCCAACTTCACCATTTTCATTAACTGAATGCAAAATTGCCTGATTCATTACAGAATAAAATTTTTTTAATCTTGTTTCAACAACACTTGCCCTATAATCAGCAATCAGATTCGGTAAGGTTAATGCAGCTACAACGCCAATAATACCCAGTGTTATCAAAACTTCAGCAAGCGTAAAAGCAATTTGACCGTTCGATTTCATACTCATATTCACAGTTTAACATTTTTAACAATCTTTGTCAATATTATAATACTACTTTTTAATAATTATAATAATGTTTATTAAGTCTTTTAATACTATATCATTAAAGAATGAACGGAGATGACTTATTAAAAATTTTCGGTTTTAATGTAAAAGTCGAAAGAATGAAAAAAGGGTTAACTCAGGCTCAATTCGCCGAAATATTAAATGTGCACGAAAAGCACATATGTAAAATTGAGACAGGAAAACAAAATGTCACATTAAAAACGCTTGCAAAAATTGCAGATGCTTTAGGAGTAAAAGAATCAGTTTTAATAGAAGATTTCAAAGGCAAGCCATAAGAGCTTGCATGCATATTTCTCTTATTGGTTTCTTAAATCTTCCGTAATTATGCCGCCTGAACCTCTGTCAATCTCTCTTTTTATTGGTTTATCATTTTCATCAAAGAAAGTTTTAACAGTTCCGCGTTCTTCTATTTTTTCAACCCGTTTACCGCTTTCATCATAATGAATATAAGTTGTAAATTCGTTCGGGAAAACAGTAATTATCTCGGATTTTTTTGTATTATTGTCATAATACTCTATATCATACTCTTTTTTAATCGCAAGTTTGTTATTCTCATCATAAACAGATTCGTATTTATAAATAACATTGCCTGCATCATCATACTGATTGCCTATTTCAAAATTCCTGTCACGCGCAAAATCTAATACAAGCCGGTTTTGCTTGTCATAACTTCTGAAAATCAAAGCTCCGTCAGGGCATTTTTCATAAACATTTAATCCTAACCCTTCCTGTTTTTCTATAACCTTAGTACCGTCAGGCTTTATGTAAGAAGGAGCCATAGGGTCATTATTCTCTTTTTTTTCAAACGGATTTACAAAAAAATTTTTAACCATAGTATAACTTCTATCGGTCAAAATTCCTAAAACTTTAATTTTCTCATACATTTGTACTAAATTATGCTATAATGCAGGTATGAAGAAATTTATTCTTTTATGTTTTATATTTCCTTGTTTAGCTGCAGCCTCAAGCGAATTAACAGAAGATTATCTTGATATAGCAACTAACTATGCCATTTACGGGAAATACACAGACGCGATAATTTATCTTGATAAAATTTTACAGCTTGAACCTTCTGCAACTAATATTAAAGATTTAAAAGATACACTTTTGAGAGTTAAAAATCCTAATTCTAAATCTTATCTGACTACTAAATATAAAAATATCAGAGATGCAAAAAATTACAAAATGCTAGGCTGCAGCTCAAAAGAAATTTCAGCTCTTAACGCAGACAGTAATGACTTCTGGGCGATTTACTCTCTCGCCGAACACTACAGAAGTGAAGAAGATTATAAAAATGCAATTTACTTTTATCAAAAAGCCGCAGCTATAAAACCGGAACAATCACAGATTTATCTCGGAATAACACAGGCTTACATAGCGGTTAATGATTATCCGAATGCACTTAAATCAATAAACAAATATATTGCTTATAACAAAGAAGCTGATATTGCCTATGCATTAAGGGCTGAGGCAAATATGAATTTAAACAGCCTTAACGAAGCTGAGAATGATATAAAAAAAGCTTTAAGTATAGATGAAAACTTATCCTGCCTTCTAATTGAAGCAAAAATTTTATATTTAAAAGGCGATTATAAAACCGCACGTGAAAAGTTAAATATTCTTACATCAAACATGCAAACCGCAGAAGTTTACAAATATCTTGGTTTATGCGATTATGCATTACACAATTACGCATCGGCTTTGCTCAACATTGACAAAGCAATCATACTCTCTGATGACGACAAAAATTTAAATTCAAAGTATGATGAAATAAAATCAGAGTTGGAAAAGAAATGACAAAAAGGCATAAAAAATATAACATAAAAAAGGAAACAGCTATGACAAGAATAAAAAACTGGTCAATCTCCGTATTACTTGCAGGAGCAATGCTTTTCGGGCTTCAATGCTACAGCAGCACCTCAAGTTTAAAGTTTGCACAGGTAAGCGACGTTCATTATTATACGGGACAGAATAATACGACTTATAAGATGATTGCCGAATCACCGAAACTTTTAGATGATGCAATTGATCAGATTAATTCTACACCAAATGTTTCTTTTGTAATGTTTACCGGAGATCAGATTGATAAGCCTTTTGAAAAAGAATTAAGCGCATTTCTGCCGCACACCGAAAAGATAAATGTTCCCTGGTATTTTGCATTCGGCAACCACGATACAATGGTCGGAGGATACTTAAATCCTTCAGTTTACATGCAGCTTATAAACAAATACAATAAGAATTATAAATTTGAAAAGTCATATTACTCGTTTGTGCCTCAGAAGGGGTATAAAGTTATAGTTTTAGACACGATTATCCGCGACAGACTGACGTCAAACGGAAGGATAGGCGATGAACAGTTAAAATGGCTTGATAATGAACTTGCAAATTCAAAAAAAGATACTGTTTTAATTTTTATGCATGTTCCCGTAATAGAACCTTATAACAGTCCTAATCACAGACTTACGGATGCTGACAAAATGGAAGAAGTTCTATCCAAATATAAAAATCCGATTGGTGTATTTCAGGGTCATTACCACGGGGCAAAAATTACTCAAAAAGACAACATATTATATGTAAGTTGTCCTGCGCTTGTTTCGTATCCGAATGCTTTCAGGATGGTAACTGTTTCAAATTACAGGAACAAAGTTGTTTTTAACATAGAAAATAAAGAAACAAGATTAACAAATATACAAAAACTTGCTAAAATACTTGTATTCGGAACAACTGTCTATACAGGCGACGAAAAAGACCAAAATGCGACAATAACAATTAAGAAATAGGAGCGGCACGCTCCACAGCCGCAAGGGCTTTGTACAAACTTTAAAGAAGGAAAAAACAATGAGCGAATTCAAAATAAAATTCAGAGGAGTAAGAGGAAGTTATCCTATAGCTGACAAAGACTTTTTACAATACGGCGGCAACACTTCCTGCGTGGAAGTAAATGTCAACGGACACTTGATAATCCTTGATGCCGGAACCGGGCTGATAAATATAGGGCACGAGCTTATGGGAAAATATATTTCATCGGGAGCAAATGCCGAAGAAAGAACACCTGTTAAAGCTACGGTATTAATTTCACATATTCACCAGGATCATTTGCAGGGATTTACTTTTTTCAGACCGCTGCACATTCCTTCATCCGTAATAAATGTTTTCGGCAACGTAAACTACAATGAAAGTCTTGCCGACGAAATGTCAGAACTTCTTTTCGGAAAATCTTTTCCGCTTGATTTGGGCGACATTGCAGGAAATTTAAATATTAAAGATTTAAATGAAACTGAAGGAATTATTCTTCGCCACGGAGAAGCACCTATTATAAAACGAATTGAAACTGAAAATGATGCAAAAGTTGAAGGTGATGACGTTCTTATTACCTGTTACCGTTCATACGCACACCCTCAGGAAGGCGTGTTAATTTACAAAATCTCATACAAAGATAAAGTTTTAGTTTACGCCACTGATAAAGAAAGTTACCCCGGCGGCGACAAAAAGCTTATAAACTTTGCACGCGGCTGCAACTTATTAATCCATGATGCACAATATACAACTGAAGATTATCTTGATGCTTTTGCGCCAAAACAGGGTTACGGACACTCAACATTCGAAATGGCAGTTGATGCAAAAAATCAGTCAGGTGCGGAAAAACTTGTATTTTTCCACTATGATCCGGATTATGACGATAACAAATTAAACTGTATTAAAGAAAATTACAATCAGGATGATATCATTTTTGCGCAAGAAGGAATGGAACTTTCGTTATTATAACTAAAATGAAAAAAGGTTTAATAATACTTTTATTATTTTTAAGTTTTGCCGCATCAGGCTACAGAAAACCTGATGTGTATGTGATTGATGCCACAAAAAACGCTTATCTTCATAATAACATGGGGCTTCGCTATATGAACGAGCGTTTGTATTATGCGGCAATTCAGGAATTTAAAATTGCAATAAGCTTAAATCCGAATACTCAGGCAACAGCGGTGTATTACAATAATATAGGAGATGCCTATATGGCAATCGGATACCCTGATATGGCGCGTCAGCCTTATGAAGATGCGGTAAAACAATACAGTCTTAATTTCCAATATTATCAGGATCTGGCTAAATGTTACAAGGCATTAGGATTAGTAAATTCAAAAATAAAAGAATACAGCAGAGAAGGCAACGCACTAAATAAGGTAATGCTCGGGCTTCTATATGCAGAAAGCGGGAATTTAAAGCGCGGTATAATTACCCTTGACGAATTTTCAATGTCCGAACCCGATTTGCTTATAACTCCCGCAGTCAAACAGCATATAAAAGAATTGGTTAAACAAATTGATGATTTATAATCAAAATTTAAAAACGTATAGGATAATCATCAGGAATTTTCCAGCCGTTGCATTCAATAAGCATTAAGCACAGAGCGGAATGACCCGTTGAAGACTTACATTGTGACAATAATTGGTTTCTGTTGTCAGTACAAGATGAAACTCCCCATTTTTCTGCCCAGGGTTTTACATCAACAACCCCTTTAGACAAATCCATAAAAAACGTAAAATATTCTTTACCGCTGATATATTTACTTTTAGTATTTTCTCTTATCAGTACACCGATTTGCAGTAAACCGCTATTTTCATTTATGCCGTTAGGAACATGAATAGTTTCTCCGGTTTTTAATTTTAAACCGCTTGCATATCCGCCGTTCATAGTAAAAGAATCGTTACCGTCAGAGGATGAAACATATACTCTATACCCTGCAAGCTCACTTTCATTTATAAAAGAGCTCCCCGGTAAATATGGTAAAAAATATTTTTTTATTACATCTGCAGATCCTGCGGGTTCCCAATTTTTCGGCTCGCCGTAATCAACTTCGGCAAGTTTTACAACGCTGTTTAATACAGATGCAATTCTTTTCAATCTTGTTTCGGCAATATTTTTATTGTGATTTGAAATCAATACAGGCAGTGTCATAGCTGCAACTATACCGATTATTCCTAAAGTTATTAATACTTCTGCGAGTGTAAAAGCATATTTGTGATGTATCATATCACTAATATAACATTTTTTTATTATTTTTTCAACTCTGCAAAAGCTAAACGGAGCAGCTGTTAAATTGCCCCCCCCCCGACTTTTCCAAAAATTAAAGATTTTTTCATAATTACCGCTCCCTTTATTCTTATACTTTATTATTTTAACATATTTATTTTAACTTTTCAATTAATTCAATTTCTTCTTCAAATGTCATTTGAGGTTTTATAAGCTTTTGTTTCAGTAATTCATCAAATATTTCCTGATATTTTGGCGACGGCTTTATACCCAGATTTTGCAGGTCTTTACCCGTAACTGATATTTTTATATTGCGCAAACTATCCAAATAATGCCGTGCACCTGCTTCATCTTTCAAAATTCCATAAAGCAAAATACTTTCAATACGAACATTTTCAAAAGCTTTATAAAGTTCAAAGTCGTTTTTCAATATCCTTTTCGGCACATCATCAAGAATTTTTTGCTCAATTTTTGTAAGAGGCAGACGTGATAAATCCCCGAGCACTCCCGTATAAATTAACCACACATTCTCCGGTTTGTAATCATTAACCAGATTTTCAATATTAGTTTCAGGCAATTGAACATCATTTTCAGTTACAAGTTTATAAATTTTTTCATTAATAAATTTTTCAAATGCAATCTGGGAATTAAGATTAAATGTTTCTATAAGCTCTTTTTTAACACGCTTGTAACTCATGTCATAATTTATATTTGCTAAATAATCTTCCTGCAAACGGCGTGTGCGTTCATCCAGTTCAAAGCCGAAACGTACGGAAAATTTTAATCCTCTGATAATTCTTGTAGGATCATCAATAAAGCTTTCATCATGCAGCACCCGCAGTTTTTTATTTTTTAAATCCTCAAGCCCGCCCGTATAATCGACAATTTCGCCTGTAGCAACGGATTTTGCAAGCGCGTTAATCGTAAAATCGCGGCGCATTACGTCTTCCTTTAAAGAACATCCTATTTTCTCCACAAAGGGCAGGTGTCCTTTACGCGGATAACTTTCCGAACGGGTTGAAGCAAAATCAACCTCACGCCCGCCGACATTAATCCTGATTGTGCCGAAATCAGGATTTTTCTGAATAACTTCCCCGAAACGCTGACAGTATTCAATTGCATTCCCTGCATACGTTATATCAATATCAAAAGATTTTCGACCGAGAAGTTCATCACGCACAACCCCGCCGATATAAAACAATTTGTTTGAAGTATCCTTTATATTGATGATTTCCATAACAGCTATTTTAGCGTAAAATATTAGAAAATGGAACAGGAGTAACAACACATGCTACAGGAAGCTTCACGCGCTATAAATTCCGCATTTAATAACAGTTTTATAAAAAAGTTAAGCCAGTATCTTCACGACTGTGTAAGAGAAGAAGTTAAAAGTTCGACGTTCAGAAACCTTAAAGGAGATAAGGACAACAAATGGATTTTCCTTAAAGGCGAAGAACAGCTTTTTTCAACAGGTGCCGAATACGTATCTCTTGACGGAAGCGATCCGAAATTGACAGAGCTTATGATTCAGAGCGATTTGGGGCAGAAAGATAAATACCTGATTTACGGTTATCTTTTCCTTGTCGGCAAAAGTTCAAAATCAAAAAAACAAAACGAATTTTTAACCCCGCTATTATATATGCCCTGCAAACTTGAAAGAAACGGCGTAAATATAAACTGCCTTCCTCTTGATGAAGTTTTATCGCTGAATACAGGCGCGCTTGCAGCTTTAATGCGTAAAAACGATGATGAAGATGAAGTTGATTTACTGCTTGAAGGAATTCTTGATGTAGTTCCCGATTTACCTATAACGCAGGAAAAACTTGATATTTTCCTTACAACGTTAAAATCTCTTGTTCCTGAAGTTGAAATTGCGGAAAATATCGGAGATTACAAAGAAGACGACAATATTACAAAGGCTAAAGATTTCTATAAAGAAAAAATTGACGGCGAAAACCTTGATGAAATAATTGAGGAAGAAACCGAGCAGGAAAAACAGAAAGTAAAGCTTGAAAAAGTTGCCGTAACCTATCAGAGTGCAATTATTTTAACTAAAAGGCCATCTGTAACAGCAGGTGTTCTTCATGAATTAACTCAGATTGCAGAAAAACCTTCAGGAGTTTATAGAGAAACAGCATTAAATATAATTAATGAAGAGTATGCACAAAGCAAAGAAAAATCAGTTCCTTTAAAGGATATGAATAAAATAACGGATTTTTACCCGATAACCCCGCTTTCTTTAAGCGACAGCCAGTTACAGGTAATAAAAAACATTGATAACAGCAAATTTGTAGCGGTTCAGGGACCTCCCGGAACAGGTAAATCACAAACTATCGTAAACCTTGTTGCACATCTTGTTGCAAACGGGAAAACAGTTCTGGTGGCTTCCCGTATGGACAAAGCCGTTGACGTTGTTGCAGAACGTTTAAATGAACTTGGCGCATCACACATGGCGCTTCGCGCAGGGCGTTTGAATTATCAAAGACAATTAAGTGAAGAATTAAATAACCTGCTTTCCCAAAACAGCGACCTTGATGAAGGCGTTGAAGATATTCTTCTTGTTGATGCAAAAGATATGAAAGAGCATCTTGACATGCTTAAAAATATGGAAGTTAAGTCAGAAACCATAATTAAGCTTGAAAAAGATTGGCACGACAAATTATTGGAAGTTGAAGAACAGGAAAAACTTCTCGGGCAAAAAGAATTCATAAAAAAAAGCCTGAAAAAAGGTGAAATTGATATTGTCGCGGGAATTATAAAAGTTCTTGAACATAATATGGAAAAAGCAGGCTTTATCTCAAAAATAGCAAACTTCACAAGCCTCGGCCAGCTCAAAAAAATTCTGAACTTAAAAGAATTTGAAGTTAATTATGATAATCTCGGAAAACTTAAACAGGAACTTGATTTTGCCAGCATGGAATGGGCTTTAAGAAAAATAGAAGCCGATATTCAAAAAACAGGCAATCTTCACATGCTCTCCGAACAAATAAGGACTATGAAACGCAAGCAAAAAACACTTGCAACAAACATTTTGAAAAACAAACGCCGTGAAGCATTAAAAGAACTTCTCCGCGATGAAAATAAACGCAGAAGATTAAAAGTTCATGCAAAATCGCTTGTTACAAACAGAAAACGCCTGCAAACAAATATTCTTGAAGAAGAAGATTTTAAGCCGCTTCTGGAAGCATTCCCCTGCTGGTGTGTAACAACTTATGCAGTATCGGATTCACTTCCTCTTAAACCCGGAATGTTTGATGTGGCAATCATTGATGAAGCATCACAATGTGATATTGCAAGCTGTTTCCCGATACTTTTCCGCGCAAAACGCGCCGTAATCGTCGGCGATGACAAACAATTACCACACCTTTCATTCTTAGAAAAAGCAAAAGAACAATCATTCTTAAGTCAATATGGAATTCCTGACAAATACCAGCTTATGTGGCGTTTCAGAACAAATTCAATGTTTGATTTAGCCGATTACTATTCTATGAATTCCGTTATGCTTGATGAACATTTCAGAAGCCTTCCTCCTATTATCAACTTCTCAAATCATGAATTCTACAATGACAGAATTCGCGTTATGAGAAAAGATAAATCAGAGGAAAAAGTTCTTGAAATGGTTGAAGTGCTTGACGGAAAAGTAGATTTTGATGCAACAAGAAACCTTCCTGAAATTGAAGCATTAGTTAAAAGACTACATGAAATAATCATAGAAGACGAACGCCGAAACCCCGATAACCCTGTTTCAGTCGGCATAATTTCACCTTTCAGGGCGCAGGTTGAACAATTAAAAGTATCTGTTTCAAAAGTTCTTTCAGATTACATGATAAAAAAACACCAGATAGAAATCGGTACAGCTCATACTTTCCAAGGTGATGAACGTGATATTATGCTAATTTCCTGGGCAATTGCAGACAATAGCTACAATCAAAGTCTGATATTCTTACAAAAACCAAACCTATTTAACGTAGCAATCACAAGAGGCAGAAATAAAGTTATTAATTTTATTTCTCGCAATCCAAGAGAATTGCCTGAAGGCCATTTTAGAAACTACGTTTCCTACATGCAGCTATACCAAGATAGAAAACAAGCCATGCTATCAGGTGACATTGATGAAAATATCTATAAAAACCAGCTTGAGCGCGAAGTTGCAGAAAAAATAAGAGAACTGGGGCACAGAGTTGTTGCAGGTGCAGAAATTGCAGGTTTAAGCGCTGATTTGCTTGTTAATGATAAATTCGTAATTGAAATAGACGGTGTTGAAGACAAGAACGCCGATAGAATTTCTAACATGAAGAAACAGGCAATAATAGAACGCTCAGGCTACAAAGTAAAACGTATAACATTCAGAGAATGGCACTATTCACCAAAAGCCTGCCTTGACAGAGTATTGATTGAAGAATAAAATTTACCACGGATAATCGTCCAGAATTTCCCAGCCGTCAGCCATGATTTTTCCGCCACAGCTGCGTGAATACTCTGCAGAATTTTTAATATTGGCTGCTGTACAAAGATTTTTGTTTCCAAATCCGGATATTACACCATTATTTGTATTTATTATAAACTGAAATACATCTTTTCCTATTACATTAGGCTTTTTAGGACCGTTCAAGTCTATTGATAACAGTTGAAGACGTTGTCTGTTATCTTCCGTAGAATTTATATTATACGGTCTTAAATATGCATATGTTCCGTCACCGTAAATAAAACCGGGCACATTTGCAAATTGTCCGTAGTATACATAATTATTTTTATTAGATAAACTCGCATAACCTGTAATATCATAACCGCATTCATTCATTGTTTTACATACTTTAATTATTTTTATATAAGGTTTCCAATATGTTTCAAAATACGCTAAATTATCTTCATAAGAGCTCGATGGCTCAGTAACCGTCCAACTAGAAGCATCTCCAAATTCATATTGCGCTTGAACCAGTGCCTGTGCAAAAGTTGAATATGCCTTTTTTAACTGGGCGGACGTTTGCTTTTTCTGATAATTGGTAATAACTGCGGGCATAGTTAAAGCAGCAACAACACCAATAATCCCCAGTGTTATCAAAGTCTCCGATAAAGTAAATGCTTTATTCATAATAATGCTCCTTATAATTTGTCGCTCTTGGCGACAGTCACTGTCAGTAACATAGCATAAAATATAAATATGTGCAATGACTTTAAAAAAGAACTCGGCGTTAACATAAGGAAAATAAGATTAAATAAAGGTTTTACACAAGAAACCCTTTCACTTGAATCTACGGTTTCACGCTCTCATATTGCCATGATTGAAGCCGGGAAAAGGGATATAACTATAAGTGCACTATATAAAATATCCAGAGCTTTAGGAACCGATATGAAAGAAATTTTTTCATTTGATAACATTAATAAATTTAAATTTGATATTGAAAAATTTTATCAATAGCTCTTTAAAAGGATTTACAGAATATAAATATTTGCTTATAATGCATTTATGTTTAAACGAATTTTGTTGGTTATTATAACATTTGGCGCAATGATACAAAACGTATATGCGGGAGACTTGCACTTTAACGGCTTTATAGCTGATGAAGCTCAGGTATTATCGTCAAATAACGAAGCATCATTAAATGCGCTTTTATATGATCTTCAGAAAAAAACAAAAGCGGATATTGCTGTTGTAACTTTAGCTGCACTTGACGGACAGCCTATAGAAGACGCAGCTCTTAACATCGGTCGAAAATATAAAATTGGAGATAAAAAGCTTAATAGCGGTGCTGTAGTGCTTGTTGTTCCAAATGAGAGACAAGCAAGAATTGAAATAGGATACGGACTTGAAGGAGCAATAACCGATGCACATGCGGGAAGAATTTTAGATGACTACATGATACCTTATTTCAGACAGAATAACTACGAAAAGGGTATCATTGACGGAACAACCGTACTTGCAGTTGATATTGCAGATTACTACGGCGTGAAAATTTCAGCATCAAAACCAATTCCGCCGACAAATGATGAAGGTTCAGGGTTAGTTATTTTATTATTTTTTATAATATGGCTTTCGATATATTTCTCAATAAGCAAAAACGGCGGGGGCGGAGGCGGATTTTATTTCGGAGGAGGCTCTTTCGGTAGCGGAGGCGGAAGTTTCGGCGGTTTTGGAGGAGGAGGAGGCTTCGGCGGAGGCGGAGCTTCACGCGGATGGTAAAAAATTTTACACAATTATAAAGGAGATATCATGAAAAACACAGGTTTAATTATTTTAGGAGTTCTAATCCTTGCAATAATAGCGATTGCAGGATTTTTCATCGGAACTTACAACAAATTGCAGGTTATGGACGAAAATGTTACGGCAAACTGGGCACAGGTTGAAAACCAGCTTAAAAGAAGAAACGATTTAATTCCAAATCTGGTAAATACAGTAAAAGGTTACGCAAAACATGAAAATGAAATTTTCACAAATATTGCAAATGCACGTGCCAAATTATCAGGTGCAATGAATACAAACGATGTTAAAGCGGTACAACAAAGCACAAACGAATTAAACAGTGCACTTTCAAGACTGCTTGTTGTTGTTGAAAATTACCCTAATCTTAAAGCCGATAAAGCATTTACAGGTCTGCAAGACGAACTTGCCGGAACTGAAAACAGACTTGCAGTCGCGAGAAGGGATTACAATGAAAGCGTCAAAACTATAAATACAATTATAAGAACGTTTCCGACATCTCTTGTAGCCGCTATGTCAGGAGTTAAGTCAAGAGATTATTTTGAAATTACAGAGCAGGAAAAACAAACGCCGAAAGTTGAATTTTAAACAAATAAAAAGCCCTCAAAATTGAGGGCTTTTTTAATATTTATTTTTTTTACTTATTCAGCCTCTTTGATAACAACAGAAGCATTTTGCCCGCCAAATCCGAATGAATTTGACAATGCGACATGAATGTCTGCTTTTCTTGCTTTATGAGGTACATAGTCAAGGTTTCCGACTTTTTCATCCTGATTATCAAGATTAATAGTCGGTGGAACAATACCTTCATTAATAGCCTTAATACATGCAATACATTCAACCGCTCCCGTAGCACCGAGTAAGTGACCATGCATAGATTTTGTAGAACTTACAAGAAGTTTTTTATTTTCATCTTTGCTTCCGAACAATCCTTCAATAGCTTTAGATTCAGCAATATCGCCTAAGCCGGTACTTGTTCCGTGAGCATTGATATAATCAACATCCTGAGGTTTTAATCCTGCATCTTCAAGAGCAAATTTCATAGAGTTTGTAGCACCTTTTCCTTCCGGATCCGGAGCAACAACATCATAAGCATCAGCTGTCTGACCATATCCGACAACTTCTGCATAAATTTTAGCGCCGCGTTTTTTAGCATGTTCGTATTCTTCAAGAATAAGAACTCCTGCACCCTCAGACATAACAAAACCGTCTCTGTCAACATCCCATGGACGTGAAGCTTTTGTCGGCTCATCGTTACGTTTAGATAAAGTTCTTGCACTGGAGAATGCGCCTATACCTACATCACAAATTGTAGCTTCTGCACCGCCTGTTACCATAATATCGGCATCACCGTATTGAATAGCTCTGAAAGCGTCGCCTACGGAGTGAGTACCTGTCGCACAGGCAGAAACAACAACTTTATTAATACCTTTGAAACCATACTTCATAGAAATACGACCGGATGCCATATTTACAATCATCATAGGAATTGTAAACGGAGAACATTTGTTAGGCCCTTTTTCAAGAATTCTGATATGGTTTTCTTCGAAAGTTCTGAAACCGCCGGCTGCAGAACTGACTATAACACCGATTTTATAAGGGTCAACATCTTTGACTTCTTCTAATTTAGCGTCTTTAATCGCTTCATCAGCAGCTATAACGGCAAACTGAATATATCTGTCCATTTTTTTAGCTTCTTTAGGATCAAGATATTCATCAGGGTTAAAATTTTTGCATTCACCTGATATTTTTACAACGTGCTTATCAATATCAATAAGCTCTGATGTACTAATTCCGCTTTTTCCTTCAACAAGACTATTCCAAAATTTCTCAACACCGACACCGAATGGTGTAACCGCTCCAAGTCCTGTGATAACTACTCTTCTTTTTGTCATCTCTTTACCTTTTAAATTAATTCTGATAAATATACGAGGGGAAAATGAATATTCAATTTTCACCCTCGCAACTTTTTATAAACAGTGGCTACACGCACAACTCTTATTTGTGAGAGTCGATGTAGTTAACTGCATCTTGAACAGTTTGAATTTTTTCAGCTTCTTCATCAGGAATTTCGCAGCCGAATTCTTCTTCAAAAGCCATAACTAATTCAACTGTATCTAAAGAGTCAGCACCTAAGTCAGCTGTGAAGCTAGCTTCCGGAGTAACTAAAGCTTCATCAACGCTTAATTGATCTACTACAACTTTTTTAACTTTTTCGAATGTACTCATTTCTAATTTCCTCATAATTTAAATTGTATACTATACTATTTGTTCTCTAATATTATACTTAGAGCAAGATTTTTTTGCAAGGAATTTACAATCCTGCACTCATATTGTTAAAAATCTTAACTTTTACTATATGATTAAAGCGCCTGCAACTTCGATTGCCTGACCTGATACATAATCAGCATCTAATGCCAGATATTTTACAGTTTTAGCAATATCTTCAGGAGTACCCAATCTCTTCATAGGGATAGCTTTAAGATATTCTTCGATATTAGGAAGATTAGCTGTCATTGCTGTTTGGATAAAGCCCGGGCATACTGCGTTAACTCTGATATTTCTTGAGCCGAATTCTTTTGCAAGAGTTTTAGTCAAGCCGATTAAACCTGCTTTAGAAGCTGAATAGTTTGCCTGACCGGGGTTTCCGTGTAAGCCTACAACGCTTGACATGTTAATAATTGATCCCTGACGTGCTTTCATCATGTGTTTAATAACGGCATGGGTTACGCAATAAGCACTTGTAAGGTTAATTTTGATAACTCTTTCCCACTGTTCCATATCCATTCTGATGAACAGACCGTCTTTTGTGATACCTGCATTATTAAGCAAGACATCAATTTTACCATGTTCGGCAATCATTTTATCAACATTTGCCTGAACTTCTTCATCATTTGAAACGTCAAATCTGTAGAAATAAGCATTTACGCCGCAAGCTTTAATTTCATCTAAAGCCGGCTGAGCTTTTTCCGCTTCGCAAATATCATTAATAATGATGTCGCATCCTGCTTTTGCAAGCTCTAATGCGCAAGCTAAACCGATACCGCGGGAACCGCCTGTTACCAATGCAATTTTTCTTTCAGTCATTAATTTTCTCCTTATAATTGTCAGGTTAAACCCAACCTGCATCTCTTCTCTGTTATTATTATCCCTATAACTGTGATTATAGCATAAAGATTACCGTAATCACAGTTTATGACTTTTTATTACATACTTTGTAACATTAAAATTCGATATCGTCTGAATATTTCTTATAATTTAATTTATTGTTCACGAAAATGGACTTTAAACAGCCGAAATTATTATCATTAGGCTCCAATTTTTTGTCTTGCACTATTATTTGATGCACATCAGCTCCATATTGATTAGGCCCCTTAAATTCTCCGTTTACATCGATAATAACTGTCGCACATCTGGTTTCAGTAATAGTATAAGTTTCACCGGTATAAAAACCGTTTTCATCTTTTTTGTTTGCCGTGTATGTATACGGAATACAATTATCCCGTATATTACGTAAATAGATAGAACTGCCGTCAACATTATTAATTCTCGGGAAACCGAAATTTTCTAAAGATATTCCTCCTGTACCGTTATTCAAAGGAGTTGCAGTCTTAACCTTATATTCGCTCCCGCAGCCTTGATTTTTTGCTGTACAAACCTGTGAACCATTATAAAATTTTGCTATATTTTTTGCAATTTGAGCGGCACTTTCTCCGGTAGCAAATATGTCAGCATAATTAGTACATTCATTTTCGGCTTCCATTCTTTTAATCACATTTAAAAAATTTGTATAACTTTTCTTTGCCTGACTAATTAATACCATGTCTTTGAAGTGTTGAACTAATGCAGGCATTGTCAGAGCCGAAACTGCTCCGATCACTCCGAGCGTAACAAGAACCTCTGCTAATGTAAATGCTTTTTTGCTCATAATATTCCTCTTTCATTCGTAAAACAATTAATTTTATGCAATTTATAATTATAATACGCATGATTTTAAGTTATTTTCATTCGTTTGTCAATATGTTTTAAAGAAAAATAGAGTATTATCCTATTAATATAGGAGATTAAACATGGACTCATGCAGAAAAATGCTCGGCAAAAGAATTAAAGAGCTGAGAAAAAGCAAAAATCTGACACAGGAAAAACTTTCCGAATTAGTTGGATTTGAGCCGAACCATATTACGAAAATTGAAGCCGGTAAACATTTTCCCCAGCCGGAAAAACTTGAAATACTGGCAAAAATATTCGATGTGCAGGTCAAAGATTTGTTCGACTATGAACATAAAATCTCAAAACAAACACTGAAACAGAAAATTATCGAATGGCTTGATGATGCACAGGCTGCAGAGATAGAATATGTTTACAAAATGATAAACAGTTTAAAGGAATTAAAAAGAGAAATACGGCGGGATTAACCCGCCGTAAACCTTTTATAAATTGTCTAAAATTTACAATAATTTTCATTATTGTGTACTTGATTTACATAAGCACTATATGCAGAACCTTGTCTCATTGAAGTTTCTAATGTTCTAATATTTTCATCTGCATACTTTCTTGCTACATCCATAGGTAAAGAGCATCTGGTATCCGAACCTCCCATTTGCTCACGTATAATACACTTACCATTTTTCTTACCGTAAACTATCAATTTAAAATCGATATTCTGTCCGAACATTTCTATTGAAGGCAAACTGAATGTTCCGGCAGAACAGGTTTTTATGCTGTTATAATAAGCCATTTGAACTTTATAAAAAGCATCATTTTTATCTGAAGCAGCAATAACAAAATTCGATGATAATAATATCAAAAGTAAAAGTATTATTTTTTTTAGCATAAAATCACCTTCAAATCGTTAATTGCTGCATCCAATGATGCTTTATCAAATATATTAAAGACTTTAGCATCAGGAACAATTTTTTTATTCAAACCTGCCAGTACCTTACCGGGTCCGATTTCAACAAAAATTTCAACACCGTCGGCAGCCATTTTTTGAATTGTTTGGGTCCAGTGAACCGATGAATAAATTTGTTTAGGCATTTTTTCTCTAAAATTACTGCTTTCTGTTGTTGCAGATGCATCGACATTTGTAATTACAGGAACTTGAGCATTGTTCAATTCCAATTCAGACACAAAATTTGCAAATTCATGCCCTGCATCTTCCATAAATTTAGAGTGAAAAGCACCTGATACAGGAAGGGGAACAACACGTCTTGCACCTTTAGCCATAAGAAGTTCGCCCGCCTTAGCCACAGCAGCTTCGTCACCTGTGATTACAACCTGAGCAGGAGAATTGTAGTTTGCAACATCAACATACCCAACTTGAGATGCTTCTTTTAATGCTTCTTCCAAGGCACCTCCGGGAGCGTTTAAAACAGCAGACATAGCACCGCCATTTTTTTGCCCCATAAGATCTGCTCTTTTTTGAATAGCTTTTAAAGTTGTTTCTAAATTCATTACTCCCGCACAATACATTGCACAGTATTCGCCTAAAGAGTGACCCGCTGTATAGTCAGGTTTAACATCACATTGTGATTTTAAAGCTTCCAGAGCGGCAATTGACATTGTAACAATGCAAGGCTGTGTATTAAACGTTTGCTTCAAGGCATCCTCAGGACCTTCAAAACACAGTGTTGACACGCTTTTTCCCAATACTTTATCAGCCGTATCAAAAACAGATTTTGAACTTTCAAAATTATCATACAAATCTTTTCCCATGCCGACAGCCTGCGAACCCTGTCCGGGAAAAAGAAAAGCTATTTTTTTAGACATAATTTACTCCTTATTTAATTTTTCTGCTTGTTTAATAAATACATCGTCATTTAACAGACCGATTTTTTCTTTGCAAAACTCACATAAAGGTTTGAAAGGCTTACAAGCATATAAAGTTTCAGTTTTAGCCTCTTTAACTTTTTTTACAAAAGCAGGGTTACCGTAATGAAAAACAATGGTTCCCGGTTTATTTGCCTTCCCGATTTTAATGCTCATCAGCAAATACCCTCTCTAAGTCTTACAATTGCACCGCCCCATGTCATTCCTGCGCCAAAACCGCAAAGAACAGCGGTTGTCCCGAGTTTCACATTACCTTTTTCAACACTTTCAGCTAATGCAATAGGTATTGAAGCCGCAGAAGTATTGCCGTAATACTTGATATTCGTAACAACTTTATCATCAGAATATCCCAATCTTTCCTGCACAGCCTGAATAATTCTGATATTAGCCTGATGCGGAATTAAATAGTCAATATCTTCAGGTTTTAAGCCTGCATTTGAAATAAGATTTTCAACATAATGAGGAAGAACTTTAGCCACAAATGTATAAACACCGCGTCCGTTCATTCTTATACCTTTGGGTTTTTCTTCATACTGTTCAACCAACGGACAGTTTTTACCGTCAAACGAAAGCTCAATTAAATTCCCATAGTTTCCGTCAGCTTTGATATCAACTGCAATAACATCATCAATTCCATCCTCTGCCTGAGTTACAACCATTGCACCCGCTCCGTCTCCGAAAAGAATTGAGGTAGCTCTGTCTTCCCAGTTAACAAGACGTGAGTTATTATCGGTCGCAACTATCAGAATATTTTTGTACATCCCGGAAGAAATATATGCTTTTGCAATGCTTAACCCGTATATTAATCCCGAGCATGCCGCAGTAATATCAAAAGCAGGAATTTGAGCTTTAATACCAAGTCTTTGATGAATATGACACGCAATTGCAGGGTACAAATCAGGCGGAGCCGAAGACGCCGCGATAATTAATTCAATATCATCAGGGTTCATTTTTGCTCTTTCCAAAGCTTTTTGCGCAGCTTCGAAACCTAAATCTATTGCATTTTGCTCACCTGAAACAACACGTCTTTCTTTAATTCCGGTACGTGTATAAATCCATTCGTCAGATGTTTCGTATAATTTGGTTAAATCATCGTTAGTAATAACTGTTTCGGGTAAACTGTATCCGACACCCGCAATTCTCAACGGAATTAATTTATCTGTCATATATTTTATTCCTCATAAAACTTAGCTATTTTTTCGTTAACGCCTGTTTCTACAGCGTGTTTTGCAACTCTGACGGCATTTTTAATTGCGTAAGCTTTGCTTCTGCCGTGAGAAATAACGGTAATGCCTTTAACACCTAAAAGCAGTGCACCGCCGAATTCTTCATAGTTAATCTTTGTATAAATTCTTTTCATAAACGGTTTTGCAAGAAGTCCGATAATTTTACCGGCCAGATCAGCTTTAAATTCCTGTTTCAACATTCTGAATAACATTTGTGATGTACCCTCGGTAACCTTCAAAGCAACGTTACCTACAAATCCGTCACATACAACAACATCGCATACACTTAAGAAAATTTCTTTACCTTCTATGTTTCCGACAAAGTTTAATTTTTCCTGATGCTGCTCAAGAATTTTATATGTAGCCTGTGCAAGTTCATTACCTTTACCGGCTTCTTCACCAATATTCAAAACACCGATACGCGGATGTTCAATACCGAGTACGTTTTTAGAGAATGTTGCACCCATAATTGCAAACTGGTATAACATTTCGGGCGTACAATTACTGTTGGCTCCGCCGTCTATAACAACAATAGGTTTCTTAATTGTAGGTAAAGTAACAGCAATAGCAGGTCTGTCAATTCCCGGTATTCTTCCCAAACCAAATAAGCTTGAAGCCATTGCAGCCCCGGTAGAACCTGCCGCAACAACGGCATCAGAGCTTCCTTGAGCTACAGCATCAACAGCAAGAACAATAGATGACTTTTTCTTTTTACGAATAGCCTGCCCGGGGGCTTCACCCATTTCAATAACTTCCGATGCGTGGGTAATTTTTATATCAAGTTTGGATGTATCAATTTTAACACGATATTTAGCGGCTCCGCCTTTGCCGTAATCGGTCATAAAACCTTCATGGGAAATCTTATCGAGTTCCTGTTCAATTCTGTCTTGCTTTCCGACTAACTCAATTGCGACCCCGTATTCTTTAGCCGCCCATACAGCTCCTGCAACTATCTCATGCGGAGCATGGTCACCACCCATTGCGTCTATTGCTATTCTCGTCATCTTATCCCTCTCAAAGTCTTATATTTAAATTTATAACGGTTAAAAGGCGGGGACTGAAAAATTTTTCAGCCGCCCGACTTTTATAGAGTTATTTTTCTTCTGTTTCAGAAGTTTCTTCTACGGGAGCTTCTTCTTTTGCTTCTTCAACAACCGCTTCCGCTTTAACTTCTTCTACTTTTGTTTCTTCAGCTTTTTCAGCTTTTTTAGTTGATTTTTTAGCAGGTTTCTTTTCTTCTTTAACCGCTGCTTCTTCAACTCTGTCTTTAATGCTTACGGGTTTACCTTTGTAAGTTCCGCAAGCTGTGCATACTGTGTGTGTTAATACTGTTTCACCGCAGTTAGGGCACTTTGTAGTTTCCGGTTTTGTAGCTTTCCAGTTGCTTCTTCTGTGTCCTTGTGCTGAGTGTCCTGTTCTTTTCTTAGGTACTGCCATTTTCTTTTTTCCTTTTTTATTTTCTTATACTACTTATATTTCTTTTTTACCTTCGATTTTAATGTTTTTGAACACATCTAATCTTGGGTCGGACAAATTTTCTTCTTTAAGAAATTTATCCCCATTACAATTTATACCACAAACTTTCTTATTTGGTAAATTTAATATTACAGATTGATACAATAAGTCATAAATATCAATTTCATCTGCACCTTCAAGATCTGTTACAAACTGACCTTCTTTAAGCTCGAACTCTTGCCCGTAATCCTCTAAAAGAGTATTTTTTGCAAACATTTCGTCGATATCAAAATTCAGTTCATATTCAAACTCTTTAAGGCACAAATCACATTCAAGTTTAACAATTCCTTTAACATTTCCTCTTACTTCAATAAAGTCCCCTAGAGATTTTATTTCCAAATCGGAAGTCACGGGGGTAACACAATCTAATCCCTCAATTTTATCTTCAAAATGAAAATCAAGAGTTTTAGAAGGAGTATTTTCAAGTTCTTCTATTGAAATTTTGTAATTCATTAAAGTTTATCCTACGTATTGTTCTTCCTGAACAGCGAGAGCCGCAATCTGATTTGATATAAAACATACTTTTTTCAAAGGTCCGAGAGTTTCTTTTTCGATTAAGACTGCTGCTGTGCTTTTCACTGCCTGCTGCAATTCTGCATAAAGTTCTTCGGGTTTCTCAACATACAAAACAAGAGGTGCTGTCGAGCCTTTCAAGAATACAAGTACCGAAATTCTTTTTTTAATATTCTGAGCATTAAATTGTTGTGCCATTTTGCACTCCTTTTCTTAATTATACAGGTATAATGAATTATAAAATAAAAGCAGGCGCATTGTCAATTTTTAAACAAAAAAGACAGGATTATTAATCCTGTCTTTTTTAATTTTACCTAAAACCTATTTCATAAGTTTCATAGTTTTTTCGATAATTTCATTTAAGCTTTCGGCTTTTAATGAAGCTCCGCCGATTAAAGCACCATCGATATCTGATTTAGACATTTGTTCTTCAATTGTAGAAGGCTTAACAGAACCGCCGTAAAGAATTCTGATTGCGTCAGCTGCTTCTGCTCCCGCAGCTTCTTTCACAACATTTCTAATCATAGCGATAACTCTGTTAGCTTCATCAGCATCACAAGTTTTACCTGTGCCGATAGCCCAGATAGGTTCATAAGCGATTACTGATTTTGCAACATCAGCAGGAGAAATTCCTTCCAAAGCAGCTTTAATTTGTCCTGCAATCCAGCTGTCAGTAACGCCTGATTCTCTTTGTTCAAGAGTTTCACCGCAGCAAATAATAGGAATTAAGCCGCCTGCAAGAATAGCTTTTGCTTTTTTATTAATCATTTCATCTGTTTCCGAGAAATACTGTCTTCTTTCGGAGTGGCCGATAATAACATAATCACATCCTGCATCTTTCAACATTTCAGCAGAAATTTCACCTGTATATGCGCCTGATTTTTCCCAGTGGCAGTTTTGTCCTGCTATAGAAATTTTGTTTCCGCCGCATCCGCAATCACATCTGACAGCTTCTACTGCTGCAATTGATGTAAACACAGGAGCAATGACAACTGTAGGCAATTCAACCGCTGTATAATCTTTTACAAAATTTTTAACCCCTTCAAAAACTTCTTTAGCTTCTGAACGCAATAAATTCATTTTCCAGTTTCCTGCAATAATAGGTTTTCTAGACATAATATTCTCTCCTTTTCCTTTAATTAATTATTATTATATGAGGAAAATATTTTATTGCAACGAGTTAGACTTGAAATTTATAAAAACATAGGTTATAATAAAAAAGAAGGGCGAGAGGATTGCGCTCCTCTCTTTAAAAGCCCCGTTATTTGAGTTTAAGCGTTAGTATTATCAGAAAGATAAGCACTAACGCTTTTTCAGTTACACTGAATTCCACTCTATCACCCCCTTTCCTCTATCGGTTTAACAAATTTGAAGTTTGCGCCGCAGAGGTAAGTTAATGATATCAGGGCTTACCCGCTTTTTATTTTATATTTTTACAAGAAAAAAGTCAATATTATTAAAATTATAGTATTATATTCACAACAAAAAAAGGGTATCAACCCTTTTTTTAATTTATCACCTGACGCAGCGGACATTGTTCCCATTGGACTTAGAGTTCCTGTTGCGGTTGCCATTGTTGAAATTCTGGTTCCAACCCAACTCTGCGGAAGCCTCAGAGGCAGACCAATAGTTGCCTGACGTAGAACAACGGATTAACAATCATTTATATCGAATCTTTCAATAAAAATGACTTCTGCACATATGCAAAACTTTGGTTGAGATATTTAACAACCACCGCTGACGAGATAAATTTGAGCACACCCTGTTACACCTTGGCATAAGCAGGCTCCGGCTCAGTTTCAAAGGATGATTTCAACCACCCTTGAGCTTGTTTGGCAATCGAATATGTTTTTTCGATTAAGACACAATATCGTGACTGGGAAATTATTTTCAAATCAAAAGAAATTCGCAAAAATAAATCCAAAAATTGAGCGTGATTTAAAATTTCATAAATAAAGTCTTTTTTATCTTTGCTGCTATTTGCCTTATAAATCAAAACGAGCAATTCGATAACGTGATTTTGAATTTTTTCACCTAACGAGAATTTAAAATCACGCGGAAAATCTTTTGTAGTATTCATCAGTTCTACAAGTAAATCATATGCTGTTTTGTAAATAGGCAGGTGGCGGTATTGAGCCATATTATTCTCCTAAAGTTCTTTATTTGTAAAGTTTCATGTACTATTTATTACCTAAAACTTGCGCTATATAAGGTTTTATGGTACAATAAATATTGTAAATCATTGTTATTAATTAATTTAAGGAGGTTTTTTACTGCGCAAAAATATTCGCGTTAAATAACTAAATAATTAAATAACTTATCTCCTGACGCAGCGGACATAGCGCCCATTGGACTTAGAGTACCTGTTGCGGTTGCCAAGGCTGAAATGCTGGTACCAACCCAACTCTGCGGAAGCCTCAGAGGCAGACCAATAGTAGCCTGACGTAATTCCAAGAAGATTGGAGTTAAAGTACATTGCAAGGAGTTCGTCTCTATTAGGGAGAGTATATTCAGGATCGAGTTTTGCGCAGCTTGCTCCGGCGTTATAAAAATTCGCTGATGATGCATTCTTTTTGTGAACATCCGGAGCCACGGCTTGAGTTCGAATATCAGGATATAACACAGTTACGAAACCTATATCCTTACCAACTTCATTAGGCTGGGCAAGCCCGTTCATATCATAAATTGCATTTACACATACCCTGTCCTGTCCCCAATGGTTAGCATCTTTATCATCACTGAGACACGACGGATTGTAAAACAAATTTACCGAATAACCGTTCGACATGACAAAACCGTAACTTGTTGATGACGGATCCGTAACAGTACCGCTTGAAATACCTGATGCCAATTCTTTAACTGTCTTAGGCATCGTCATCTTTGTTTCAGCTAATGACAAAATTTTATCCGTTCCGGTTTCAATACCGCAATCTCTCAAATTATTATTATCGCAAGTTTTAGCTATTTGCAGCTGTTTTTTCAGATAGTTTTCTACAAAATCTTCCGCATTTGAAGCATCTCTTATACTGCCTTTTACTGTAATCAATCTTACAGCTTCCCCGATTGTTGCAAGAGCTTTTTTACGCGCAACGGCATATTCTTTTTCCTTAGTTTCATTAATAACAGTCGGTAAAATCATAGCTGCTACAACTCCTATTATACCGATAGTCAGCAATACTTCTGCCAGAGTAAAAGCAATATTGCTTTTAGAATTCATTTCTTTCATAAATTGCTCCTTTTTCATTTTGATTACTATTAGCCATGTGGATAAATTATACTACTTATTAGATAATATTGTCAAGTAATTATTACCTAACAGCTCATTAAATTTTATTGCCGTATTAAGGATAATAATTAGTCAGGTGGAGTATGTATCAGATAAAAAGCCTCTTAGGAGCAAAAATTAAATCATTGCGCAATGAAAAAGGTATTACACAGGAATATTTTGCAGAAAAAATCGGTATCAGCCCCAGAAGTGTAAGCTTCATTGAAAACGGAAAAAATTACCCTGCACCCGAAACACTTGCCGCAATTTGTCAAATACTCAATGTTGAACCATATAAATTATTCTTGTTTCCTATTGAAAAAACTCCGCTTGAAATTAAACGCGTTTTAATTAATAAAATTAATGAAGATGATGATTTTGCCCTCTATTTATATGACTGTGCCAGACAACTTTTAATTTAGTAAACTCATCGTCACATATAACAAACAGGTTTATACATCGTAAACAGATTTCTTTTCTTAAAAAATAGCCGTTTGTGTTTCTTAGCATACCGAGGTAACTGTTTATTGTTGAAGTAAATTTTTCAAGTTCTTCCTCATAAAACCATCTGGAATTTAGCTTTTGTGTATTGATTATTTTAAAAATTCTTTTTATTGTTTTTTGCCTGAGACTTGTTCTGTATGGTTTTACGACAAAACCGACAAAGTCTATACCTTTATCAACTTTATTAATTAATTTTTTATGCTGATGAAGTTCAAGATTAAGCCTTTCTTTAAGAAAAACGGTTAAATCCTTATGTATATTATTCAAATATTGCGGATTTTTATGCATAATCACAAAATCATCAACATACCTGCAATAATACTTGCATTTTAAATGATGTTTAACATATTGATCCAACACATTCAAATATACATTGCTGAAAAACTGGCTTGTAAGGTTACCTATCGGCAAGCCTTTGTGTGAGGGAGTATACCAGAGGCTTTTATATTTTGGAAGGCAGTTAAATTTATATGCCGGAGATTTTATGCATACATCTTTTTTCGGGTTGTGAAAAATTACCTGCCTGATCAGCTTTAAAACCCAATCTTCATTCACAAATTTCTCAATTTCCATATATAAAATGTTTTTATCAATACTTACAAAAAAATTCTTTAAATCAGCTTTTAAAAAGTAAGCTGTTTCCGTGAAATTATTTGTTACCGATGCGGCATATGCTTTAACCGACTTAACAGCATTTGTGGTGCCTCTGGCGGGAATACAGCTGTATGTATCTTTAATAAACCTTTTATAAAATCTGTCTTTAATCTCGTTATAAATCAGATGGTGGACAATTCTGTCTCTAAAGTCCGCAGCCCAGACTTCTCTGGGTTTTGGATAAAGTACAATGAAACATATACTCTGTCCAATTTTATACTCTCCGCTTGCAAGATCTTCATATAGCTTCAAAAGATTTTGCTCAAGATTATATTCAAACATCAATGCGTTGACAGTGTTTCTCTTATGCTTCCTGCAATCAATATAAGCTTGAAAAAGCTTTTCAAAAGTTAATCCCATATGATATTATAGAAATCCTGAAAATTATTATTCAATTAGACGAAAAGGTATTTTCATGATAAAATAAACTTATGTTTACAGGGATTGTGGAAGAAACAGGATTTATAAAAAGCTTTGACGGGAAAAAACTTGTTGTTGAATGTTCAAAGGTGCTTGAAGGAACACAAATCGGCGACAGTATTGCAATTGACGGCTGCTGCCAGACAGTTGTTTCAATCGGCAAAAACACGTTTCAAGCTGACGTCAGCTCAGAAACTTTAAAGATTACAAAAGGGTTTAAAACAGGAGAATGCGTGAATCTTGAACGAGCCTTAACACCTTCAACCCGCATGGGGGGGCATATTGTTCAGGGACATGTCGACGGAACAGCAAAGTACATTGGAGATATGACATTTGTTGTTTCCAAAGAACTTGATAAATATATTGTTTATAAAGGTTCAATTACCGTAAACGGCATAAGTTTAACCGTTTCTAAAAATCAAAATAACACCTTCAGCGCGGCAATTATCCCCCACACGCTTGAAAATACAAATCTTAAATTCCTTAAAACAGGCGACCTCGTAAACATCGAAACAGATATTTTAGGAAGGTATGTTGAAAAATTTTTATCAACGAAAAATAATAATATTACAGAAGATTTTTTGAAAGAAAACGGGTTTATGTAAAATGGAAAATTTTAAATTTGATAAAATTGAAGATGCATTGGAAGATTTTAAAAACGGTAAAATGATTATCGTTGCAGACGATGAAGATAGAGAAAATGAAGGTGACTTAATTTGTTCAGGACAAATGGTTACACCTGAGATTATAAAATTTATGGCAGAAAATGCAAAAGGGTTAATCTGCCTTGCTGTATCTAATGAAATCGCTGAAAAAATGCAGCTTCACCAGATGGTAGAACAAAATACGGAAAGTATGAGAACAGCCTTTACGGTAAGCATTGATGCTCATGAAAAATACGGTGTAACAACAGGAATTTCGGCATTTGACAGGGCAAAAACAATTGAAGTCTGCCTTGCACCGGATGCTCAGCCTTCAGACCTTCGCCGCCCCGGACATTTGTTCCCCTGTGTGGCACGAAAAGGCGGAGTGTTAACCCGTACAGGGCATACGGAAGCAGTTGTTGATCTGGCAAAGCTTTGCGGACACATTCCGGCAGGTCCTATGTGTGAAATCATGGGCAAAGACGGACACATGGCAAAACGCGATGAACTTTACGAATTTGCACAAAAACACGGGATTAAATTTATCTCTGTTGCAGAATTAATTGCTTACCGTCTTAAATCGGAAAAAATCGTAACGCGTGAAGCAGAAGCTCATCTTCCGACCCAATTCGGAGAGTTTGAAATTTACGGCTATGTTAATCACGTTACGGGGCAGGAAAGTGTTGCTCTCGTTAAAAATGACGGGTCTGATAAAATTCCGCTTATCCGTGTTCACAGTGAATGCCTTACTGGAGATATTTTCCACAGCCTTAAATGTGACTGTAATTATCAGCTCCACAGCGCGTTAGAAATGATTAACGAATACGGAAAAGGTGCTTTAATTTATATGAAAGGTCATGAAGGACGCGGAATTGGTATTATTAACAAAATTAAAGCCTACAAACTGCAGGAATGCGGGCAGGATACCGTTGAAGCAAATCTTTCGCTCGGATTTAAAGAAGATTTAAGAGATTACGGCATGGGCGCGCAGATTATACTTGATTTAGGCTTTAACAACTTTAATCTCATCACAAATAACCCGAAAAAAATCGTCGGTTTGAACGGTTACGGATTAACTGTGCATGATATAGTTAAAATACCGCCGTATATCAATAAATTTAACAAAAGATATATGGAAACAAAAAAAGACAAAATGCATCATATGCTGTAAATAAGGAATTAAGAAATGACAGGCGATACAACTAACTTCGAAGCAAGATTATTAACTCCCGATGATTACAAAGGTTTTGTAACTATTTACAACGATTTTAGAAACAGGGCAATTGACGAATATATGTTTGAACTTGAACCTTTAGGTTTTGAGGATTTTGCCGATGCCGTCGAGAAAAATTTAATCGAATGTCTTGTTTTGTTTGAAAATACAATCCCCGTTGCATTTCTTGTTTACACAACAGCAATTTCGGAAGCTATAGAATTAAATATAATTCATTCTTTCAAAATGGAAAATATGGTTGAACGCGGGATGTATTTAATCAAAAAATTCCTTGAGCTTACAAAATCGGAAAGGTTTGATAAAGTAGTCTGCTATCCTATGCTGGGAGAACAAAAACATCTTATCGGAGATATAGCGCGCTATGGTTTTAAATTTGTAGGGATTGCAGTTTTAAGATTTATGATGGCAGGAACAAATTCAAGAGAAATCCTGAAAATTACACAGCTTTCGGAACTCGATAAAGATTATAAACTTGTTGACTGGCAGTCTAAGTATTTTGAAGATGCGGTAAAAGTTGTTCAGGAAGGTTTTGAAACATCTGCCGATGCTTTGTTTGATCCGCGGTTTAAAACAATTGAAGGCACAAGAGATATAATAGCCAAAATTGTTGATAATATTTATGCGGAATTTCTTCCCGAAGCAACAACGATAATGCTATACAATAATATTCCCGTAGGTTTTTGCTTTATGAACCTTACGGGCGGAAGAATTGCCAATATTCCGATTGTTGCTATAAGAAAAGAACATCAGGGTAAAGGACTTTCAAAACACATGCTCAAAAAATCGGTTGAAAAACTTATTGAATGGGCTGATAACGGTGAAAAACCTATTACCGAGGTTAATACAACAACGGAAACAAACAATTTTCAGGCATTAAAAATGTACAGGCATTTAGGATTTAAGGAAGATTACAACTATCCTCAATCTTATCTTCCGATTAAACATTAATTAAAAAAAAGGAAAAAGGTGCCGATAAATCGGCACCTTACTTCTAACTGCAAAATTTGTGTACTATAGAGCAATTTGAGTTAGAAGAAAAACTTCATAGGCTGTATCTGCTTGACGCGGCACATTGAATTGTAATTTGTCGTACATTCACCTGCCTTAGTAAATGATGTGCCATTCTTGCAATAA
>FR900456.1 GCA_000438175.1 Fusobacterium sp. CAG:439 | reverse complement strand
ACCTCATGCGTGACAGGCATGCGCTCTAACCAAACTGAGCTACGCTCCCATATTTATTTGTCATTATCTTTCGACAAGTTTTATTATAATATGCTGAAAAAATTTTTGCAATAGTTTTGGCAAAAATTTTTTTTACGAGTTTTCTTACAAATATGATTAATAATATTCAAACACAAAATACATTTACCGGTAAATCTGCATTTCAAAAAAATATAAAACAAGTAAAAGGTATATTCTTTTCTGAATTTGCTGATGTCAGGAAGCCTGCGTCTTACAGCAATCTTCCTAAGCAAAAACAACTTGAACTGCTTGATGAAATTAGAGAAACCAATATGCTTCTTAGAGTTATACGGGAATTACAGCATACTGCATATGAAGAAGGCGGAATTTTTGAAGTTTTCAGAAGATTAATAGGAATGCTCAGTACTTTCAAAGTAGGAAACTGTGCCGAACTAGCTGAAACAGGAAAAACTATATGCAAGATGAATAAAATTAAGAACTGCGATATTTTCACACTGCATGCCAAATCTTCTGATGGTTGTATTAGAGCTCTTGATCATACCATAGTTGCGTTTAAAGTCCCAAAATCTAAAGACAACACAATAACAAAAAGAAAAGGAATTATATTTGAACCTTTTTCAAATACACAGATTCTAGATTTTTATATGAATGGTTTCAGCGGAAATGTCAGACAGGCAAGAAAAATATACGCGGCATTCGGATTGAAACCTGATGAAAAACTTCTTTTTAAAACTGAAAATACATATGAACCTGATATTAACACTATTGAAAAACTGAGGAAAGAGTTTCCAAATTTGATTTTTAATAAATAAAAAAAGACCGGACTTATAACCGGTCTTTTTTATGGTTTTACTCAATTATTGATATAGCGGAGCTAACTTTGCTGATTGTTGAGGAATTACCCCTTCTTCGATAGATTGATATACTCTGTAATCAATTACAGGGAAACAATTATCAATACTTTCGATTTCCTGCAATACATTGTTGTCTATATTACCGCTTTCAATCATATCTGCAATTTTTTCAAATCTGTCGACATGTTCACGGAACCTATCTGTTGCGTAGTCTTTGGCTTGCCATGTTGTAATTAGGAAAGGCCAATCAGAACTTTGCAATAACAGATTTTCTCTTGCCAACTGGTTTAATGCACGATGTAACAATTTATCTTCCGGTATTTCGGGATATTTGTCTGCAATTGAATTAATACGTTTTTCGCAGGCATGGATAATAGGCCACATCCATTCTGTTAAGTGATTATTCCAAACATAGAAGTGACCGCCTTGTCCCCACGAGCTTTCAGGAATTTGAATAGCTTCTTTGGGCGGGTGAGAATGGACGTATTCTCCTGCAGTCATTCTTTCTACTTCAGGAAGATATGCTGCAAATTTTTTGATTACCTGTTTAATAAATTCAACGCCTTCAAACCACCAGTGTCCGAATAATTCTGTATCAAATGATACCATTACAAGCCCCTCTTTACCTGTAGCTTTTTTATAGTCGTTAAGCATGTGATAAATTAAAGTTGTATAGTGATCAGAGTTTTCATTAATTTTGTTTAATGCTAAAACAGGGTCGTAAAGCATTTTATCTCCCAAATCGGTAGTCGAAGATGTAATTCTCCAATAATGCATACCTGATTTATCATCTTTTTTGTGGAATTCTCTAAATACTCCGTCTCCGGGATAGCCGTCTGCGGCAGACCAAACCTGATAGCCAGCTCTGTCATTTCTTCCCATAACTGCAACTTGAGCGTCAGGAAGCCAGTAAGCTGAATATGTATCATATCCTGTTGCAGGGCGTTCCGGCAGCGGAATATATTCGATATTTCCGTAAACACCTATTACACGTCTGTTTCCTATAGAATTACCGCCTTCGATTACATGAGATTCCGTAAAGAAATATTCAATGTCATTATTTTGAAGAGTGACTTCAATAGCCGGTCTCCAATGTTTTTTACCGTCTTTGCCGACATATTCGTAGCCTTGTCTGTAAGCACATTCTGGAAGCCAGCATCCGCATGCTTTTTTACCAAAAAGCCTTTTTGTTGTATCAGAACCAACTTTGAATTGCGCATTAAGGTTGCTGTCAGTAGCTAAAAGCGGAGAAAATCCGTGAGTCGCTCCGGATGTGGTAATTTCAATACATCCCAGGTCCTGAAATTTTTTGAATTGTCCAATAAGGTCCATTCCGTATTTATTAACAAAAGCATCTTTAATGTTAGAGAACCAATCAAAATAATATTTTGCAAGATATTTTAAGTGTTGGGAATGAGCGACTTTCGGATCAGGATATCTCTCCAAATCTTTGGTAACCTGAGCAATTCTCGAATCAAGATATTTAACGAAGCCATGTTTTAAATGTTCATCGTTAAGCTGTTCTGCAAGAATCGGTGTAATTCCTACCGTAAGTTTTGCTTTAATCCCTTCATCATAAAGTTCGGAGATAGCGTTCAATAAAGGAATGTAAGTTTCTGCCATACATTCATAAAGATTTTCTTCCCCGAAAGGCCACATACCGGCTTTTCTGTAATAAGGAAGGTGGCTGTGTAACATAAATACGAATTGTCCTACTGACATTTGTGCCTCCATATCTCATTTAAACGAATTATTATATAACTATAATTCTTACTTATATATTATTTATACCACAAATGGGTAAAAAATATAATCCTAAAGAACTAATTCTCTTGTATACTGTTACAAATTTTAACAGTGAAAATAATCTCTCTGTTATGAAATAATAACAGCTTGAAAAAGCAATGATTTTTTGATATAATTATTTATGTTAACTAAA
>FR900455.1:55440-58553 GCA_000438175.1 Fusobacterium sp. CAG:439 | reverse complement strand
CTCAGTTACACAAAGTTTATAATGAACTTCAACAGGCTTTTTTGCGTGAAATGACTGATAAAAATGCTATAAATCTTACAGAAGCCGGATTGACTACACCTGCAAGTATGAAAACTTTTTTACATGATTATTTTAAAGTTGTGCAGGATTGTGAAGATGGGGTTGCGGAACCTTGTTTTGTTAATGATTACAAAAATATTAACGGAAATCTTTTTAAAGATATAAATAATAATAAATATACCGGTGGCGCTTGTGCCGTTATCGCAAGCGGTGCTGCTATATGTTTAGATAAACCAAGCTGGACAACGTCAACTTCTGAAGACGGTATAACAATAACACGAGGAAATGTTTTTATAGATATTAACGGAATGAAGGGACCTAATATAGTTGGAAGAGATGCTTTTTATTTGGCAGTTTTTTCTGATGGTGTTCTTGATGCCGGTAATGTTTCTTATGATTGC
This sequence comes from Fusobacterium sp. CAG:439, assembly GCA_000438175.1. Lineage (GTDB taxonomy): Bacteria > Cyanobacteriota > Vampirovibrionia > Gastranaerophilales > Gastranaerophilaceae > Stercorousia > Stercorousia faecigallinarum. The sequence continues at coordinate 58,092 of FR900455.1, read as the reverse complement.
AGAACCAAAGGTATTTGCCGCGGCGGCTCAATTGATAAAGCTAGATTATTGGGAAATACCTGCGAGAATACTTCAACATTAAATGATTATGCGTGTTTCGGCAAAATTTTAAATGATAATTGGGAAATGAATTATTAGGCAGACGATTTTTTACTTTTTGTTTTTAAGAGTAATAAAAAAGGAATAGTCAGCATTGCAAGCATTGCCAAACATAAAAAGGCGTCATAAAAGGCGCCGAGTTTGGCTTGCTGCAAAAGCTGTTTGTATAACATTCCCGAAGCTTTTTTATGAGCAACAACTGATGGATAAATCATCATGAATTTATGCTGTAATGCTGATAAATGAACCCTGTATGCAGGATTGTGATATGCAAGATGTTCTACAAGGTTATTCTGGTAAACCTGTCCTCCGCGGGCAATAAATGTGGAAGACGCGGAAGTTGAAATTGCTGTTACAATGTTTTTAAACAAAGCATGAAGCCCTGCCGCATCTGCTGTTTTATTTTTCGGTAAAGTTAAAAAAGAAAGTGCGGTAATAGGAACGAATGCAACAGAAACACCGAAGCAAAGAAGTAAATTCGGTAATACAATACTATACATTGAAGCTGTAGTGTTAAGACATGACATCCAGATTGCGGCAAATGCCATTATTATAAATCCTATTGCTGTTAAAATTCGATTTTCGACATATTTGGCGATTTCTCCCATAATAAGAAGCCCCGCAAGACAAACTACTGCTCGCGGAAACATTGTTAAACCCGATGCCGAAGGACTGTAACCAATCAGACTTTGTGAAAATAACGGAACAAGGAGCAATGTACTGTACAAAAGAACATTAATTATTGAACTTATAGCTGTTCCGCATAAAAAGTTTTTATCTTTAAATACCCTTATGTCAATAATGGGATATTTGTATTCAAGCTCCCACACATAAAAGAATATAAATGAAAATATAGAAATTCCGGTAAGCCAGCAAATCCATGTTGTATCAAACCAGTTAAACTGCTCACCTTTATCAAGAACAATTTGCATACATCCCATTGCCGCTGCAATTCCCGCAAAGCCGACAATATCAAACTTTTTATTGTATTTTTCTTTTACGGGTTCGTCTTTAGGCACGAAAAATTTGATAAGCGCAAGAGAAATCAGGCAAAGAGGTATATTAATAATAAATACCCACTGCCACGACCAGTTATCTGTCAGGTAACCGCCGAAGAAAGGTCCCGCAAGCGGCGCAAACATGGCGGCAACCCCGAATAATGCCATTGCAAGCCCTTTTTTATCCGGAAATATATCCAGCAGCATTGCCTGGCATAACGGTAAAATACAGCCTCCGCCAATTCCCTGAAAAATTCTTGCCAGAATAAGCATGTGCAAATCTCTTGCGAGTATACAGAATAAAGCTCCGAGACAGAAAAATGTTATACAATACATAAAAAACATTTTCTTTCCGAAAACTTTTGCAAGAAATCCTGTTGTGGGCAGCATTATTCCGTTTGCAATAATGTAACTTGTAATAACTGTATTGGCTTCATATTGTGTTGCACCAAAATATCCCGCAATATTCGGCTGACATACATTTGTTGCTGAGGTCGCAACAAGTGCCAGTATTGAAGGTAAAAGGATTACAAAAGCTTGTAAATACGGGTTTGTTTGTTTTTTTACTTCTTCCATTATCTTATTTTAACCTTTGGTACAACTGACATTCCGGGGACAATATTATAATCTTTAATATCCTCGTCAAATAAGATTTTTACGGGAACACGCTGAACGATTTTTACATAGCTTCCTACGGCATTTTCGGGCGGGAAAAGGCTTGACTTTGCGCCTGTCGAACGCTGAATGCTGTCAACATGACCCTTAAAACGTTTCCCCGGATAAGTATCTACTTTTATTGATACGGGCTGACCTTTTTTCATGTGAGTTAATTGAATTTCTTTAAAGTTTGCAACAACCCATACTTTTTCGGGTACGATTTCCATTAAAGGCTGACCCACTTGAACATAATTTCCCATTTCTACGCTTCTTGCAGAAACCATACCTGACTGAGGGGCGTAGATTTTTGTATAAGAAAGGTTCAGTTTTGCCTGTTCAACTTCTGCTTCCAATCTCTGAATTTCTGCCTGAACGGCTTCGGCTTTAGCTTTGTGTGATTCTAATGCTGACTGCATAGCTTTTGAACGTTCGTTTGCAGCTTTGTGATTTGCCTGTGCGACTGTATAATGGGTTGAACTGTTATCGTAATCCTGTTTTGATACAATGCCTTCTTTATACATATCTGTGTATCTTTTATGGTCTTTGGTTGCAAAATCAAGTTTTGATTTTGTTGAATTTACATCTTCATAAGACTGTTGAACATTTGAGCCGCCTTCTTCTATTTGTTTTTCGGTAACGTTTAACTGGGCTCTGGCTTCCGCAAGTTTTGCTTCTGCCTGATGAAGTTTTACCTCGTAATCCGCAGGATCTATTTCAACTAATAACTGTCCTGCTTTAACTTCGTCATTATCGTCTACAAGAAGTTTAATAACAGGTCCCTGAACACGCGGAGCTATTGATACAAGCCTTCCTTCAACAAATGCGTCATCTGTTGACTGGAAAAAAGTTGAATGAATTGCAAGAAAAATTCCCGTTAAGATAAGAATAACAGCCGTTA
>FR900455.1:12492-55388 GCA_000438175.1 Fusobacterium sp. CAG:439 | reverse complement strand
ACAACAACGCGTTTTTTCTTATATTCGGGGCGTTTTTTCTTTGCTTTTTCTTTTCTTGTTTTTAATCTTTTTTTCGCTTTTTCTTCAAATTCTTCACTATGTTGGGGCTTTTCTTCCATTTTTCACCTCTTATATCTGCATATTTAATTTTTCTTCCAAGTTAATTTTTATTTTATTTAAAACTTTCAAACAGCTTTCCAATTCTTCATCTGTCACGCCTTCAACTGTCTGCTGCCAGTGTTCAACAACTGTAGGAAGTACTTCTTCGTAAGCTTCTTTGCCTTTTTCCGTAATATTAATTTTAAATATTTTGCGTTTGTTTGTGTCTGCTGTTCGTGTTACAAGACCTTTATTTTCAAGAATATTTATAATTCTGGTAATATTCGGTCTGTCTTTTAAAGTCAGTGCGCCTATTTGACGCTGATACAATCCGTCATGGTCGAGGATTGCGGTCAAAACCGTAAACTGTTCGGGGGTTATGGGGTAGTCTGCCTCTACAAATTTTCTGTTAGCTATGGCACGAACCATTTTTCCCACACGTACCAGCTTCATCCCAATTCTGCTTTTTAATAAATCTGTCTTGTCCATGATTTTTCTTTGTGTTATTATGATAACACAAAAAAGGAAATAGCAAGCATGAAATTTTTTAAAATATTATTAACCCTGTTTATTTTGTTGTGCAATTTAACTGTTGCGCAGGCAAAAGCATCAAAAAATACAACGGATTACAGAACCGAATATTTAAATCTTGAATGGTGGCAAAAGTATAATGATCCCGTTTTAACGGATTATATTACAACGGCTTACAAAAATAATCAGGATTTAAAGATTGCATCATTGAACGTAAAACAGTCCGAGCAGGTCGTTAAAATGGCATTTGCAGGACAATTGCCTCAGGTCGGATTTCAAGGAGATGTTTTCAGAGATTTAAGCTCTGCAACCGTTAAAATGGGAGCGATTACCGTTGGAGATTACAGCCAGAGTAATTTTTTCCTTCCTTTGACCATGAGTTATGAAGTTGATATATGGGGAGAAAATTATTTAAAAACAAAGTCTGTAAAAAAACAGCTTGAAATGGTTAAACAGAATGAAAGAGCTTCTTATATTTCTTTAACTTCTGCCGTTGCCGCTGATTATTTTAATTTGATAAAATTTGACAAACTCATAAAAGATCAGGAAGAACTGGTAAAACTTCAAACGGAAATCGTAAGACTTGAAGAAATTAAATATAAAAACGGTCTATGTCCTGTTACCGAGCTAATGGACGAGAAACAGCTTTTGACACAATTGCGTGAAGAATTAAATGTTTATGTTGACAAAAGACTTATTGTCGCAAGAGAACTCGGTGTATTAACAGGTCTAAGGGAAAAAGATTTAAGTGTAATGCCTAGAAGTGATTATTCCGTTGCATCACTTCTTCCGCTTCCTCAAAGTATTAACGCGGAAGTTATACAATACAGACCCGATTATTTAAAAGCCGAAGATTATATTGAAAAAATCGGTATTGATGCAAAAGTTGCCAGACGCGATTTCCTTCCTAAATTTATTTTATACGGTCAGGCAGGTTTCAGTGCGTATAATCTTACAAATATTTTCGGAAATCACACTTTCAAATCTTTGATAGGTTTTATGCCTTCCATAGATTTGTTTACCGGCGGAGCTAAAATGGCACGTTTAAGATGGACTAAATTAGAGCTTGAAAAAGCACAGCAGATTTATGAAAAAACAATTCTAAATTCAGTTCAGGAAGTTAACGATGCACTGGGCGGCGCAATAACTAGAGAAATGAATTATAATGAGAGTATTAAACGTTATAATCTTGAAAAAGAAAAATTTGCACTGGCTGACAAAAAATATAACATCGGAGCTAAATCAAACTTAGACTTGATGAAGGACAGTGAGAAACTCCTTGTTGCAGATAAAGATAAAGTCAGCAGTCAGGTGAATTATTTAATTTCTACGGTAAATATCTATAAGGCTGTCGGCGGTAAAGATTTTACAACAATTAACGAAAAACTCTAATTAGCTGAAAACTTCTCTTATAGCGGTAATTACTTTTGAGAAAAGCTTATTTCTTGCTTTTTCGGCAGCTAATATTTCATTATTATTTAAGAAACGGTTGTATTGTTTTGCAAGTTCTTCGTCTGCGAGACACTCATAAATTTCTATAGGATTTCTGAACGGAAGCCCGCCGCGTGTGTCATCCAGATCAATCGGGGTAAGGAGTTTTCTTTCAAAGTCAACCATAATATTATTAGGATTAATTAAATCTAATAAATCACTGTTTTTATCGACAATTGTTTTTATGTTTTGAACAAAATTGTTTATAGATTTTTGAGGAAATTCTGATAACTTTAAAATTTTTTCAAGGTAAATTTGAGCATGTTTATCTGTAAGTTTTTCAGGATGTTCGTAGAAGATATTCCAATTATCTATGGAATTCGGCACTCCGTTAACTTTTTTGAGAAAATAAACTCCTTTGTTATTTGTTATTACAGATTGACCAAAATTGTGGAACGGAAATAAATCATCGGATCTTTCAAATGTTCCTTCAAGAGCTTCTTTGTATGTTTTTTCAATAGGAAAAGATATTTTCAACCCGTATTCGTTTATATTTGGAATAGTATAGAATTTTGAATACTGACCTGAATTTATTGAAAAATTATTTTTTATCGTATCTTTTAAAACTCTTTTAAGTAATTGCTGTGCATCGGCTTTTCCGTATATATTTACAATTTTTTCCATCAAATCTTCCGCAGAATGTAAAGTTTGTGTGCTGCCGAACGATACGGTATCCTGCCGTAAAGGGGTAATATTAAAATTGCGTCGAGCCGGTAATGTATTATATGTATTAAGTTTTATCGGTGAAATAGTATTCACAAGCATAGTGATTTAAAACTTATAAAAAAATTTTTTTGCGCGTTAAAAATTACCTATGTGTAGATTTTGCTTTTTTTCTTACCGAGTTTAAATATATAGAAATTAAGGAGTTAACTATTATGCATAAAATATCTATAGCTGCATTTTTGACGGTTTTTATATCATTGATGTTTCTTGTAGAGCCTGTGAACGCCGAAGAAATTCATTTTAATAATGATGTTTACACCTTAAAATACAGTGCAATTGCTCCGCAGACAGAAGGTTACGGAAATGAATATTTTCTTAAAAACGAAGATGTAGGCAAATGGACAAAAATGATTGGCGTTTATTATTACCCGAAAGAAGCAAATCCTCTCAAATTTGCCGAAAATTTTGACAAAACCGTTGAAAACACAGAGAACAGTGTTCTTTTAAAGCTCATTGAAAATAAGAAAGCTGATAAGGCTGCAATAAGTTTTCTTGTAAACGGATGTGAAAATGCTAAGAAATATTTCGAATATAATATATATAAATTTGAAAAAAGTCCGGTTAAAGGCATGGTGGTCTTAAAGTACGCTGTGAAGCACTACTTCACGAATAATGATGAAATAAAATCAATTGCTGAAAATATTAAAAAAGAAAATGATAAATACCTTGAAACCATTATTACATCGCCAATTCCAATGATTATAGAGAAAAATATTCCCGCTCACGAATAAGATATCAATCTTATTGACATATTTCTTCTCACATTTTATTATGCTGTTATGGTAGTTGAAGATGTGACCAGAGTTAAAGATTACTTGAATAAAACAAAGTTAACTACGCTCGACTATGTAATTAATCCTTATGTAGGCTGCCCGAACAAATGCTTATACTGTTACGCCGCTTACATGTCAAGTTTCAGTAAACATTCCGAAGAATGGGGTGAGTTTATTGATATAAAAAGAACAAATAAAAGGATTAATATTTTCAAAATTAAGAATAAGAAAGTAATGGTTAGTACTGTCACTGACCCGTACAATTCATATGAAGAAAAATACGGCACTACCAGAATGATTATGGAACAGCTGGTTAAATCTGAAGCTTTCATAACTGTTGTTACAAAGTCAAAACTTGTTTTGAGAGATATTGATTTGTTTAAAAAAATGAAACACGTCGAAGTTGCAATATCAATCAGTACACTTGATGAACATTTGAAAAGAAAAATCGAGCCGCATTCTTCGTCACTTGAAGAAAGACTTGAAACATTAAAAAAATTAAAGCAGAATGGTATTAGAACAATTGTATTTGTTTCTCCAATAATTCCGCAGCTTACCGACTTCAAAAGAATAATCGAAGTAACAAAGGATTATGCAGACGAATACTGGTTTGATAAATTAAACCTCAGGAGCAGTTTTAAAACTAAGATGTTTAAATTTATAAACGAAGAATATCCGCTGTATAACTCAATATATGAAAATATTTATAACCGGAAGGATACTCAATACTTTGACGACCTATCCGATGAAATTGCAAAATATTGCACTGAAAATAATATAAGTTTTAAAAATTTCTATGCCGGCACATAAATTGCTTCTTGACAAATAAAATAAATCTTTGCCGGCTTTTCCTAAATTAAAGGACATTGATGAATTTCAAAAAGGCATCATGTCCTTTTTTATTGCGTTTGAAAACGCCTGCGCATTCAAGAACTTTTACAAATACCAGTCCCGCTTCCTTTTCTAATATTTCCGTTACGTTGTTTTCGTTAATGTTTCTATATTGCGGCAGAAAACTTTCAACCCAATCCGCATGTTTTGCGGTAAGCTCATTTTCACGTAAATTTGATTTAGAAAGTATGCATTTTGCGGTTTCTTTTAGTTCTTTGTCAAGACGTGATGGAAGAACTGCAAGCCCCATAACTTCTATAAGACCTATGTTTTCTTTTTTTATGTGGTGAAGTTCTTGATGCGGGTGGAAAACTCCGAGGGGATGTTCATCGGTTGTTATATTATTTCTTAAAACAAGGTCTAGCTCAAATAAATCTCCTTTTTTACGGGCAATAGGCGTTATAGTGTTATGCGGTTCTCCGTTTGTTTCGGCAAAAATGAATACTTCTTCATCGGTATAGGCGCGCCATTTATTCAAAATATGATCTGCAAGCTCTATAAGTCTTTCTGAATTTTCATGGCGTATTCTGATAACCGACATAGGCCATTTTACTATTCCTGCTTCCGCATCTTCAAAGCCTTTAATTGAAAAACGCTCTTCTATTTCTGCTCTTTCCATTGCAAATTCATAATGACCTCCCTGAAAATGATCATGTGAAAGAATTGAGCCTCCAACTATCGGCAAGTCTGCGTTAGAGCCGACAAAATAATGCGGGAAAATTTTTATAAAATCGAAAAGTTTTTTGAAAGTGCTTTTGTTAATAACCATTGGAACATGACTGCTGTTCAGGACAATGCAGTGTTCATTGTAATATACGTACGGCGAATATTGAAAATACCAGCTTTCTCCGTCGATTTCAACAGGAATAATTCTGTGATTTTGGCGCGCAGGGTGATTAATTCTTCCTGCATAACCTTCATTTTGCGGGCAAAGCATGCATTTAGGATAACCGCTTTGTTTTGCTTTCTTTGCAGCAGCAATAGCTTTTGGATCTTTTTCTGGCTTTGAAAGATTTATTGACAGCTCAAGCAGTCCGTATTCGGTTGCAGTTTTCCAGCGTAAGTCTTTCTCAATCCTGTAACGTCTTATATAATCGGTATCCTGACTGAATTTATAATACCAATCTGTTGCTTTGCGAGGTGATTGAAGATAAAGTCTTTTAAATTCTTCTATAACTTCATGCGGTGGCGGCACCAGTACACTCATTATTTTTGTGTCGAACAGGTCGCGATAAACAATACTGTTCTCAATTAATCCTTTTTCAACCGCGTAATCAAGAATTTCTTTAAGTACATTTTCAAGATCAATATTTTTGAAGGTTTGTTCGGGTTCAATATATTCGTCAATATTTAAGATTTCCAGAAGCCTGTTAATAACGTAATTTGTATCTTCGGGAGTAATTAAATCTTTTTCAATTCCGTACTGAACAAGTTGTTTTATCGCATTAAAAATCATTTTTTACCTCACAACCGCCTGTAGAGCTTATCGAAAGTATGTGGCAATTTCCTTTTCCGACAATGTTTTCTGTTTTTTCTTTAAATTCATCAACCATATCAAGAGGAACAAATGCCTGTACGGTTCCTGCGAAGCCGCCGCCGTGAACTCTGTATGCCCCTTTGTCCTTTAATAGTTCATCGCATACTGCAAGTACGATTGCTACGGCTTGCTCTTTTGCAGACCCGCATACACAAACATTCTGGAGATACATGTATGATGAGTAGCCTGATTGTTTTACAAGTTTCAGAAAAGTTTTAAAATCCCCTTTTTCAAGAGCTTCTGCTTCATCTTTTGCCCGCTGGTTTTCGTTAAAGAAATGAAGTGCGCGTAATACTGCTCTGTCACCCGCAGATTTTCGTAAGATAGGAATTTCCTTTATAAAATCTTCCTTGTTTACATTTCTGAGATATTCTTTTCCGAAGTGTCCGGCAATTAATTTCATTTCGTAAGGTATTGAAGCGTATTCATCGGTTAAATCAGCATGATCAGCCCCCGAATCAATTATGCAAAGAGCATAACCGGTTGATATAAAATCAAAATCCACTTTTTTAATAACGGGGTTTTCCTTATCATTAAAATCAATTGCAACAATTCCGCCCACAGATGATGCCATTTGATCCATAAGCCCGCAGGGTTTGCCGAAATAAACATTTTCCGCGTACTGACCGATTTTTGCAATCTCAACGGCGTTAACTTTGTTCTCAAAGAAAAGTCCGTTTATCACGTTTCCTATTAATACCTCAAAAGCGGCGGATGAGGATAATCCCGAACCTTTTAAAACATTTGATACCGTGTAACAATCAAATCCTTTTACTTCGCAGCCGAGTTCTTTAAACTTAGCTGCTATTCCGCGTATTAAAGCTTTAGCTTGATTAAATTCTTTTTTATCGGGAGAAAGTTCGTTGATATTTATAATATCTAACGGGTACCCTTTTGACTGCACTCTTATTTCTTCTGTTCCGTTAGGTGCTGCAGCTGCTGTAATATCAAGATTTATGCTTGCCGCAAGAACACAACCGTGCTGATGATCTGTATGATTGCCGCCGATTTCAGTTCTTCCCGGTGCTGAGAATATCTGTACATCGGTGTATTCTCCGAAGGCTTCCTTAAAATTTTTGATTAAATTTACAAATTTTTCTCTCTTAATCATAACACTCCTTTGTTATTAATCTTATACCCTTTAAGGTTTTTATAGAAACGTATAAACAATTTATTTTCAAAAAATGATAAAATTATTAAAATTTGGGAATATATTTATTATCTTATTTAGGAGATTTATATATGGAAGATTGTATTAACACTTGTGATGAGGGCAGAGTAAAAAAAGCAAAACGGATGAAAATTTTTATTTCGTTTGCAGCCGGCATGGCAGGACTTTTGTTCGGTCTTGATATCGGTGTAATTTCAGGAGCTTTGCCGTTTATTACAACTCATTTTGAATTAACAAGCAGACTTCAGGAATGGGTTGTAAGTACAATGATGCTCGGGGCAGCGCTTGGTGCAATGTCTACGGGTTGGATTTCTTTTAAACTGGGGCGTAAAAAAAGTTTGATGTCCGGTGCGGCTTTATTCGTTCTCGGCTCAATCGGCTGTGCTTGTGCTCCTAACGTTCCAATTTTGTTAATTTCAAGAGTAATGCTCGGTTTTGCCGTAGGCATAGCGTCTTATGTTGCTCCTTTATACCTGTCTGAAATGTCTGAAAAAGAGGATAGAGGCAAACTTATTTCAATGTATCAAATGATGGTTACCATAGGTATTCTGGTAGCGTTCATCTCAGATACGATATTCAGCTACGGCGGTCACTGGCGTTTAATGCTCGGTGTTATAAGTATTCCTGCATTATTATTGATGATTTCCGTATTCGGACTTCCTGACAGCCCGAGATGGCTTGCTTCAAAAGGACATTTTGATAAAGCAAAAGATATTTTGAGAATGCTGAGCACAACAGATGCCAAAGCAGACGGAGAACTTTCGGAAATCAGAGAAAGTCTTAAAGTTAAGCAGGAAGGCTGGGGACTTTTCAGAGCGAACAAAAATGTTCGCCGTGCGGTATATTTAGGTATGTTATTGCAAGCTATGCAGCAATTTACGGGGATGAATGTAATTCTCTATTATGCACCTCAAATTTTTAAACATGCAGGTTTTGCAAATACTGAACAGCAGATGATTGCGACCGTAATATGCGGTTTAACAAATACTCTTGCAACTCTTATTGCTATGAGAACAGTTGACAAACAGGGAAGAAAACCGATTTTAAAAATAGGTTTTGCCGGAATGGCAGCGGGTACATTCCTTTTAGGCGTATGCTTGTACATGATTAATGCCGGCTTCAGTGCATTATGGATTTCAATTGCCGCAATTATAATGACATTATTTACAATTACAAGCTTCGCGATGAGCGCAGGTCCTGTGGTTTGGATTTTATGCTCGGAAATTCAGCCGTTGAAAAGCAGAGATTTTGGTGTTGCCTGCTCTACAACCACAAACTGGATTGTAAATATGATTATCGGTGCTACATTCCTCACTTTAATCAATACTTTCGGAATTGCGGTTACATTCTGGATTTATACTGCACTGAACCTGTCGTTTATAGTTCTTACTATTCTGCTTATACCTGAGACAAAAGGTATTTCGCTTGAAAATATAGAGAAAAATCTTATGGACGGTAAACCTCTTAAAGAAATCGGGGTTTAGCAGAATAAAAAAAGCTTTCCTTTAACAGGAAAGCTTTTTTTATTATTAAGCATAAACTTTGTCAGTTTTTTCGTCCTTTTTATGGTGATTTTTGTATATTGTATAAGCTCCGCCTGCAGCAGCCAGAATTCCGGCTGCAATAAATAATTTTTTAGGTGAATGATACCATTTTACTGTATTTTTCGTTTCGTCTTCAACTGGAACAAGTTTTACAATATCATCCTCAATATCTTCTCCGGTTTTTAACAGGTCATCTAATTCATCTACTACATCAAATTCTTTTTGCTCCAAAATATTTTTGAATTTTACAATTTTTTCGTATAAATCTGAATTTGTTTTATCTAACCCTTTTGCTTTAAATATTTTGGCAAGAGAATCCATTATATTATAGCCGTAGCCTTCATTCAAAGAATTTTGGAAAGCCTTTTTGTAATCTGACGGTATTTTATATCTGAAATTTTCAACAGTACTTCCACCTGATTCACATGAATGCTGATTAAATCTTTCTTCGCGGCCGAAAACATCCATAAAGAAAAACATATTATTTTTTGCAGTAGTTATTTCAGCAAATTTAGCTTTTGCAAATTCAACTGGATTATTTAAAACATCTGCGGGTATATTCAGAATTCTTGCAAGCGGGTTAATATTTTTATTTTTGTGTACATTGTTAAAATTACAAACATCCGGCACCCCGTTTGCAATTTGTCGTAACGGTTGAGGATCGTGATTTCCTGCTCCGATAACAAATTCATCGGGTGACCATTTATGGTGATTTAAAAATGCATCATTCGACCCCCAATCTTCACCCATATAAGTGCTTCCGTAAACTTTAACACGTCCTCTGAGCGGTTCTATCAGTTGTCCGTTTTCAAATGCCGTAAAATCATCCGGTCCCGCGTCAAATTCGTAGATAATATTATGTAAGTCAAAGTCTTCTCCTTTTACTTCTTTAACCCATTTTTCAATAAGGTTAAGCAGGTCACTTCCCATTTTCTTTTTATTGTGTTCAAGAATTTTAGTTTCACCTTCAGGAGTAATAACAGGTGTAACATAATTCCATGCCGCATCAACCCTGATCATATCATTGCGTTTTGCCGCCAGCTGGAACTTCATTTTTAATAATTTATAAGCATCGCTGTTTTCATCTAAAATGGTGTCATAATTAAGTGAGGGGATTTTCCAGCTTGGAACCCCGATATAGTGACCTTGCTTAAAAGCATCAGGAAATGCCTTTACTTCGTCATCACTAAAATTAATCGCAATGTCACCGCAGGATTTCAGACCTTTTTCATGAAGGTTTTGAATGCCTTTTTTATGATGTTCTTCTGCAAGAAATTTTTTAAATTTAAAAAATTCCTGATCGGGTTCTGATACTCTTTTGAAGTTCAGCCAGTCTGCATTTTCTTGAACAAATTTATTGTACTTTTGTTTTAAGTCACTGTTTTCATCTAACTTATTAAAACGTTCATATGCATTTTTAAGGATATTATTTTGTGTGCTTTTTTTACCTGTTACGTTTTCAAAGTTTGCAATTTCATCTTTTCTTTTGCCTGAATTCGCTTTTACTATACTGTTAAATTCTTCGTTTGTAAGAATTTTACCGTATTCGTCAGTAGTAAGAAGCTGAGCGTTTATATTTTGATCACCCAATGCCAGTGAAGAACCGTTATAATGATTTCCGTAAAAATCTCCTGCAGGTAAATCCTGAACAACGTTAAAATCAATATAAGTTCTCATATAATCAAGATAATCAGAAGTTTCTTTAGAGGTAAGATTTCCTACACCTGTATTTAACATTTCAGACTGCGGAAGACTTGTTGACGGCATAATAAAAATAGAATTTCCTGTTTGACCTGCTAATTTCTTCCCTTCTTTTAAAGTCTTTTTAAACTCTGCAGTTTCATCTTCTCTTAAAGAACGCCCGAACGACAAATTTGAATTAATTTTAAACACTTTCATAAAATTTTTAAACTCCAGTTTTCCTCTCTTTTTGATACAAAAAACGAAAAAATTTTTTTTTGCTATTTTATTTTAAACTTATAAATAATAGTTTTATTGTACAATTCACCCGCTTTTAAGACCGGTTTTTCAAAATTGTTATTTGCAAAAGCGTTCGGAAAATATTGGCATTCCAAACAGAAGCCGGAATGATTTTTTATCGGTGTATTATTTTTCCCGTTTTCTGCTCCGTCCAAGTAGTTGCCGCTGTAAAACTGAATTCCGGGTAAGTCCGTAAATACCCCCAGTTCAATTCCTGTATCATTCGAATATGCACGGGCAGCTTTTCTTATTTTTCCGTTATCGTTGTTTATTACCCAGTTGTTATCAAAGCCTTTTGCATATCTGATCTGATAATAATCGTCATTTATATGCCTGCCTATTTTTCTTAAACGTCTGAAATCCATAGGCGTATTTTCTACAGGTAAAATTTTGCCTGTAGGTAATGAATGTTTGTCATTTTCTGTAAAATAATCCGCTAAAATTTGGACTTTTTGATTTAAAATATTACCGCTGCCGTTAAGATTGAAATAAGTATGATTTGTAAGGCTGCATACTGTTGTTTTGTCGGCTGCAGCTCTGTAATTTATAACAAGTGATGAATTTCTGAGAGTATATGAAACGCATATTTTAAGGTTCCCGGGATAATTTTCTTCACCGTCTTTTGAAGAATAATACAGTTTTATTCCGTTTGATGTTTTTTCTCCCTGCCAGAATTTTTTGTCAAAACCGCTAAAACCTCCATGAAGATGATTGCTGCCGTCGTTGCAGTTTAACTTGTATGTCTTGCCGTCAAGGGTGATTAAGCCGTTTTTAATCCTGTTGCAGCAGCGTCCTACGGTTGCGCCTATATATTTTGTCTGCCTTTTATATTTTTCCAAATCATCATATCCGAGAACTACATCGACTATGTTTCCGTTTTTATCAGGCATTTTAATCGAGACAATTGATGCTCCGTATTCAGAAATTTCTACTTCCAAAAAATCATTCTTTAAAACCATGATTTTATGATAACATAAGAATTGTATTTGAAGGTATATATTTAGGAGAAAGCATATGAAAGTATTATTATTTAACGGAAGCAGTAATACACACGGGTGTACCTATACAGCTTTGGAAGAAATCGCATCTGCTCTTCAAAATAACGGTATTGAAACAGAAATTATTCAGATCGGAAAAGATGCGATACGTGATTGTATAGGATGCGGTGCCTGCCGAAAAATCGGCGGGAAATGTGTATTTAAAGATGATATTGTAAATGAGGTTATTGAAAAAGCAAAAACAGCTGACGGATTTATTTTCGGTTCACCTGTTTATTATGCACATCCGAGCGGAAGATTATTATCGTTTATGGACAGAATTTTTTACGCAGGCGGGGCTAACTTTGCATTTAAACCTGCGGCAGCTATAGTCTCTGCAAGACGTGCCGGAACTACAGCATCTTTAGACGCAATTACAAAACATTTTACGATAAATCAAATGCCTGTAGTTTCATCAAATTACTGGCCTATGGTGCATGGTGCGCAAAACTCTCCCGATGATGTGAAACAGGATTTGGAAGGGCTTCAGATTATGAGGGTTCTCGGTAACAATATGGCATGGCTTCTAAAATGTATTGAGGCTGGTCGACAAGCGGGAATTGATAAGCCGCAGGCAGAAGAAAGAGTTTGGACTAATTTTATACATTAAGTTTTTAAAGCTCTTAAAGAGTTTAATACTGCGAGCAATGCAACTCCCGTGTCGGCAAATACTGCTCCCCACATTGTAATAATGCCGAATGCTCCGAGTATTAAAAACAATGCTTTTATTCCAAGTGCAAAAATAATATTTTGTTTAACGATACTCATTGTTTTTTTGGCAATGAGTATTGCTTTTACTATTTTGGAAGGTTTATCATCCATAATAACCGCATCTGCAGCTTCAACAGCAGCATCGGATCCCAGAGCACCCATTGCAATTCCTGCATCCGCACGGGTTAAAACAGGTGCATCGTTTATTCCGTCGCCGACGAATATAACACTTTTGTTTTTATTTTTGTTTTCGATTAATTCTTCCAACTTTTCAACTTTTTGTGCTGGAAGAAGTTCTGAATAGTATTTATCAATTCCAAGCTTATCAACCGTTTCTTTTGCTGTTTTACTGTTATCACCTGTCAGCATAACTATTTGTTTGACAAGAGGTTTAAGGCTTTTTACTGTATCTTTTGCATCTTCTTTTATTTCGTCGGAGATAACAATAGAACCTATATATTCTCCATTTTTAGCGGCATAAACAACAGTGCCCGACGAATTGTTCTGTTTATAAGAAATATTAAACATTTCCATTAAGCGTGAGTTACCTGCTATAATTTCCTCTCCGTTTACGTATGCCTTAACTCCGTTGCCTGCAATTTCTTCAATATTGGTTATAAGAGATGCATCAATTTCTTTTGAATATGCTTTTCTTATAGAAAGTGCAATAGGGTGATTTGAAAAGTTTTCGGCTGATGCCGTATACTTTAGAAGTTCTTCTTCTGTCACGTTTACAGGATGAATTTGCGTAACCTTAAAAGTTCCTTTTGTTAAAGTTCC
The DNA here is from genome assembly GCA_000438175.1 of Fusobacterium sp. CAG:439. Lineage (GTDB taxonomy): Bacteria > Cyanobacteriota > Vampirovibrionia > Gastranaerophilales > Gastranaerophilaceae > Stercorousia > Stercorousia faecigallinarum. The sequence goes on along the minus strand of FR900455.1, from coordinate 42,117 downwards.
TGTTTTGTCAAATACAACGGCATCGGGATTTGACAGTGCTTCCAAATAACAGGCTCCTTTTATTAAAATACCTTCTTTTGAAGCTCCGCCTATTCCTGCAAAAAATCCCAGAGGTACAGAGATTACAAGCGCGCAGGGACATGAAATTACAAGAAATGTTAAAGCTCTTTGAAGCCAAATGCTGAATTGACCCTGTAAAATCAACGGCGGCAGTACTGCAAGAACTAACGCACCTGCAACTACTGCAGGAGTATAGTATCTTGCAAATTTTGTAATAAAATTTTCTGCTTTAGCTTTTTTAGAACTTGCATGTTCAACAAGTTCAAGGATTTTTGAAACGGTTGATTGCCCGAACTCTTTTTCTACTTTGATTTTTAACAGCCCGTTAGTATTTATGCAGCCGCTTACTGCTTGTTCGCCGATTTTTAATTCTCTGGGCATCGCTTCCCCTGTCAAAGCAGAAGTATCAACAGATGCATGACCCTCGGTTACAACACCGTCAAGAGGAATTTTTTCGCCTGTTTTAACGATAATCATATCTCCGGCTTTTACGTCTGAAGGATTTTTTTTGATTAATTGTCCGTTAATTTCTACAAATGCATAATCAGGGCGTATATCCATAAGTTGTGAAATTGACCTGCGGGATTTTTCAACTGCTTTATCCTGAAGGAATTCTCCTATTTGATATAAAATCATTACCATTACGGCTTCGGGATATTCTTTTATTGCGAAAGCTCCGAAAGTTGCAATTCCCATTAAGAAGTTTTCGTCAAAAATTTCTCCTTTAAGTATATTTTTAAATGCTTTTAAAAGAACATCTCCGCCTGCAATTATGTAAGCCGCAAAAAATACAAGAAATCTTGACAACCCGCTGAGATTTGCAATCATAGCACCTGCAAAAAGAAATAATGCAATGCCTATTTTGATAAGCTGAAGTTTTTGGTTTTCACAGCTGTGTTCGTGACCGTGGTGGTGGTGATGTTCGCACATTTTTTCTATCCTCATTTAATTATTTATATTAATATTATAATTGAACAATTATTCAATTGTCAAGTATGGAAATATATTTTGTTACAAAAATTTGACAATTGAACAACTAAAAAACTATAATATTTATATGGAAAATAAAAGAACTGACTGTGAAGCCATAAATCCTGATATTGTAAATAAAGTTATGCCTGATATGCCTGATGTCAGAGTTTTGTATGATTTGTCGGATTTTTTTAAGGTGATGGGTGACAGTACACGTATAAGACTTTTATGGGCATTGGAAGAAGCCGGGATGTGTGTTAACGATCTTGCCGTGCTTTTAGATATGACAAAATCCGCGGTTTCACATCAGCTTAAAATATTAAGGACCGCAAAACTTGTAAAAGCAGAGAAACGCGGTAAAAATGTTTATTATTCATTAACGGATGAACATGTAAAAATTGTTCTCGAAATGGCGCTGGACCACGTAAGAGAATAGAATTAATGCAGATTTTCCATTAATCTGGACAGGAGCTCCGATTTTTCGTGGTAGCCTGATAATTTGGCTATTACTCTGCCTTCTTTAAACAGAAGAAATGTCGGAAATCCCGAGATTGCGTATTGTTTAACAAGTTCAGGATTTTTATCTGCATCAATTGTTCCTATCCAGATATTGTTTTCTGAAAGTTCATTTAAAATAGGACGTTGTTTTTGGCAGTAGCCGCACCATGCTGCGTAAAATTCGACTAGTTTAAGTCCGTTTTTTGTATTTTCATTAAAATTATTTTCGTTAAGCTCTTTAATCATAAAGTAATTAAATACAAAAATAATACTTAATTAATCCGTCTGTACGGCAATTTATTCCATTTTTTGTTTTAAATCATTTTTTATATCGCTTAACGGACCGTTATTAGGAGTTCTCATATTGTGGTAATATTTTTTTGCAAAAGTAAACGGATATTTCGGGAGCCAGGTGAATTTTATAAAAATGTTAACGGTTTCGGCACCTTGAGAAAGCATAAGTTCGTCAATTGTTTCTTCATGCGAAGGAGAAATTGATGAGAATATTTTAAGAAAATAATCCGTGAATGTTACGGCAGAATATCCTGATGCAGTAACTGGATTTGTAATAAATGTCGTAACTTTGAAATTTTTGTCAGTTTTGATATTTTTTACATCTTCCGGCAGATGAAGCTCTCCGCCTGCAATTTGTTCAATTTCATACCATTGCCCGTTATATTGCAGTCTCATTACGCTGGGTTTAGGCATATATATGTCATCAAATATGTTATCAAGAATTTCATTCCCATTTTTATCTCTGACGCCATATTTATAATTTTTTTTAGTCAGAAACATTCCGCCGAACAGAATATCAATTGATGAATATTCAGGCGGTATAATTACTTCGCCTTTGTCATTATATATGGCAAAATTATTATCGTTTCCTATTTTCAGGTATCTGCCGAGAATTCTGTCAACGTGTCTGTATTTAGGCTGTATAAGATAATTTCCGTTATTATCGATAAGTCCGTATTTATTTTTTTTCAAGACTATCCAGGAAGAATCTCCAAGCCTTATTAGTTTTTTATATTGAGGTTCTACAATAATATTTCCTTCTTTATCTTTAAGTCCGAATAAGTTTTTTTCGCCGCTGAATACGGTTAAATCACTCATTGAAACAGATGCTTTAATAGGTTCCCGAGCATTATCGGCTGCATAAACACATCCGTTAAGCAATACAATTAATCCCAGCAATATAAAAAATTTCTTCATAAATATATAATAACATAAAATAATTCATGTTATAATTTTTGTAAGATGATTAAGATTAATTTAAATAAAAAAGCAAAAATTGTAATTTCGCTGGTTGTGTTGGTGTTAGTATTAGGGGCTGCGCCGTTTGTAATTTATTTAAAAGTTTTGCCTGCAGCTGTGTCAAATCCTGCTGTAATAAGTTTTGTCGAAAAAACTTTGTATAAATTTGCGGGTTTGGATTTACAAATTATTCATCCCGAGCTGAAAACTTCACTGTCGCCTGTTATTGAATTTAAGGTCGATGAATTGTCGCTTTCCAATAAGGGCAAAAGTCTTTTGGCTGTTAATAATTTTGATACACGTATTTCTTTTAAAGAAGTTTTTAATAAAAATATTATTGTCCAAAAACTTGGTGCTGATTATATTTTTGCGGATATAAACAATCTTGCCGCGCTTGTTCCTCAGCAGAAAGAAACCAAAACTCAAGAGAAAAGTGAATGGAATTTTGATTTCTTTGATTCGTTACTTTATGTAAAAAAATCCTTATTCCTTTATAAAATCGAACCGTCCACTTATGTTTCGCTGACGGCGGATGATCTGGAAATTGATAATACTCAAAAAGCTTTAAGATATATTCATTTTAATATAACAACCGATATAAAAAAGGATGGCAAAAATTTACATGTAAATATTGCTGACAGAAATTCGGTATTTATAAAAGATAAAGCTTTATATATTCAGAAATGTATGTTAACTGTAAATAATTCAAAGGTATTTTTTAATGCATTCGGTGCAAGAAATAAAAATTCTTATCTGGAAATATTTACGGATAAAATCCTTGTATCTGAGGTTGTCGAACTTATAAATTCACAGATAATAGAAAATAATTTAAATGAGCCTTTAGCATTCTTTAAGGATTTAAAAGGCGACTTTAACTTTAATATCAAACTTACAAAAGATGACTTAAATGGTGTAGTAAACCTTAACAAAATTTCGTGTAAGCTTATACCTGTTGACAATATTCCGTTAATGCTTGAAAAAGGGCAGATTGTCATGGGTAAAAATGATATTGTTGTAAAAGACTTTAAAGGATATTACAACAATAAAAAAGAAAACGGCATTGAAATGGAAGGTACCGTCAAAGATTATCTTAAATCTATTGACACAAACCTTGTTACAAGAGCTGTTGTAACAAATGATTTTGCTAAAAATCAGTTTTCTAATATGGTAGGAATTCCTGTTACTTTAACCGGCGGCTCTACAAAAACAAGACTGGATATTAAGTCTGTAAATAACAAAATAGATTTAAAGTGGCTTTTTGGTTTGAAACCCGGTCAGGATATATTAATTGACGGAGCATCTTTAACGCCTGCTAATTACAGAAGAATGCTCAAAGCTGATATGCATTTTGAAGGAACGGATTTTAATATTAAATCAATAGACTATTATATTGCGCCTGAAAATCTTCCGAATGCAAAGAAAAAACAAATTCAACCTGTCGTAAAAATTGCAGGAAATCTGGATGTTTCCACTCCTGTTCCGACAGTAAAAAATCTGGGGTTTGAAATTCCGAAACCTCTGCCGAGTGAATTTTTAAATGTTCTTATCGGGCAAAAACTCTTTAGAAAAGGTAAAATTGCGGGGAATATGGAAATGATTAATACAGGTAAGTATCCTGTATTAAACGGTAATCTTTCCATGGACGGTGTTGCAATTCCTTCCCAAAGAATTTTCCTAAAACACGGTGAAATGACAACGGAAAACGGTTTGTTAAAGCTTGCCGCAAACGGCCGCTATAGACGATCACAGTATGACTTTAACGGTAGTTTGATTAATGCAATAAAATTCCCTGTTGTCGTTAAAAATGTTAATTTGACTGTTGATGATGTTGATGTTGAAAAATTTATCGCATCGGCAAATAACCAGAGTTCTCAGGCAATTACATCCGAAAAATTTGATGTTGCCCCGACAGGTGAAGCAAAAGACGATGATGATAATACTCCGACTTTTGACATCGGTAACTTTATAGTTGAAGATTGTGTTTTACACATCCTTAAAGGCTCTTATAAAGATATTAAATTTGCTGATGTTAAAGCAACATTATCTCTGGATAAAAACAGTATATTCAATATGTATTCAAACAGATTTGAAATTGCAGAAGGACATTCTTCCGCGAAAATTAACTGTGATTTGAAAAAACATAAATACAATATTGCACTTGGTATTAAGGACGTAAATTCGGACTTAATGGCAACAACGCTTCTTGCTCTGAAAAAAGAAATTACGGGTAAAGCAAGCGGACTTATCCAATTAAATACAGATGATACTTTAAAACTTAACGGCTCAATTAAATTTATGGTTAAAAACGGAACAATTCAAAAAGTAGGGCTTATTGAATATGTCCTTAAATTTGCCGCACTGTTCAGAAATCCGCTTGCAATGATCAGCCCGTCAACAATTTCCGATCTGGTTAATATTCCCGAAGGCAATTTTGATTTAATCAATGGTGACTTGCAGATTAAAAATAACGTAATTGAAAAGTTGATGATTAAATCTTCAGCACCTCAGCTGAGTTCATTTATTGTCGGACGTTTTGACCTTGAAAGCCGTGATGCGACTTTAAGAATTTATACAAAATTCAGCAACAGAAATAAAGGTTTTGCAGGATTTTTGAGAAATATTTCTCTTAACAGCCTTGCAAACAGAATTCCTCTGAGCAGCAGAAATGACAGTAATTATTATTCAGCGGAACTTTCTCAATTACCGCCTATTGATGCTGATGAAAAAGACTGTCAGATTTTCTTAACAAAAGTCGACGGAGATGTTGAACATAATAACTTTATTTCTTCCTTGAAAAAGATTAAATAATCAGTTGAGTATCATTATGCTGAAATTAAGGTATGCTGCAAAGCTAACCCAGATTAAATAGGGTATAAGCAGGTACGCTGATATTTTTGATATTTTATAAAAGGAAATTATCGTTAAGATTATAAATATCAAAAGCAATATTATTATTATAAAGCTCAGCGGTATATTGTGAAGATAGAAAAATGCAGGACTCCAGCTGAAATTTAATAGTAATTGTATTACAAAGAAAGTAATTGCAGGTCTTTTGTCAGCATCTGTTTTGGTGAACATAAATATGCTGAACGATAAAAAGATTAACGTATACATAACTGCCCACACAGGTGCAAAAATTTCCGATGGCGGGTTTAAGGGCGGTTTATTAAGTGTTCTGTACCAGCTTAAGTCCATAAATATATTATTTAATTCTGATGTAAATTTTTCATTCGTATTACGGCTATATTAGTTTAATAACACTTTCGGCTATTTTCTTATGTTCTTCTGCCTCATAGTGTAAGCCGTCGATTTTTGAAGTGTTAACTAATTTGTTTAAATCCAGTAATTTACAGTTATATTCTTTTGCAATTTTTTCGTAGATTAGTGTAATTTTTTTTGACTTTTCTATTGATATTTCATCAAAAAGAAATCTGAAATTGCTTTTTAAAATATTTTCATTAATGTGTGAAGGCGAAAGTAAAATTAAATTACTTCCGCACGCTTGTTCAGCAGCAATAGAAACAAAAAATCTTATTCCGTTTTCAAATTCTTCAATTGCCGGATTATAGAATATCTGTAAATCATTTATGCCTATTGCAAGAATTATGGTTTCATAGTTTTCTTTTAAATATTCGGGCAAAAGTTTATAGCCTGTGAATTGAATTCCGTCAGGATTGTCAGAAAATGCAGTTCTGTTATTACCGCCTGCTTCTACTATTTCATAATTTTCACCTGCAAGTTTTTGTAATACTCCTGTCCAGCGCGTGTTTTTATCATATCTGTTTCCGTTATGCGGATTATAGCCGTATGTGTTACTGTCCCCGAAACATAATATTCTTTTCATTTCTCTAATATAGCATATATATGAAAAAATATTAAGTTTTATAATTTTTAGGGCTTGACTGATAGTGAACTCTCAATTGTATTATATAAAATGTATAAGGAGGAAGATATGAGCAAAAAAGTTTTAATATTATCGGCAAGCCCCAGAAAAGGCGGAAATTCGGACACATTATGCGATGAATTTTTAAAAGGCGTGCAAGATGCAGGCAATATTGGTGAAAAAATCTTTTTGAGAGATAAAAAGATTAACTATTGTACAGGCTGCGGACTTTGCAATACAAATAATTATACGGCTTGTTCGCAAAAAGATGATATGGCTGAAATTCTTGAAAAAATGATAGAAGCAGATGTCATTGTAATGGCAACTCCTGTGTATTTCTATACTATGGATGCTCAGTTAAAAACTTTAATTGACAGGTGCTGTGCAAGATATACACATATTACAAATAAAGATTTTTATTTTATTGCAACAGCAGCAGATGGAAGACGTCAGGCTTTAGAGCGAACATTTGACGGACTTCGCGGATTTACCGCATGTCTTGATAATGTCCGTGAAGCAGGAATTATTTACGGTGCAGGTGTTTGGGAAAAATCTGACGTTCAGCATACTAATCTTTTAAAAGAAGCTTATGAAATAGGTAAAAATATTTAGTCTGATAGTAACTATCAAGTAAAAGGAGAGAAAATAAAATGATTTTAGACAAAGTAAATTCCCCCGATGATTTAAAAAAATTATCTGTTCGGGAAATGAACACTCTTTCGGATGAAATGCGTGAACTTATTATAAAGAAAGTAAATACAACAGGCGGGCATATGGGGCCTAATTTAGGTATAATTGAAGCAACTATAGCTATGCATTATGTTTTTAATTCACCTGTTGATAAAATAGTATTTGACGTTTCTCACCAGTGTTACCCGCACAAGATTTTAACGGGAAGAAAAGAAGGTTTTACCGACCCTGATAAATATCATAAATATACAGGCTATACTGCTCCTGAAGAAAGTGAACATGATATTTTTAAAGTCGGTCATACATCAACTTCCGTAAGCCTTGCAACAGGACTTGCAAAAGCAAGAGATTTGAAAGGCGGAAAATCTAATGTAATTGCACTTATCGGCGACGGATCTTTAAGCGGCGGAGAAGCTTTTGAAGGGCTTGATAATGCAGCAGACTTAAACAGCAATATAATTGTTGTAGTTAATGATAACGATATGTCTATTGCGGAAAATCACGGAGGATTATACAGAAATCTTAAAGAATTACGTGATACAAAGGGAAAAGCAGAATGCAACTTCTTTAAGTCTCTGGGCTTTGATTACTTGTATGTTGATGAAGGTAATAATATTGAAAAATTAATAGAAGCGTTCCAAAGGGTTAAAGATATTGAACATCCTGTTGTTGTTCATATCCGTACTCTTAAGGGGCATGGACTTGCTGCTGCGGAACAAAACAAAGAGGCTTTCCACTGGATTTTACCGGGGACACTTGATGAGAAGCCTTCACAAACTGTAGAATTTTCAGAGGACTATAACAGTGTCACAAATGATTTTATAAAGAGAAAAGCAAAAGAAAATTCTTCATTTATTGTGGTTAACCCTGCAACACCAGGTGTTCACGGATTTACTCCTGATTTTAGAGAAAAATTAGGAAAACAATACACAGATGTCGGTATTGCAGAAGAACATGCAGTTGCATATTGCTCTGCATTGGCAAAAGCTGGTGCAAAACCAATTCTTGCAATTATGACTTCATTTGTTCAGAGAACTTATGACCAGCTTTCTCAAGATTTATGCCTGAATAATTCTCCTTTGACAATGCTTGTTTACTGGGGTGGATTGTCGAACGGTGATGCAACCCATCTTGGTTCGTTTGATATTCCGTTAATCTCAAATATTCCGAATATTGTATATCTTGCACCGGCAAATAAAGAAGAATATCTTGCAATGCTTGAATATTCATATTCTCAAAATGAACGTCCCGTTGCAATCAGAGTTCCGAATGTTCCACTTGTTTCAACAGGTGTTGAGGATCAAACAGATTATTCTATACTTAATAAATTTAAAGTTGTAGAAAAAGGCTCTAAAGTTGCACTACTCGGGCTCGGTAACTTCTTTGGCCTTGCAAAAGATGTAAAACAAGAACTCAAAGAGAAACTTAATATAGATGCAACTCTTATTAATCCTAGATTTATTACCGGAGTTGATGAAGAACTTCTTGAAAGTCTTAAAACAAATCACAATATTGTAATTACTCTTGAGGACGGTGTATTAGACGGCGGATTTGGTGAAAAAATTACGCGCTTTTACGGAAATTCAGATATGAAAGTCCTGAATTTCGGTGGTAAAAAAGAATTTACCGACAGAGTTCCTCTCGACGAATTGTATAAGCGTTACCATTTAACAAAGGAGCTTATTACTGAAGATGTTAAAAACTGTTTATAAAAAATTATTTACAGCAGCGTTGGTTATTCCGACGCTGCTTTGCAACATAGTATTTGCAGGAGAGAAAAATATGACGAGAACTGAAATTTGTAAGAAAAATTATCATGAACTTTTTGGCGGTGAAGCTTTGCCAGAAACAGGAAATGATACTGAGATGATGGCAATTTTACAAAAATATATTTTTGGAGAGGTATTTACTGTCGGTAATCTTGATTTGAAAACAAGAGAAATGATTACCGTAACTTCTCTTGCCGTTCAGCAGACGCTGCCTCAATTAAAAGCACATATTAATGCAGCATTAAATGTGGGTGTAACTCCTGTTGAACTTCGAGAAACTATCTACCAGTGTGCACCGTTTATCGGTTTCCCTAAAACATTGAATGCTCTAAATGTTTTGAATGAAGTATTTAATGAACGCGGAATAAAAACACCCCTTGAAAATCAAACAACAGTCGAAGAAAACGAAAGATTTTCAAAAGGGCATGCTATTCAAAACTCTTTGTACGGCGATGAGATAAAACAGGCAATGTCAGGACTTCCAGATAGTATGGGTGAAGATGCGGCAAGATTTCTTACAGAAGTTTGTTTTGGTGATTTTTACACAAGAAACGGTTTGGATATTAAAACACGAGAACTGTTAGTTTTAAGTATTTTAGTAACAACAGGGGATAATGATACTCTTAAAAGTCATATAAAAGGAAATATTAAGGCGGGTAACAGTATCGAAACAATTACTGCCGTAATAATTCAATGTATGCCATATACAGGGTTTCCGAGCGCTTTACAGGCATTAAAAGTTTTAAAAGAACTTCATATTTCCACAGAGACCGCTCGTCTCTGTAACTAACCGACCTTTGACTCTGTAACCGATAAAGAATACAAATAAAATAAAAGACCTGCTAATACAGGTCTTTTATTTTTAATCAGCCGATAAAGGGACTTGAACCCTTGACCTACTCATTACGAATGAGTTGCTCTACCAGCTGAGCTATATCGGCTCATCTTTTATTTATTATAACATAAAAGATTTTGTATTGACTAAATCAAACGTTTGTTTTATAATTATGCTATGAAAAAGATTAAAGATGAAAATTCTAAGGATAAAATTTTAAAGTCCGCTGCAAAATTATTTGCTCAAAAAGGTTTTGACGGCGTAAGCATAAGAGAGATATGTAAGGATGCGGATGTTAATATCTGTATGGTTTCTTATTATTTTGGAGGAAAACAGGAACTTTATCAGGGGATAATAGACGATTTGATTGAGCGCCAGACAGAGTATGCAAATACTTTTTTAGATTTAAATAAACATCCTTCCGAATTAACTAAGCATGAACAAATTAATCTTCTTATGAAAATATCAGATAAATTTGTGGATTTCTTTTATTCTAATGTGTCATCAGACTTGATAACTTTATTATTAAAAGAACAGCAAAAGGAAAATTTTATCGCCAAATCTCCCGCATTAGACTATTTAAGGGAGCTTGTAGCATGTATTCTTGGTAAAGATGCCAATGATAGAGTTATTATATTTAAAACTCTTTTTATAATTTCTCAGGTAAATTCACCTAGAATTTTACCGGGTTTTTCTCTTAGGTTACTCGGGCAGGATGATTTCATTCAGGAAGATATTAAAATAATAAAAGAAAATGTAAAATTTTATGTTAAAGCAGTTTTGAAGGAGGCAAAAGTTGATTAAAAATGTTGTTTTATTCTTTGCTTTTGTTTTAAGTGTTCAAAGTGCCTTTGCCATTGATAAAAAAGAGCTTAATATTGATTTTTTTAGCCGATTTAATGATGATTGTCTTGTTTACTATATAAATTCTGCACTTGATAATAATCATGATGCGAAACAGGCTGCGGCAGTTGTAGAACAATACAGGCAGCAGGCTAAGTATTCTTTCGGGAAAGAACTTCCGTCTTTTAGTGTAAGTGCAAATTATCTCGGGATTCATGTTCCTAAGCTTGATAATTTTCAATTAAAACAAAATGCTTTTGTTCTGCCGTTTATTGCAAATTATGAAGCGGATTTCCTGTTGAAAAATCGCGATAAAACAAGAAGTGCAAAAAAAGCTTATGAAGCTGCAAAATTTGAAGAAAAAGCTGTTTATATTTCTTTGCTTAGTGATACTGCATCTGTTTATACAAATATTTTAGAATATGATGAACTTATTGCAAAGCAGAAAGAAATAGTTAAGATATTAGAGGATATTAAGACCGCAGACTTAAAAAAGTATAAAAGAGGAGTTATAAATTCGTTTGAGCTAAACAATTCAGAACAAAATCTTATAAATGCCAAAAATAAGTTGCTAAATCTGAAAAAAGAACAAAGTGTTTTATTAATGCAGCTTGCAGTTCTTGCAGGAATTTCTCCTGATTGTGCGGAAAATTTAAAAAGAGGAAATTTAGCCTCATTTGAATATACTTCTAAAATCCCTGAGGAAGTACAATCTGATGTTATTTTTGCAAGACCTGATGTTATGGAAGCAGAAACAAAACTTGAGAAAGCAAAAATAGATATTCGCGTTGCCCGAAAGGAATTTTTGCCTTCGTTTAATATTATAGGTATTTGGGCTTTTAATACTATTGCACCCGGAACATTTTTTTCATGGCAGTCTTCTCTTGCCGCAATTATTGCCGGCGCCGCTCAGGATATATTTACGGGCGGAAGAAAACTTGCAAATTTGAGGATGCAAAAAGCCAAATATGAAGAACTTTTTGAGGCTTACAGGCAAACTGATTTAGAAGCTGTTAAAGAGGTTAATACTTCTCTTTGTTTTATAAAGCACGATACAAATATAGAAAATAATACAAAATCAAAATTGAATTATGAAAGGGAAAATTTTGCGGATACACAGAAAAAATTTGCCAGAGGAATAATTTCGTATCCTGATTATCTCGCCGGACGTTCAAAGCTTGCGTCCTCAGAAATTGAAGCTGCACAAGCTAAAACGCAGCGTATTGTAAATTATTTTACACTTTATAAAGCTGTCGGAGGTCAGTTATGAAAAAGAAAATCGCTTTGCTGCTGTTAATTTTAATATTAATCGGGTTGTCTGCTTACTTTGTGTTCAGACCAAAAGAAAACACCAATGAATTAACTTTATACGGAAATATTGAAATCCGCCAGGTTGATTTAAGTTTTCAGGTCAGCGGACAAATAGAAAAGATGCTTAAGGAAGAAGGCGACAGCGTAAAAAAAGGTGAACTTATTGCAATTTTAGATGATAAAGATTATCGCTCAAATCTTCAAAAGGCATCTGCCGAAGTCAATAAAGCTCTTGCTTTAAGCAGAGATGCGGCATCAAAATACGAACGCCAGTTTCCGTTATGTGCAGATAGTACTGTATCTGCACAGGATTGCGAAACACTTTTAAATACAAAAGATAAAACAAAAAGTGATTATGAAGCTGCTCTTGCACAAAAGACTTTTAGTCAAAATCAACTTGATTATACAAAAATTTACGCACCCGAAGAAGGTACGGTAACAGTACGTGTTCAGGAACCCGGGGCGACAGTAGCCAAAGGACAGACCGTTTACACAATATCAAAAACAAAACCGGTTTGGATAAGAGCATATGTAAACGAAACGGATTTGGGCAATGTGAAATACGGGCAAAAAGCAAAAGTATTAACTGATACCATTAATCCGCAGACAGGAAGTCCAAGAGAATATCAGGGCTATGTCGGCTATATCTCTCCTGTTGCGGAATTTACTCCAAAAACTGTTCAATCGACAGATTTAAGAACAAGCCTTGTTTACAGAATAAGAGTATATGTTGATGATATAGATGAGTACCTGCGTCAGGGTATGCCTGTTACAATAAAAATTAATCTTGTAAATAAAGGTGAAAATTCTGATGAACACAGTAGAAATTAAAAATCTGACAAAGAATTTTAGCTCAACAACAGCGATTAATAATCTTTCGCTTGAAATTGAAAAAGGTAAAATAACAGGTCTTATAGGTGCTGACGGAGCAGGAAAAACAACACTTATAAGACTTGTTACAGGGCTGCTTTTACCTGACAGCGGAGAAATTTCTACTCTGGGATTTAATCCTTCTGTTCAAAAATCTCTCTTAAACCCGAAAATAGGTTATATGCCTCAGAAGTTCGGATTATATGAGGATTTAACGGTTATCGAAAACCTTCATCTTTATGCCGATTTGAAAGAAGTTCCGCATGATTTTGATAAACTACTTGAGTTTACGAGTTTAAAGCCTTTTCAAGAAAGACTTGCAGGAGCTTTATCAGGCGGAATGAAACAAAAATTGGGTCTTGCCTGCACCCTTTTGGGTTCACCGGATTTTCTTGTTCTGGATGAGCCTTCTGTCGGTGTAGACCCTATTTCAAGACGTGATTTGATGAAAATGGTGCGTGATTTAATTAATCCTGAAACAACTGTCCTCTGGTCTACCGCCTATCTTGACGAAGCGCACAGTTTTGACACGGCAGTGGTTCTCGATAAAGGACAGGTAATTTATAACGGAAATCCGCATGAACTTGCTGAAACTGCTCAGGAATTCGAAAATAAAGTTATTGAACTTATGGGCGGATATAAAAAAGAGAAATCTTTGATTGCCGAAAGCTATGTGCCCCATAAAACAGATATTGAATGTACTGTTGAAGCGGATAAACTTGAAAAAAAGTATGGCAGTTTTTATGCGGTTAAAAATAATACTTTTTGTATCCGCAGAGGAGAAATTTTCGGACTTTTAGGTCCTAACGGAGCAGGAAAATCAACTTCATTTAAAATGATGTGCGGACTTGCAAAACCGACAAGCGGAACGGCAAGACTTATGGGATTTGATATTATCCAAAATCCTGAAAAAGCTCGTTCAAATTTAGGTTACATGGCTCAAAAGTTTTCGCTTTACGGCAGTTTGACCGTAAGGCAGAATTTGGAATTTTTTGCAGCTGCTTACGGTATAGAATTTTCCGAAAGAAAAAAGCGTGTTGAAGAAATAATAAATGTTTTCGGGTTTAGTGATATTCAGGAGCAAAAATCGGAAGATTTGCCTCTGGGATTTAAGCAAAGGCTTTCAATGGCTTGTGCGCTTATTCATAACCCGCCGATTTTGTTTTTGGATGAACCGACCTCGGGAGTTGATGTCATAACAAGACGCGATTTTTGGAACCATATAACATCACTGGCAAAGAAGGGCGTAACTATTTTAGTTACAACTCACTTTATGGACGAGGCGGAATACTGTGACAGAATTAGTCTTTTTTATAAAGGCGAAGCTATTGCCGTTGGAACTCCTGCCGATTTAAAACAAAAGGCTGATGCCGATAACATGGAAGATACTTTTATAAAACTGATTAAGGAGAGTGAAAAAGAGTGAAGATTTTACTGGCCTTAATAAAAAAAGAATTTTTGCAAATAATCAGAGATCCGAGCAGTATTATAATAGCTTTTGTTCTTCCATTGATTTCAATTCTTATTTACATGTACGGAATAAATTTGGATACGGTAAAGGTTAAAATGGGGATTAAAAATGATGATGCAAATCCTGAAATTTCTACTCTGATAAAATCTTTCGGGCACAGTAAATATATAAATTCAATAGTGTATGACAATGAAAATGACATTGCTAAAGGTATTGTTCGTTCACAGCTGAAAGGTGCAGTTATTATTCCTAATGATTTTTCAAACAAAATCTCTAAAGGACAAAGTGCTGATTTAATAATTATTACTGACGGTTCGGAGGTTAATACTGCCAATTATGTTCAAAATTATTCAATGCAGATTGTTAATCAATGGTTAATGACGGGCAGATATTCAAGGTTTGCAAAGCCTCAAATTATAACTCCGGAAATTCGTGTTTGGTATAATCAGGATTTAAACAGCCATTATTTTATCCTTCCCGGTTCTCTGGCTGTTACTATGACCCTGATAGGAATACTTTTGACAGCACTTGTTGTTGCCAGAGAGTGGGAACGCGGGACTATGGAAGCACTGTTAAGTACAAGCGTAAAAAAAATTCACATAGTACTGGGAAAGTACATTCCATATTTTGTGTTAGGTATGCTTTCCATGGGATTTAATGTATTTATGTGTTTAGCCGTTTTTAAAATTCCCTTTCGCGGAAATCTGTTTGTACTTTTCGCTGTAAGCGGCTTATTCTTGTTTACTTCTCTGGGAATAGGGCTTTTAATTTCTTCAAAATTAAAAAATCAATTTCTTGCAAGCCAGGTTTCTCTTGGTATCGGTTTCCTTCCTTCACTTCTTTTATCAGGGTTAATGTTTCCGATTAATTCAATGCCGGTGTTTTTCCAGCATTTAACAAGAATTTTGCCGCCAAGATACTTTATAACTTTTATTGAAAGTGAGTTTATGGCAGGAACTGTTTGGGAAATTGTTATTATTAATTCGATTTTTCTTACTATACTCGGGCTTATTTTGTTCATGGCTGTTTATAATAACACTGATATGAGGCTGATAAAATGATAAGAGAGAGCTTAAGACGTATTTTTGCGCTTATAAAAAAAGAATTTATCACAATTTGGAAAGATCCGAAAAGCCGCGGAATAATTATCGGACTACCATTGCTTCAGCTTCTGGTATTTGCAAATGCTATTACAATGGAAGTGAAAAATATTGATGCTGTTGTTATTGACAGGGATAAATCGGTTGAATCAAGAGAATTGCTTTCACATTTTGAACAATCCCCAAGATTTAGAAAATTTTACTATGTGGAAAATGAAAAAGATTTAAAGGAAAAAATTGATAATCAAAAGGTTCAAATAGGACTTTATATAAATAATGATTTTTCTTCCTCAATTAAAGCAGAAAAGCCCGTAAGTGTTTTAATAATTACAGACGGCAGACAAACAAATTCAGCTTCTATTGCAGGAGGTTATGCTTCACAGATTGTTTCGGACTACAACAATGAGATAAATACTTCAAAAGGGGCACAAATAAATGTTTCAGTGAGAAACTGGTATAATCCTAATCTTGAATACCGTTGGTATATTCTGACAGTAATAGTTTCTTTACTTGCTCTTGTCATAACTTTGCTTCTGACAGCTCTTTCTATAGCAAGAGAACGTGAAATGGGGACATTTGACCAGCTTATAGTAAGCCCTTTGTCATCTTTTGAAATATTGCTTGGAAAGACAGTTCCGCCTATGGTTATAGCTATGGTGTTAACATGTATTATGACATTGATTGTTGTAACAGCTTTTAAAGTTCCGTTTGCCGGATCTGTTGTATTATTTTTGATTTCAATATTTGTATCTTTATTGTCTATAGTAGGTATCGGATTATTTATATCTTCAATTTGTAAAACACAGCAGCAGGCAATTCTCGGAGTTATAACCTTTCAAATGCCTGCAACTCTTCTATCTGGTTTTATTTCGCCTGTAGAAGATATGCCTCTATTTTTGCAGTATTTAACCTATTTAAATCCGATAAGATTTTTTATTCTGCTTACAAGAGGAATTTTCTTAAAGGGTATGGGCATAACCGATGTTATAATAAATCTTATACCTCTCTTAATAATAGCGTTTATTACGCTTTCTCTGGCAAGCTGGACCTTTAAAAGAAATTTAGATTAATAACATTAGAGCCGCTCTCAATTAATGTTTTTTATGTTATAATGTTTTCGGAGGAAGCTGATATGTACACAATAAAAGAAGTTGCTGATAAAATGGAAGTATCGGAACATACATTAAGGTTCTGGGCAAAAAGCGGCTTTTTCCCTTTTGTAAAGAGGGATAAAAATAATATACGTTTGTTTTCGGAAGATGATTTAGCCTGGGTAAAAATTGTAAAGTGTCTTCGTTCTGTAGGAACGGAAAACAAAGCTATTAAACGATATATAGATTTGTGTATAATCGGTGATACAACAATTCCTGAGCGTTACGGTATAATTCAAGCTACCAAACTAAAAGCAATGCATCAAATGGAAGAACTGCAAAAACAGTTAGATTTACTTGAATTTAAAGAAAAATTTTACCAGAATCTTATAAAAAATAATCTGAAAGATGCCTGGAACCCTATGAATCAAATGAATCTTCAAAATGATGTTGCAGTTTAGCAACCTTTATTTAATAAAATTAAACTAAAAAACGGATATCATAGTCCAGAGAGCAAAAGGCTCTGAATATAAAAATTAAATTTCCTGCTTAATTCAAAAATCAGGGAATTTTCGAGATTTTTATTATTTTTTATGCCTAAATTTCTTTTATAATCAGTATTACAGAGAATTCCCTGTTTTTAACAAAACAGGGAATTCTGAATTTTTTAAAGGAAAATAATTAAGTTTAAATTATGGGTTATTTCCCTTTTCTTTTTCTTCTTCCTCTTTAAGTAAGTAATCGAGCCTTTTATAAAGTTCTTCTCGTACTAAAGCATCATGTTTTATGTCTTCTTCTTTTTTTATTGCATTTTTTTCGAGATACTCCTTTGAATTTAAAAGGTTCTTTTGACTCAAAGATTCAAGTATTAATTTTCTAGACATACCGTCTTTTTTCAACGCATCTTGAATTATTTGCTTTGCAATAATTTGATACAGATATACGTTTTCTTGCCGCCCTTTTTCGTTGGTTATTGCAATTTTATTGGTTAATTCCAGTTCTAATGCTGCATTTATAGTTTCTGGAACAATCTTTTTCTTTCTTCCCGCTCGATTGCCACTGACCCCTTTTTTAAACTGAGTAGATTTTGGAGGCTTACAGTATCCAACTTCATACGGTTTTGATAAACTACTCTGTAAGGATTTTAAAAATTCTTTATTATCCATTGATTTTTTCCTCCATATTTTTTATAAATGTTGCTTTTTTGCCAGTTTCCTGTTCCCATCGCCAAAGAATAATGTCGCAATAGTGTGGACTAATTTCAATAATTCTTGCCCGTCGCTTACTGCGTGTAGCAGCAATCAAAGTAGAGCCGCTACCACCAAAACAGTCAAGCACAATATCATTAATATTACTGGCATCTAATAGTACCTCATATAAAAGAGCGGTAGATTTCACTGTCGGGTGAAGCTTAAGCAGTTCAAGGGTTTTGGGGGTATTGGCTCTTATGCCTGGGAATTGCCATACATTTGTTCTATTTCGTCCGTTCTTGCCGAGTTCAATGTTATTTATATGAGGGCCTTACCGTGCTTAAATACGCAAATCATTTCATGAGCACTTCTATACATACTGCCCATACCTCCGCCATTTGACTTAGACCACACACATATATTTTTAAGTTCATCGTAATATCTCTGTCCGACATTTAAAAAAGTTCTTAAATGTCGCCAGTCGACAAAGTGGCAATGAAGCGACCCGTCTTTCGAATATTTTATACAGTTTTGCATGTAAGTGGTTACAAAGTCATTTTCAAATTCTTCATCTGTCATTTCGCCTGATGCCATAGCAAATTCTTCGTGTTGCGTTTTACCCAGCCCGCAGACATGTCCTGAAATTTTTACATTATATGGTGGGTCTGTAAGTATTATTTGAGCAGTTTCACCTTGCATAACTATTTCAAAAGATTCCGGCAAAAGTGAATTCGCACAAAGAATAAAATTATCACCTGCTCGCCACAGCTCCCCAAATTTAACTCGTTCCGGAATGTTTTCTGTAATCCAGTCACAGGTTTCACTCTTATCATTTTTTTCTTTTTGTTGTTTTTTGTCTTCAATTTTTGTAATTGTAAATTTGATCAACTTGAAGTGCTGTGAAACCAATGTCTGTGCCTAGAATTTTGTAGTCAAAGAGAAATTTAAATTCGTTTTTTAATGTTGAATAATCAAATTCTGTGCTTCTTGTAAGTTGGTTATCTGCAATCCGGTAGGCACGCAAAACTTCAGGCGGCAAATTTTCTATTGTGAGACAAGCTACGTAACTGCAACCCATTTTTAAAAGACTTCGGTATCGTCCCTCACCAGTAATTAGCTGATTTTTAGAGTTTTTCAGGAGCGGAATCATCAAACCGTTTTGTTTAATATTGCACAAAGCACGTTTAAATGTTCTTCAGTGTGTTTGTTCGGGTTTCCGTCAACAACTTTTATTTCCGTAATCGGGATTATTTCAGCATTTCGTTTACCTATGTAGACGCTCTTCGACATTTCAAGATAATTTTTCAGAACAATTTTGTCAATGTCATTCAAATTTAAAAATTTTTGTTCACTCATATGAGCCTCCTTTATATTTTTGAGGTCGTACATCGTCCTCACGCTTTAATATAAAGAAGCGAATTTATAGCCATAAAAATTTGAAATATATGTTGCAAATTCCTGTTAGATAAGCTTATTGACAAAATACTTTATTTCACCTTTTATATAAAAAGGTGAAAAATTAATTAAATCAGAGAAAAAAGCATGCCTAAAACACAAAAAGCAAATCGAATAAAGA
This sequence comes from Fusobacterium sp. CAG:439, assembly GCA_000438175.1. Taxonomy (GTDB): domain Bacteria; phylum Cyanobacteriota; class Vampirovibrionia; order Gastranaerophilales; family Gastranaerophilaceae; genus Stercorousia; species Stercorousia faecigallinarum. The sequence goes on along the minus strand of FR900455.1, from coordinate 22,704 downwards.
AAAGATATGTATGTCAAAAATGCGGTCGCAAAGATGCCGTAAAACATGATAAAGGACGTTTTCGATGTTTAAGTTGTCATAGTATTTACGGACCAAATTCACGTAACACTTGTTATAACAAGGAGGAATATTTGGTATTAAAAACATTGTTGCAACTATTTAGATATAAAGAAGAGCATAGCAGGAAAAACTCAAAATTTACGCTTGAGGAGTTTACAAAAACATTAAAAGAACAATCGGCTGATGAAATTAAAAAATTAGTTGAGTTGAATGTTCTGAATCGTATTGATTTTAATGTCAAACAGCGATTTTTGGATACGGATTTAGAAGATATGCTTATTTTGACAAAAGATAAATATGGGCGTTTTCAGCTTTACACGAATTTATTAAGGAAAAACGAACTTTATAACTTTAAACATGATATCGTTACTGTCAGAGGCGGCGATAAGTAGCATTATGATAACAAATCCCGTGAACTTGAAAAAGAAATTGAAGCGTTGAAACAGAAAAGAAGGCTTTCTCTTAATTAGTAACATTTTGTCGTTTTGTTAAAAAGTTAAACCTCGATCTTGAAGTCTCTGTCCGGAAGTGACATAGTTCTTGTTTACAATGTATGTAAGAAAGGATATGTGAAATGGAAAAGGATTTAAATAACCGGCTAAAGGATTGGGAAAAAATGCGTAATAAAATTGATGGATACAACTATATCTCAACTTTTGAAAAAATTATGTTATGCAGATATCTGGTAAAATTAATTGATTATATAGATATATATAATAATGGATTTGATTATTATTATGAAAAAATAATTTTTGTATTACATTTAGCTAAAAAAGATTATCCTAAATTTTACCCGGGATTTGATTATAAAAAAGAACGTATATTTAAAAATAAATTAAAACAAGTTTTGATTACAAAAATAAATACTCTAAAACACAAAAAATCTCTAATCGAAAGTAAAATTAATCTTATATCAAATTTATACGGATTAAATAAATTTGAATATGAGTTTTTAGTTTACTATATACTAAAAAATATAAACTCATACATTGATAACATTTCTTCTTTTTTTGACATTAATTTTAAAGGAGAAAAGTTCGCAATCTTTGGAATTCAGATTTTGGAATTAAAAATTTGGGAAATAAATCAAATAAAGAAAGAATTATTTAAAAAGGGTGTGCTTATAAAGCAAAAATATAGTGATAGTGAATTCGTTTTGAATAGTAAAATTCTTGAAACATTTTGGAATATCAAACTTAAAAACGAAACTCAAATAAAAAATTTTCTGCTTGGGAAAAATCAAAAATCAGAGCTTTGTTGGAAAGATTTTGAACATTTGAATAAAGAGCGGGATATTGCTTTAAGTATTCTGACTTCTGCTCTTCAAAACCACTCCAAAGGCATAAATATTTTGCTTTACGGCACAGTTGGCACAGGCAAAACCCAGTTTGCAAAACTTATCGCAAACAAGGCTAAATGCGATATGTATTCAGTATCTGCTGAATTTATGGATAAAGAAGCTACTCGAAAAGACCGCCTGAGTGATTTATCATCAAAACAAACAATCCTTTCAAAATCGACAAACTCCTGTTTGCTTTTTGATGAAGCCGAAGATGTTATGAACAGAGGATTTACGGAATTTGGTAGTGCATCAAAGGCTTATTTGAATAACTTAATTGAAGAAACACCTATTCCGATTTTCTGGACAACAAATAATATTTATGATGTTGATCCGGCATTTTTGCGTAGAATGACTTATACTGTCGAGTTTGAAAAATTGACAGATGACATCCGCCTGAATATTTGGAAACGGGTTATTCGCAAAAACAAATTTAAAATAGATAACAAAAAACTTGTGGAATTAAACAAAAATTACGAAATCCCGCCGTCATTGATTACAAATGCCGTTAAAACCACCAAATTAATTAACGGTAATCAGGATGATTTTGAGGTTTTTGTTGAAAATGTTGCCAAAGTTGTAACAAAAAAGAAAAATGTCAAAAAGAAGAAAGAGTTTGAAATGAAAGAATATAATGACAATTTGGTAAATACGGATTTGGATATAAAGGATTTGACCGCAAAAATAAAATTTTGCGGGAAATTAAATTTTTCCTTATGTCTTTATGGCGAACCCGGAACCGGAAAAAGTTTGTATGCAAGATATTTGGCAAAAGAACTCAGGGTTGAAGTAATAATGAAACGTGCAAGTGATTTGATTTCAAAATACGTCGGTGAAACCGAACAAAATATTGCAGATGCATTTGCCGAAGCCAAATCTAAAAAAGCAATGCTGATTTTTGATGAGGCAGATTCATTTTTGCAAAACCGAAGTAATGCTGTAAGAAACTGGGAAATTTCGCAGGTTAATGAGATGCTGACGTGGATGGAATCTCACGAATACCCATTTGTATGTACGACGAATTTGCTTGACACGCTTGATGAAGCAAGTTTGAGGCGGTTTACATTCAAAATCAAATTTGATTTTATGACAAAAGAACAGGTGAACACTGCATTTGAACACTTTTTCGGAATTAAAAATGCGGATGTATGTATAAAAGGTTTAACCGCTGGAGATTTTGCAACAGTAAAAAAGAAAGCTACTTTCTTATGTATAACGGATTTAGGCGAACTTTACAAGATGCTTGAAGATGAAGTTAAGGTCAAAAAGTCTAAAGAGTTGCAGAATTCTGTAGGGTTTTAGTTATTTACGCAAAAGATAATGCGTAGCTCTACCTTTACCCACTTTTTTCATTATTTTTTTAGCAATAAGATCATTAATGTCTAGCGAAGCAGTATCTTGAGAACAATTACACATTTTCGCCCACTTTGTTGTTGTAAGATTGCCTTCAAAATTATCCATAAACCGATTTAGAACTTTAATTTGTCTTTCGTTAAAAACTAAATTAGAATTTTTCTGCCAGAATTCTGCTTTTTGCAAAACTTTATCGGTAATTTCTCCACTTGATTGAATTGCAATAAGAAGATTTTCTAAAAACCATACAAGCCAATTTGTTATATCCATTGAGCCTTTTTGAGTTTTTTCCAAAATTTCATAATAACTTTTTCTGTTTTTCTGGATTTGTGAAGACATCGAATAAAAACGGAATTTGCTATCATCACTTCTTGCAAGAATCATATCCGTCAAGGCTCTTGCAATTCTTCCGTTGCCGTCATCAAAGGGGTGCAAAATTACAAACCAGAGATGCACAATGCCGGCTTTTATCAAAGAATCATATTCATTATTTGTGTTTATATAGTTTAGGAATTCATCCATTTCATTTTCTAAAATTGAAGCAGTAGGAGCTTCGTAATGAATTTTTTCTTTTCCCTCATAACCTGAAATAACCTGCATTGGTCCAAGTTCATCAGTTCTGTAATTTCCAACATTAATTTTATACATTCCACTGTAGCCTGTCGGGAAAAGTGCAGCATGCCAACCTATAAGTCTGTCTTTTGTCATTTCTGCAAAATAATTTTGAGTGGCATCAAGCATCATTTCTACGACGCCCTCAATATCTCTTGAAACAGGTGTTTCGCCGCCGATGTCTATACCAAGTCGTTTTGCAATAGATGAACGCACTAAATGTTTATCTAAAATTTGTCCTTCAATTTCAGATGATTTAATAATGTTTTCTGTCAAAACCTGTAATAGAGCGTTGTTCTTGACATCAAAACCTAGAGAATCCATTTTACCAAGTAAATATCCTTGCGATTTTTTGATTTCTAATAATAAATTTTGGATTTTTTCTCCGCACCATCTAAAGCTATGCCAGTCTGCATTTTGATAGATATATTTCATGCTTTCTCCGAATATTATACGGATATTATACCACATTTTCTCCGAATTATGCAAGTTTATCTGAAAATATTATTTATTAAATTTATAGATTGATTGTATCTTTGTTAACTTAAGCTGTTCAATTCCTCCTATGGAATTAACAGATGGAGAGGATAGATGTCTTTGAAAATTCTCATCCGTTATTTGATACAAGGTTTTATTTAATCTTTTGTTCTTTAAGTCTGTTTTTAGTAATTCTGAACATAGTTTTTCTATTATTGAATCTATATAAGGGATATTTTTGGGTAATTTTCTCCAACACAATACAACTTTTTCTGGTAAATCATCTAAATTTATTTCACACTTATAGTTCTTCAAATATTCTTTTGTATAATATTTGCAAACAAAATCTGCTCCGGAAATTCTTATGGGAAATAAGTTTAAAACAATAATTTTATTATATCCTTCTTTATTTGCAAATTTGATAGCATTTCTAGCGGTGTCATCGCTACTTTTTGGATTTGCAAAACTTGGGTTAAACATTATAAAGCCTAAAACTTTTTCAGAATTTTTAGATTCAGATTACCAACTTGCAATTAATTTTGTTTGATTTTTATAACAAATGCCATCAACTTTAACTTTTTCTTCAAAATGAATTTTTTTACCCTTATTATCATAAAATTTTTGAATTTGTTTCAATTCTTCTTTATTAAAGGTATCACTAAAAGAAGCATATACTTTGACATCTAACAATTTATTCTTATCAATTTTTATTTTCCAGAAATACATTACGTTTCTTTCCTTTTTTATTTATAGCCATACTATGCCAATTTTGACACAGCCTAATTTGACTCTTTAATATTAAATCAAATTTATCATTTTGCTTTTTAACAGCAAGTTCGAGTAAATTACTCTTGCCAGTTAAAAATTTAGTTAGCGGAAAATCGTTTTTCTTATTATCCACTCTGGTTGCCGGATGATAAGGACAATTTGAATTTTTATTCCAAGCATATGCATATATTTTTAAATCTGTAGCTATATCCCAAATGCTGCTTAAAATGCTATTTTTATCTCTTTTACGCACTTTTGTACCCCAAGCTATCATCAAATTTTTATGTTCTTTTAGTACATTTGATATTATTTTTGTGTTAATTTCAATCGAAGATTGCTTCGTTGATTTTATTGCAGTCAAACTGTTTCCGTCTATATAGTTGAAAGAATTTAAAATAATAACTTTTGAGTATCCTGCTTTATAGGCAATTCTTACTGCATTTTTAACAGTTCCGTCGACCGTTGATTTTTTGTCGTTCATTTCCGGGAATGTATTTGACGGGTTAAGCATTAAAATAACCAGGGTTTTATGCTTTTGGGAATTACTTATTTCAAGTTCAAGATAATATCTGTAACAATCAGATTTGGCTTTAGGGGTTTCGCAATTGTAATATGCAAAGCCTTTAACATCTATACGGCAATTATCTTTGTTATTTTTATTTTGTCCAAAATACAAATCAAAACTATCTGTGATGTCGTGTCTATAAACCTTTATGTATGGAATATTCTTAAAAATTTCTTCTTTGTTCATTTTAAGTTTCCTTTCAACTTTTATCTTAACTCCACACTCTGTCCAATTCGGACGCAGTTTAAAAGTTTGTTGTATTCAATTAATAACTCTTTTTACATCCGCAAAAAATATCAATAAATGTTTATTGGGTATAGATGCAGCTTATGATTGTTGTCATATACTTTTTTTCGACAAGATATATGAAATGGTGCTCCATTGATGTAGAAAGTCATCAAATTGGCAGAGTTTTCTTTTAATAACTTTAATAAATTTTCTTTATATTCTGTGTATTCTTTATTTTTGCCATAAGCAATAATAAAATCTTTCAAAATCTTATTATTTGCTAAATATTTTTTTATAAATTCATTGTTATCTTGAGGTTTAAATTTAGTTTTGATTTCTTTATTGTTTTGTAAAATTTTTTTTAATTCGCTAGGTTTATGGTGTCTATATGCAAAAAGGTTAATTACAGCAAAATATTGATAACCAATATTTTTATTATAAGTTACAGTATAAGCCCATTTTCTAGCTTTATCCATTGTTTTATCGGATTTTTCATCTCCAGCATAAGATGGATTTAGCATCACGAATGTTAAAATACCTTTTCTGTCTTTACATTTATCGTTTTTATCATTTACAATTTTTTCTATATATAGATATCGTGAATGAGGTTCATTGGTTACATTGAAATTTTGTAAACACTCTTCATTTTTGTTTATATATTTAGAAAATAATTGTTTTTCTTCATCAGCTGTATAGGTTTCTTTTGAAAATACTATAAAACCTGGTCTGTCTTGAAGGTCTACGATTTTATAATTATCAAATTGGTTTTTAAGCTCTTTCAATAATTCCATTATATTATCTCCTATTTTTGATTATTATAGACTTTTATTCCATTCACCGCTCTTGTTGCAAGATATTTCAAGGCTCATGACACAAAAAGTATCAAACTTCTATTAAGTTGTATGGTACAAGTTTTGCAACTTCTTCTATTTTGCCAAGACCATTCCAAATCTGGGAATTTGCATGATGAATGTAAGTATTTGCTTTTTGTGCATCTACACCAATTATGAAAACATTATTTTTATTTTTTAATATGTTATTTATTTCATCGATTATTTCTTTGTAGTCTTTTTCTTTTCCATGTCCCCAAGCAAGGACAACATCAATATTTTTATTATCGACTATATTTTCTAAATAATCTAAAATAAATTTTTTATTGATATCATTACTATCAGATAATTCAGTCTTTTTATATCCACTAGGTTTCCTTAGTGAAAAAAGGTTTAAAATTTCAATATAATCATATTTCTTCGCTAAATTTATACAATTATTAATTGAATCATCAACATCTCCAGGTATTGCATGGCTTGGGTTAAACATAATATAAACTATACCTTTATGTGTTAATACATTGTTCTTATTTTTATAATATGCATAATATCTGTGTTTAAATGGTGTTTCTACAAATTTATTTTCATATTTTTTAAATTCTGCACATTCTTTTTTGGTATATTGCTCATTGGTTCCTGAAAAAATCATCGAACTATTTTCGTCGCCTTTGATAGCAAAATCTTTTGTAATTTCTAAACCTCTAAAATTTTTTTTGTTCAATTCGATAATTTCTTTTAAAATTTTATGTTTTTCCATATTTTAATTTCCTTTCAACTTTTATCTTAACTCCGCACTCTGTCCAATTCGGACGCAGTTTAAAACTTTGTTGTATTCTATTCATCGCTCTTGTAGCATACGTTTTCAAGTCAAATGATACAAAAAGTATCATTACTTACTTTTTATTTATACTGAAAATTTTATAAAAAATTCAGAATAACTAAATTATAATTTATTTTATACTGATTTACATCATTTGAAATCGGTATAAAATTATGTAGTTTTAGAAGCTTTATTTGTACCATTAATTTAATTCAAGTTACAAATAAGGTGGGAATATGGATAAGAAAAAGCTTCTGGGACGAAGGATTAAAGAACTAATTAAGCAAAAAAATATTAGTCAGGAAAAACTAGCAGAACTTGTTGGTATTGAGCCGACCGCCTTAAGTAATATAGTCACAGGTAGGAATTATCCGTTAATGTCGACCTTAGAAAAGATTTTACAAGTTTTGGGTGTTAACTTTTCCGACGTCTTTAATTTTGAACATCAGAATGATAATGAAAATTTACAAGCAGAGATTGAACAAATATTGAATAATAATCCCGAACGAATGAAAGATTTTTATAAAATAGCAAAAGCTTTGGTAGAGTAGGACACAATTTTTTTCAATAACTTGAAAAAGCTTTTAAAAGAGTGTTAATTGAGTACGTCCGAATAAGACGTACTTATATTTTATACTTATTACAGATAAGGAAATTTTGACATGAAATATTTAATCAGAGCAAACAAAGTAGTATTCAGCGGTAATATGCAGATGATTATGAAGTACATTTCGGATTTTTACAAATCGGAAACTAAAAAATGGACTGGCAAAAACGGTGAATGGACTGATTTAGGAAAGTTTAAGACTTTTATAGAATCAATGGGATATTCAATCAAAGACAAAATCCCTTCAATTTGCCGTTGTGAAGGTACAGCTGTTACAAATGAAGAATTTAGAAAAATCTGGGGAGAATGTAATTTTAAGATTAAAGCTGTTGCCGAAAGATTACACACAGACGAAAAAACTGTTGCACAAATAGTTAGAAAAATGAAATTGAGGAAATAATTATGTACGAAATCAAAGGAAAATATACATCAGCAAAAATTTTTACAGAAAGTGAAGATACAGATGTAACAGAACAAACGCTTGCTGTTTGTAATCATCCTATATTTAAGGATTGTCAAATTAGGATTATGCCTGACTGTCATAAAGGCAAAGGCTGTACAATAGGTTTTACTGCTGAAATGCCGAAAAGCGGTGAAATTATTCCAAATATTATAGGAGTAGATCAATTTTGCGGAATGCATGTTATAAAATTGAGCGATAACGATATTACAAACGATTATGAAAAACTGGATAAAGTTATTCGCAGGAATATCCCTTTTGGCAGGGACGGAAGGAAAAGATTTAGTGAACTTGTACCGGAAAAATTTATTGAAAAAACAAAAAAGATTTGTAAAGACATTCTGAAAGATAATTTTGTAAACCATGTTAATAAAATCGGTTCGTTAGGCGGTGGAAATCATTTTATTTCTCTAGAAAAAGGTTCAACCGGGACATATTTGATAATTCATAGCGGCTCAAGAAATATTGGTTTAAAACTGGCAATTTATTATCAAGATCTTGCTATCACAAAAAATTGTTACGGGGAGGGTGAACTAAAACAGCTTTCGTTTTTAACAGGTAAATATGCACAGGAATATTTGGATTGTGCTGAATATTGTCAAGAATATGCAAAATTAAACCGTAAAATTATGGCACACGATATTATGGTTGGAATGCGTTGGAAAGCAGAAGATGAATTTGAAACAGTTCATAATTATATAGGCAAAGATGGAATTATAAGAAAAGGTGCAATCTCTTGTTATAAAGAAGAAAGAGTGCTAATTCCTCTAAATATGGCGGAGGGTTCTTTGATTTGCATTGGTAAAGGAAATACAGATTGGAATAATTCTGCTCCACATGGTGCAGGCAGGGCTTTATCAAGAATGCAGGCAAAAAACCAATTAACAATGCAGGAATACAAAAAACAAATGTCAGGTATTTTTTCAAGCTGTATTTCAACTGCGACACTTGATGAAGCCCCGATGGCATATAAAAACAGTATAGAAATTATAAAAGCGATTGAACCAGCAGCTGAAATAATTGATCATTTAAAACCTCAGTATAACTTTAAAGCTAAAGAATAAATATGTCCGCATTTGACGTATATTTATGCTAGAATATTTTTAAAAGGAGTTTCAATATGGAAGATAAACCAAGATATTCAAGAGTTTCGGATATTATTGATCTGATAATTTTCATGCTTTCAAAATTGAATGGGGTTTCTTTGAATGATATTCAGGAACGTTTTGGTGTTTCCAGACGAACGGCAGAAAGAATGCGTGATAGTGTTTTGTCTATATTACCACAGGTTGATGAAATAGCAACTGATGAACGCTGCAAACGTTGGGGATTTACAAATTATTCATTGAATGAACTGGTTTCATTTTCAAATGAAGATATTGCGTTTTTGGAAAATTTGAAACCTGCTTGCGATAAAATGTCACAAACCGAGCTTGATGAAATTTTGACAAAAGTTAAGGCTCTTAAATACAAACATACAAAAATGGATGAAGCACAGGTAGAGTTACTGCTTCAGTCTGAAGGGTATGCGGTTCGCCAGTCACAGAATTATAAAGTTGATTTGAATGTTGTTTCTGTAATCCGTCAGGCGATTAAAGAAAACAGAAAAATTCAGGCTGAATACAAAGATAAAGTCAGGATTTTAGAGCCTCTTGGCTTAATTTACGGGGAAAAAGTTCACCTGATAGCAAGAGAAAATGCAAAAGGTCAGGACGAATACAACTATGTTTTACATAGACTTAAAAACATTGAAATTCTGGTAGAGAAGTTTGACCCGAAAGGTTTCGATTTGCAAGAATTTTCTAAAAAATCTTTTGGCGTTTATTTTGGTGAGATTTATGATGTTAAACTAAAATTTATTCCCGAGGCTGCGGAAGATGTTTTGAACTATAATTTCCACCCGACGCAAAAAATGAAGCAACAGCCTGACGGCAGCGTGATTGTAACTTTTAAAGCGAGCGGCGACAAACACATTATGTGGAACCTTTTCAAATGGGGTTATGCAGTCAAAATCCTCGCTCCAAAAGTGTTGAAAAAGAAATATAAAGAGTACATCGACGAGATTAGAAAAAATTTTTAAAATAAGGAGTAAC
>FR900455.1:0-12437 GCA_000438175.1 Fusobacterium sp. CAG:439 | reverse complement strand
ATTCAAAACAGCAGGCATGTATAGATAATATTGAAGGGAAATACCTCGTTCTGGCCGGGCCGGGTACTGGCAAAACTTTTACAATGATTCAGCGTATAAAATCAATGATTGAACGAGGAATTCAAGCTGAAAAGATTTTGTGTCTGACTTTTTCTGATGCTGCAACTAATGAAGTTCGAACCAGACTTGAAAAAGAATTACAAAAATCCGATGTCGGAGTTAATGTTTATACATATCATGGATTTTGTAATGAAATTATTTCCGAAAACACAACAGACTTTGAAATTTCAGAAAATATCAGGGTTATATCCTCTGCTGTTTCTGTTTCATTGATGAAAGAATGCATAGATGAAGTCAATTCAAAAGTTTACAGAACTAAACGCAATGATCCTTATTATTTTATTAAAGATATCAAAGACGGAATTAATGCTATCAAATCAAACAGGCTTACAAAAGAAAAATATTTTGCAAACCTTGAAAATAATCCCGATTGGAAACCGCAGTTGATTGCACTTAAAAATGAGTTAAGAGAAAAATCCGAAAAAGGTGAAAAAATTACGAAAAAATTGACCGGCGGGATTGAAAACCTTGAAACAAAAATTGAAAAAGCAGAAGAGTTGTGGAAGTTTTATGAACTTTATCAATCTAAAATGGAAGAACAGCATTATTTAGACTTCAGCGATATGATTAATCTTGTTTTGAATAAGTTTGAAGAAGATTTTGCATTTTTATCCAAAATTGCCAATAAGTATGAATACATTCTGGTTGACGAGTATCAGGATACAAATCAAAACCAGAATGAGCTTATATTTCAACTGACAAAAGCACTTGATACTGAAAATGTGTTTGTCGTCGGAGATGATGATCAGATAATTTTCACATTTCAGGGGGCAAGACTTGATACTATTGAAAAATTCTTGGAAGAATTTCCGCAGACAAAGGTTATTTGCCTTAAAGAAAATATGCGTTCCACTCAGAGTATTCTCGATATTTCACGGAAAATTGCAGGACTTGACAGCAGACGCTTAGAAAATAATCCTAAGTTTGAAAAGTACAATATAGATAAAGCTTTAATTGCAAAAAATGAAGATGTAATTATAAAAGATAAAAAAGTTCGTCTTTATAGATACGCTGACATTTTGCAAGAGTATCAGGAAATTGTTGAAGAAATAGTCTAACTTGTAAATTCTCCGGCTTGTCCTCTTAACAAAAACGGAGAGAAGAATTTAGCGGAAATTGCAATTTTGACACGCGGAAATGCCGAGCTTGCAACTTTTGCAGAAATGCTTAAAGCCCGTAATATTCCTTCTGAATTAAAAGACGGTAAAAGTATATTTGAAATAAAATCTTCTACTGTTTTATTTTATTATATGCAAATGCTTGTAAATCCGGAACTTCATTCAGATAAATTCTTCAAACTTATGCTGTCAAGACCTTTTAATTTAAACGCAAAAGATTTAGAAATTTTATACGAGAGAAAATCCCATTGTAAAAGTTTGAATGATATTTTTGATTCTGTTTCTCTTGAGGATATGAATGAACCTGAAAAATTTAAGAATTTTGTTGAAACTTTTAGATATTTGCAGAAGTACAAGACTAATGAAACCTTAAAAAATGTAATTCTTGAAATCGGCTCAAAGACAGGCATTATTGATTATTATATCAATTCTGAAGTAAATCGTGTGGAAAATATCGCAGGATTGAAGAAGCTCCTTGATGAAGCTGTTGATTTTTCAACTGTTCATAAAAAAATCAGCCTTGAGGATTTTGTAGAATATCTTGAAATGTGTTTGACAGATGATATTGCAATTAAAACAGATAAAGCTCCGGTTACGGTGAATGCCGTTCAGCTTTCGACTTACCATTCTGCAAAAGGACGGGAATTTGAATATGTCTATATGCCGACATTAAAAAAGAAAGACTGGGAAAGCAGCAGCCGTTCACTAAAACCAATTATTCCACTTGAAGAATATAAGAGTGAAACTGAATTGAAAGAAATGAAAATATCTGATGCTATAAAATTAATGTATGTCGGTATGACAAGGGCAAAACATACATTAAGGCTTTCTTATCCAAAATCAATAAATGGTGTCGCACAAACTCCAACCTCATTTATTTCCGGATTTGAAGATTTATTTGAAACTGAGCCCGAACCGTTTACGTTTGACGTTGATTCTTATTGGGCAGAGCAAACTAAGACTTTAATTAAAAGTGATTATGATTACGGGAGAGATTTCTGTTCGTTGGTTGATAAAAAACTTGAAGGCAAATCTTTTTCACCAAGTTCTATAAACACATATTTGAAATGTCCTCGACAGTATCTATATAATTATATCCTGGACTTAAGTGCGAAAGACGGAAATCCTGACTCAGTTAGTTATGGTTCTGCTGTGCATTCTGCCTGTGAATTCGCTGTGAATTTTGCTATAAATAACGGCAGTTATCCTACAAAAGAGGAATTTATAAATAGTTTCAAACGGGAATTAGATAATCAACCTATGTCAAGTTTGCAGCAGCGGAATATTCATGAAGAAAGAGGTGAAAAAGCCCTGTCTGAATATTACGTCCAACTCTGCAACACTCCTGTAAAAAACTTATACGCAACGGAAAAAAAGATTGAACTAGAAATTGATGGCGTGAAATTTAAAGGAATTATCGACAGAATTGATAAAAATGATGACGGAACTTTTACAATTTATGATTACAAAACCGGCAGTGCTAAAAATGAAAAATCAATTTGTGAAGGCGGCGACCACGAAGATTATTATAACCAAATTGGGTTATACAAATACTACTTTGAAAAACAAACAGGTAAAACTATAAAAGAAACAACCTTTATCTTTCCGGACGAATTTACAGACAATTTTACACTTGTACTTACTGACGAAAATTGTATTGAAATTGATCAAAAATTTAAAACAGCAATTTCTGACATCAAATCGTATAAATTTAACCCGATGTCGTCTAAAAAATCCTGCAAATGGTGTCAGTATAAAGATTTTTGTAATTTAGAAACAAATTAAAATTTTCCTCCGACCGTAATTGACATAGCTTTTTGTTAATATAAATAATAAGGAGGTCAAAATGCTTGAGAACACAGTTATAATCGGAGTTGGCAGGGGCGGATGCAATGCTTTATCTAAAGTTAAACTTAAAGTCGAAAAACTTTTCGTTGATACGGATAAGAAAGATGTTGAAAAGTATTCTGGGTTTTGTATCGGTCTAAAAACCTGTAACGGTTTGTCCACAGGTGGCGATGTTGTTAAGGGCGAATTAGCTCTTAGGGAAAGCAAATTACAGATTTTGGACAGAATAGGAAAGTTTTCAAACTGGATTATTGTTGCTCCTCTTGGCGGCGGAACATCTTGCGGTGGATCAAAACAGCTCGCTGATTTGGCTCTGGATAACTACAAGTCCGTAAAAGTTCTGGCAAGTATGCCGTTTGAGTGGGAAGGAAACCGCCGCAAACATCACGCAGTTGAAACCGTTTCGTATATTAAAAATTTGTGCGAAGTCATAGACGTTGAATTTGATCCTAAAAAATATCCGTCTCAAATCAGTATGACTGATATTTTTAATCTTTTGGACGAAAAATATATGGAAGCTATTGAAAAGATTTGTGTTTGACGGCTTGAAAAGTCTTAAACAAAGAGCAATGCTGTTAAAAGAGGTAACTTAATGAAAAGAAACAGAACACAAGTCGAAAAAGAATGGAAAAGGATTTTTGCCACAGATTTACCCAAACACATTCACAAGGCTTATGCTGAAAAATATATAAAATGGCAAAAAGAAAACAAAGGTTTTGAAAAATCCTTACAAAAACAAATCGACAAACTTGTCGAAAATTATGAAAAAGGAATCTCCGCATTTACCCCATCTACCCCTTTGGAGATAAAAAACGGAACAAAACTCATTCGGGAATTCAAAGGAATTAAATATGAAGTTACAAAACTCGACAGTGGTTATGAATTCTCTTTCAAAATATATAAAAGTCTTTCTTCAATTGCAAATGAAATTACAGGAACCCGTTGGAACGGAAAGAAATTTTTCGGATTGGTAAAATGAAAAAATTAAAAAATAAATTTATATCAGCAACAGATTTTAGTCGAGGGAAATCCTTTGTCAAAACTTTTGACTGTAATGAAACTTTTTGTATAAATAAAAATGTTGAAGTCCTTTTTAAAACAGAATATTATCCGTTTGGAAGTTTTAACGAAGCCGATCAAGTAATTATTTACAACAACGAATCACTCTGCGGAGTTATGGATAATCGTGGCAAAATCGTTATTCCGTGCGAGTATGATTATATTTATCAGCGACCGGACGGTTACGCTCTGGAAAAAGATAATGTCTATAAAATTGTGAAATCAAACTCTAAAACTGCATCTTTTGTTCAGAAAACTGTGACATCCGTACCTTGTACTCCGCAGGAAAAAGACGGAAAGTGGGGAATTATTCGAGTTCCAACAACAGAAGTTATAATCCCTTTTGAATACGATTTTTGCGGTTGGTTTCTGGAATATGAACTTGCTGAGGTTCGAAAAAACGGCAAATGCGGATTTGTGAATCCTAAAAACGAGATAATTATTCCGCTTGAATACAACAGGGTGGGATTATTCGGGTTTAAATACGGAATTTGTCTTGTCGAAAAAGACGGAAAATGCGGGTTTATAGACAAAAATAACAATTTTGTAATCCCGTTGAAATACGGCTCATCAAGCGGCGAATTCTTTGAGGGAATTGCTTGCGTTGAGGTGAACGAAAAATTCGAAACTTATTACAAATATATTTTTACAAACGATAAAGATGCGTTCTAATGATAACAATTGTGTCTTTGGACTTGATTAATAATGCACAAAGAGCGATGAATGGAGTATGACAAAAGTTTTAAAATGTGACATATATACAAGAAAATCATCTGAAGAAGGTCTTGAACAGGACTTTAACTCACTTGATGCTCAACGCGAAGCTTGCGAGGCTTATATTAAATCGCAAAAACATGAGGGTTGGGAATTGCTCGAAAAACAATATAATGACGGCGGATTCTCGGGCGAAACAATGAAACGTCCTGCGTTTCAGGAACTTTTGGAAGATGTTGAAAAAGGCGAAATTGATGTCGTTATTGTTTATAAAGTTGACAGACTGACACGCTCGTTGATAAATTTTGCAAAAATCGTAGATGTCTTTGATAAACACGAAACCTCGTTTGTATCAATAACGCAGCAGTTTAATACAACAACTTCGATGGGCAGATTGACGTTAAATATTTTGTTATCCTTTGCTCAATTTGAACGAGAAGTGACAGGTGAAAGAATTCGGGATAAGTTTGCGGCATCGAAGAAAAAAGGAATGTGGATAAACGGGAAGCCACCAATGGGTTATATTAAAGTAGATGGTAAACTGGAAATAGAACCCAGCGAGGCAAAAACCGTTAAACTCATTTTTAGTAAATATCTTGAAATCGGAACGGTTCCGAACTTGGTAAAATATCTTCAGGAAAACAAGATTTATACCCGAAGCGGCAAAGAGTTTTACAAAGGTCATTTGTACAAAATCTTGCAAAATAAAACCTATATCGGCAAAATTGTTCACAAAAATAATGTCTATGACGGACTTCACGAGCCGATAATTGATTTTGAAATTTTTGTAAAAACACAACGGTTTTTAGCTCAAAAT
Organism: Fusobacterium sp. CAG:439; assembly: GCA_000438175.1. GTDB lineage: Bacteria > Cyanobacteriota > Vampirovibrionia > Gastranaerophilales > Gastranaerophilaceae > Stercorousia > Stercorousia faecigallinarum. The sequence continues at coordinate 6,761 of FR900455.1, read as the reverse complement.
GCGTTAATCTGCAAAAATTCTACAAATGCCACAAGTGGTTCGTTATTAAAAGGAAAACTTTTTGATGATAAAGATAATTACATGTCGCCGACTCATAGTTGTAAAAGTGGTAAAAGATACCGTTATTATGTTAGCCAGGCACAAATACAAAACCGATTACAAGATTTAGGTTCGGTGTCAAAAATCTCGGCAGGCGAGATTGAAAACTTTGTCACTGAAAAAATTAAAGAATTTGCATTTAATAAAAAACTTCTGCAAGAATTGTTTGCAAATTATTCAGTAAGTCAGCAAAAAATAATTTTTGAACAAATTGAATCAAAACAAATCAATGCAAATTTTATAAGACACGTGCTTCTTAAAGCAAAAATTTCAAGCCAATCGGTTTCAATAACTGTTTCAAAAACGCTTGTCAAAGAAGCAATAGAATATTTGATTTTCGGAATCCATCTGCCGGTTGAACAAAAATATAACAAAAAATCTCTGGTGGAACAGTATTACAATATCCGAATAAGTTCCACAACGAAAAACGGAAGCAAAATGATAATCGGCGATGTCTGCCAAAAAGAAATTAATAAAAGTCTTGTCAAGGCAATCGTCAAAAGTTTTTATTACCACAAGTTAATGTTTGAAAATAAATTAACCTCAGAACAAAAAGCCAATACTCATATTTACAGGTTGATGAAACTGAGGTTTTTGCCTAAAGGCATTATTAAAGCTATTTTGACAGGTTCACACGAACCAGACTGGACAATTGATAAATTGTATACATTTTTATAAAGGGAATTATGGCAACACTGGAAGAATTAATAGAAACTTTAAAAGAAATTTTGACTCTTGATAAGGAAAACTATAATGCAAATGTTTATATCGGTGGGGAATATTTATTTATCCGCAGATTAGATCAAGATGATGCATATTTTATAGAACTTTAAAACATCCCACCAAAATTGACGTACATGAAATTTAAAATATAAAATAACATATTAAAAAGAAAGTATAAAAATGAAAAATTTCAAAGAAATAAAAACTTTAAAAGATGAATATGTAAGGCAGGTTTATGTCGGTGTGTTGAACCATTCGAAACAGTGGAGGATGCGGAAAGTTTCTTCTTAACTCCACTTAGCCAAGAAGAAACAGGGCTTCCAATGTGTGTACATTTGAGGTGCATTGACAATAAAGATGAGCCTCCATTCTTACGTTTTCAAAATGACAGAAAAATAAAATATAACAGCAACTGGGTAAAAATGTACATTGACGGCACACTCGACAACTATGAAAACAAAAAAATTGTCTTCACCGATGCCGAAAAGCAAGCCCTCAAAGACTGGATAAACCTAAATAAAGAAATTATTGTTAAACATTATTATCAGGAATATGATTCTGCCGATGTTTGCAAAAAGATAAGAAAATACAAGGATTAAAAAGATGTCAGAAGAAAAACGAGAATTGGCAAAAGAAGAATTAGAAGATATTGAATGGGAAAAAGCAGGCTTTACCAGAACAGAAATCGAAGAAATGGATAGGCGTGCTACCGAAAATTCTATTCCTTGGGAAGAATTTATCGATGAAATTTTTTCACAAGATGAAATATTAGAAATGGACAAACGAGCTAATGATATAGGGAAAGTCCCCTCTTTTACAACAGATGAGATATTAAAAGAATTAGGTTATTATTTTAAGGAGTAAAAATTATGACAATGAAAAATGGAAATAGATACGAAAAAATTGAACAGTAGAATAAATTAGTACAACAGGTAAAAGATCGATTAGATATTGTCGAAGTTGTATCAGAACAAGTCGCTCTGAAAAAACGAGGAAGTTATTATTGGGGATTATGTCCATTTCATAAAGAAAAAACGCCGTCTTTTTCTGTGATACCGTCACTTGGAATTTATAAATGTTTTGGATGTGGGGAAGGTGGAGACGCACTGTCTTTTATTATGAAAACTAAAAACATTGAGTTTAAGGATTTAATTTTAGAACTTGCCGAAAAGTTTGAACTTGAAGTTCAGCAAAAATATAATAAAAGATTTTGAAATTAAAGACATAAAATAGAAATTCTCGACACAATCACTTGAAAATTTATTTAATTTAAGTGATGAATATCACCAATACTGACGTATATATAATCTAAAATAAAATTAGAAAGGATAAAAATATGAAAGATTTAAAGATTAAAGTTTTCGGTATTGGTAACGGCGGACAAAATATTGTCGATTATTTGTATTTGAACAACAAGTGCAAATACATTGATTTTGTTGTAATTAATTCGGATGAAAGGGCTTTAAAACAAGCTAAAACCAGAAACAAGTATGTTTTGAGTGGTGAATCTTACTCAGATGACAATGAATCGTTAGGCTGCGGCGGTGATCCTAAAGTAGGAAAAGAATATGCACTTAAACATATAAATATAATTCGCGAAATAGCAGGCAAACCGAATGTTATATTTTTAATTGCGGGTTTTGGCGGCGGCTGCGGAACCGGTGCAACTCCTGTGATTGCCGAAATGCTTAAAGAACAGGGAATAAAAACAATCGCTATAGTTACCAAACCTTTTGCCTTTGAAAGTCCAAGTCGACTTGAAATAGCTACTTCCGAAACCCAAATAAGTATAAGTCCCAAATTCCCTGATCGAATGGAACGAACTACTGAAGGGATTAAAAAGTTACAACCCTACGTTGAAAAATACATTATTGTTGATAATCAAAGTCTAGTTGAAATTTTTCAACCAGGAACAACCCTTACCGAAAGTTGGCATTATGTAAACAGAAAGGTTGCCGAAGAATTTTACAGAGCAATTAATAATCTTTAAATTCTGCAAAATGTGTTTCTGTATCGACACAAACACTTGAACATCCTTTGTTTCAGAGCAATGTATGTTTCTGAAGAAAAGATATTCTTATGACAGAAAAAAGTTATTTGTTATTCGGTACAAAGATTTATAACCATACAACAAAGGAAATCGGACTTTTGATTTGCACTTGGGTAAATGCATTTTCGGATGGAAAAATGGATTTTGCCACTTGTGTTGACAAAAGAGGTAAACGCTACAACACGCCTCTTGAAAATATAAAAGTAATTCATGAGGCTGATGAAACTTAAAAATAAATAAAGCCCAATCTGCACTGTCAAAATTTCAAAAAGAGAATTTTGGAGAAATTTTGATAAAAATCGGCAAAAATTCAGGCTTAAAAATTCTCTTAAAATTTTTACATGCCAAAAACTGCCCTGTGTGGGCGGTTTTTCAATTTTGTATTTGCACTGATTCTTAGTTTGTGGACTAAAAAACGGGGAAAAGGAGATTTAAACCCGGAGGAAAGATTTGTTCCATTTTATCATCCTATGTCAAGCATTACTCTGAATGTCAATAATATCAAGTGTTTGTGTCTATATTGAATCATTTAGAGATAAAATTTAATTTATGACTTGAAAAGCTGTACTAAATATAGTACAATATAGATATGAACGAATATATCTTAAAGAATTATATAGATGATAAAGGCAAAGAACCAATTAAAGTCTGGTTAAAAACACTTGACGCTAATGTAAGAAAACGAATACTATTAAGACTTGAACGATTAAAAGACGGTAACTTTGGTGATTTTAAACAAATAAATGAATATTTATATGAACTTAGATTTGATATTGGTGCTGGATATAGAATATATTATATGATTGAAAATGAAACAATTGTTCTACTTATAAATGGTGGTGATAAAAAATCACAATTAAAAGATATTAAAAAGGCAACTGAAATTTTAAATAAATTGAAAGGAATATAAAATGAAAAATATAAATAATTTTGATATATCTGAAATAATAGAAAATGAATTAAAAACGGAAGAAGATATTAAAGAATGGTTATCTTTAAATCTTGAAGCCTATTTAGAAGATGGAAATTTAAATGCATTTGTCAGATCTCTTGAATATGTTGTAAGAGCCAAAGATAATATTTCAAATTTATCTAAAAAGACTGGGATTTCAAGAAGTAATTTATATGCAATTTTTAAAGGTGAAGTTACTCCACAATTTGATACTGTTTTAAAGGTTTTGAAAGAACTGGGATATACATTGAAAGTTGCTTAATATTATAGATTTTCAATTTTCTGTAACTTTTCCAACCCTGATACGAAATATATTATCTGATTTATGTTTTCTGAATTCAGGGTTGTTTTTGTTGCTAAGAGTTCACGCAGTTTATCTTCAACTGGGATTTCAGATTCTTTGATTTGTTTAGGTTCAAATAAAATATCTGCAAGAATAAATAATTCATTATTGAATTTTAAAGCATCACTTAACTGTTTTATTGTAATAGCCTTTGGGAAATTAGCCATTTTACCGTTTTCTAGTTTAGTTATTAACGCAGCACTAACACTGGAAAGTTTTTCAACATCCCTCAAACTTAACTTTAATGCTATACGTCTTTGTTTGATAACTGTACCAAATTTAAGTAATTGCGTCTTTTTATCCATAATTTACCTTTTAAAAAGAATTTATCACAACTTAAATATAAAATCAACATTGTTGACAAATATTTTAAAATAATGGTATAATTATATTTGTCAACACTAGTTTATAAATAGGTGAAAATGAAAAAGAAATTAACCATAGCAATTCCACATGATTATGAGTCTAAATGTCAAAATATTGTGTTAAATAAATTAGTTTTTGGTAAGCAGAAAATATTGTTATCAAATGAAGAGCTGGCAAATTTAGAACAAGCATATAAACACTATGTACATAAATTTGGTGTAGAAATTGGATTTATCAACTATTTATTAAAGATACGTTAGGAAATTTATGGAATTTATTGAAAATTACCCAGTATACGCACTTAAGGCTGCGGATTATAATCCCAGAAAAATTAATAAATCAGCATTTAGAAAGTTAAAGAAAAGTATAACTAAATTTGGTATTGTAAAACCAATAATAATTAATGGTGAAAATGGCATATTGACAGCAGGACATCAGAGAACAAAAGCATTAAAGGATTTAAATATTGAATGTGTTCCAGTGATTAAACTTGAAGATATTGAAAAGTCAGATGAAATCATGTTTAATTTATTTCACAATTCAATAGAAACAAATCTTTCAACTGTTATATTGAGCAATATCGAAAATCTATCAAATGGTTATCATTTTGTTGATGCAAAAAATATCAATTTTAATAAAAATTTGAATCCTGTTATTGTTAAAGAAATTGGAAAATTAATTATTAAATATGGAACTTGGGGCAGTGTAGTATGTGATGAAGCTGGTAATGTTATGATAAACTCTGAATATGCTATAGCTTGTAAATTACTCAAAAAGCCATTATTGGTTTATAAAATGAGTAGTGAATTAATCAAAGATTTTAATTATTATATTGGCTTTAATTACGGAAAATACTATTTTGACAATCTAAATATAAAAGATTACAATCAAACATTCTGTCAAATGAATCGTTTAGCGGGTGAAAAATGTTTTAAATCTTCAACTTATGAAAAATATGTTATACCAATGATAAATAAATGTGATAGAATTTTAGATTTTGGTGCTGGAAAATGTGCCTACCCTTTGAAATTGAGACAAAAAAACTATAATATTTTTATGTATGAGCCATTTATTCGAAAAAACGGTTCAAATTTAATCGATATTGAACAAGTTATTAATTTTATTGATGAAATTGACAATGATATTAATGAAAATGGTCTATATGATATTATAATTTTAGACAGCGTTTTGAATTCAATAACATCAATGAAAATGTTGCATAATGTGTTACTAACTTGCAATGCACTTATGAAAAATAATGGGAAATTGATATTGGGAACACGAAGTAAGGGAAAAATCATTTCAACCCTATCAGGCAAACATTCTACAGACTTAAAAAGAGATATTGAATTTTTGGATGATAATAATTTTAGTGTAACATTCAGAAATGGAGTATGGACAAAACAAAGGTTCACAACTAAAGAGAATTTGTCTAAAGAATTAAAAAAGTATTTTCATGAAGTCACGGTTTTAGGAAATGAAAATAAGTCTAATATTTATGCCATATGCAAAAAGCCTTTGAGATACACGATTAAAGACTACAATAAAGTTTTAAATATTGAGTTTAATATGGAATATCCTAATGGCTTTAAGCATAATATGCATAAAAAATTGGTTAAAACAATTTTAGAAAATTTAGATTAGTAATAACGGTTTTTACCACAAGGACAGCATGATTTACCCTGTTTTTTCAATTCTCTCATGTGTTCTAAAGTTTTAAGCTGCTCATCTGTCAAAGATTTTTCAAATTTCTCATTGTATTTAACTTTTATATTTGCAGATTTTTCTTTTAACTTAGAATTTTCTTCTTTAAGTTTAGTAATTTTTTCTACCTTTTGTTCGTCTGAAATGCCGCTTGCTTTAATTTCTTTTATCTGCTTGTAGTTTTCTCGAATTTTAGTATTAACAGGCTTTAGTTCTTTTGCCTGGGCTTTTCTATTTGTGTCAAAAAACTTAACCTGTTCTTTAGTAAGTCCTAAATGCTCTACAAAATGTTTTTTACAAGGGCAACGCTTAACTGTAGTTTGTTGCTCATTAGCAGGTTTAATGTCGTAATATTGAAGTTCATTAGCAAATGAAATATTTGCAATACTAAACATAATTGTCAACGCCAGACCGCAAGAAAATAAAAACTTTTTCATATAATTTCTCCTTTTAGTTGTTAACATATCATAAATATAAAGAATCTGCATCTTTAAAATTTCAAAAAGAGAATTTTGGAGAAATTT
>FR900454.1:14116-27813 GCA_000438175.1 Fusobacterium sp. CAG:439 | reverse complement strand
TTTACGCTTGCTGAAGTTTTGGTTACTTTAGGAATAATCGGTGTCGTTGCAGCTTTAACTCTGCCTGCATTAGTTAATAATACTCAAAATAAAGAAATTCAAACACAATTTAAAAAACTTTATTCTGAGTTAAATCAAGCTTCACGGTTGTTTATGAATGATTTTGGTGTTTCAGTGACGGAATATTGCCGTGATAAAGGTACTTCTTCCTTTGTAAGAACTTTATTACCAAAATATTTAAAAGGGCTTAAACTGTATGATGATACTACTTCAGGTTCAAAAGATGAAGAAGGCAATGCTAAAAGTTCGGCATATCAAATGTATACTTTGGGCGGAGCAAAGTTGAGGCTTGGTCCTTGCGATGATTTTGGTTATATGACTGATATTGCGGGCAGAATTTATTCATTTGAATATAACGGCATTACGGATGAACAGCAAGGTCCTGTTGTGTGTATTGATGTTAACGGACATAAGAGACCTAATAAATTCGGGTATGATATTTTTATATTCAGGTTTGTCGAAAACGGGCTTGTTCTTCCTATGGGACAAGAATATAAAGCAGGCGAAAGCAGTTATGGCTTTGCTCGTGACGGTGCTTCAAATAATTTTTTCTCCAAGAATGAGTGCAAAGTTTCGTCAGATCTTACTAATCAGCTGACCTGTGCAAAATATGCATTAGCCGATGTACATCCCTTTGAGAAAGGTAAAAATTACTGGCAGGATTTTTTGGGCAAAAACCGTTAATCTCCTAAAGGACACAAGCTAAAATCATCAGTAAGATTGTACCAATCTGCATTGCGGTTGCCATGTTCTGGGAAAATTTGTTTGAATCGTATCTGCTTGCGCTCTTTGCGGCTTTGTAAGCGCTTGAGATACGGTTCAAACGTGCCTCCTGAGGGTCTGAATTAAATGTTGTGCCGAACATTGTTGATTCAAGCCGTGATAATCTGTTTTCCGTACTGTCACCGTTAAATGATTTTTTAAATATTGATTTTTCTACTGATGCAAGATTGACTTTTACAGGTTTGCTGTTTCTCGCGTTATAAGCATCATAATCAAATTCAGGCGGCTGGTATTCATCAAGTTTATAGTTTTTGTCCAGCGGTATTGCTCCGTCATCATAAAAATCATTGGAAGATTGGGCAATACTATTGTCCATAAAGGAATTCGGTTTAAGTTTTGCCTGTAATCTTTCAACGCGTGATGAAAAAGGGTCGCTGTCATAAGTTTGTCCTAGAGATTTTTTCTCAAGATTTGCAAGTCTGCTGTTTAAATCTTGATTTTTAAATTCTTTTTTAAATACCTGTCTTTCAAGTTCGTTAATGGACGGATAATCTACGTTAGCCCCTGCAGGCGGCATTTTTTCTTCTGCAATTGTGTCTTTGTAACTGTCTTGTTCTTCTGCAAAAGTATCTTCTTTCGGTGCTATTTCCTGTCCTATTTGTTCTGCTGACATGTCTTTATTTAAGCTTGCAATTCTTTCAGGAACAGATTTATTATTTTTACTTTGACCGTACACGCTTTCTTCAATTCTTGAAAGCCTCGATTCATCATCTGCAGTTGTATATGTAAAACCGTATAAAGAATTTTCCAATTTATCAAGTAATGCTGAATATTGACCCGCTGCATAACAGCAATTTATACTGAGTAAAATACTTATAATTACAATAACTTTTTTCATAACTATAAACTCCTTACAGACAGGATAATAGTGAACGTGGTATAAAGCTATTCTACAAAGTCAGTATTTAAAAATTTGTATAAATGAACAAAAAATCGTAGCACCAAGGTACTACGATTTTTTTATAATCAGAAAAAAGTATTAACTTTAAGTTTAATGTCTTAATTTTTTTAATGCTTCAAGTTCATCCTGGAAAGGAGAAATATTTGTTAATTTTTCTATAATTCCGGGCATTTTCTCACATACATAATCAATTTCCTGTTCGGTTGTATATTTGCTTAACGAGAAGCGGATACTTCCGTGAATTGCAGTAAACGGAACATTCATTGCTCTTAAAACATGAGAAGGCTCTAATGAACCTGAGGTGCATGCACTGCCTGAGCTTGCACAAATTCCAAGATCACTTAAATGCAAAAGAATTAATTCGCCTTCAATGTATTCAAAACCGATATTTGAAGTATTAGGAACCCTGTTGACAATTCCTGTATTTATCCTTGCATTAAAAACATTTTTGACAATATTTTTTTCAAGCTTATCGCGAAGTCTTTTAACTTCTGTTGCTTCATATTTCAAATGATCTGTTGCAAGTTCTGCTGCTTTCCCAATTCCTACGATATACGGAACATTTTCTGTTCCCGCGCGTTTCCCGCGTTCCTGATGACCGCCGATTATCAGCGGAGTTATAAGTGTTTTTGAATTTACATAAAGTGCTCCGACCCCTTTGGGTGCATGAAATTTATGCCCTGATATACCGACCAGATCAGCACCGATTGCCTGAACGTCAATAGGGATTTTGCCTGAAACCTGAACAGCATCAACAAAGAATTTTGTTTCTTTATTTTTTGATTTAATTATTTCCGATATTTTTTCAATCGGGAAAATAACGCCGGTTTCATTATTTGCGTACATTATTGAAACGAGTGCGGTATCATCATTTACTGCTTCTTCAAGTTGAGCAAGATCAAGTTCTCCGTTTGAATTTACACCTATATAATCAACTTTATATCCTTCTTTTTCAAGGGCTTGATACAAATTCAATACACAGGGGTGTTCAACCTTTGTGGTTATAATATGTCTTTTGTTTTTATTCATATTTAACACGCCGCGAATTGCCATGTTTGCACTTTCAGAACCGCAGGATGTAAAAATTATTTCTTTTTCGTCTTTTGCGTTGAAAAAATCTTTCATAATCCCGCGGGCTTCTTTAACCGCATGGTTTGCACGTTTAGCAAAATCATATACACTTGAAGGGTTTGCATATTCTTCCTGAAGATACGGAAGCATTGCTTCAAGCACTTGAGGGTCAACCTTTGTAGTTGCGTTATTATCTAAATATATTAAACTCATTTTTCTATACCTCTATAACTTCAATATTTTTATCAACGGTATCTCTTAAAGTAGATTCAACAAAAGCTTTAAGTGTCAGATGCGAATTTTTGCAGCCCGAACATTTCCCGCGAAGTTTTACCATAACTTTGTTACCGTCAATATCAACAAGGGTTATATCGCCGCCGTCTTTTCTTAACTCGGGTGATATTTGATTTTCTATTATGTTATTTATTTTGAGAATTTTTTGTGCGGGGCTTAAAGTTGATTCAGCTTTTTCATTTTCTTCTTTCTTGTAGTAAGTGTCAATGATATCTTGAATTAATCCCTTACATTTTCCGCAGGCTCCCCCTGCTTTAGTGTAATTTGTAATTTCTTCAACGGTTTTCAAACCGTTCATTTTAATTGCGTCCCATATAATATTTTCAGTTATTCCGAAGCAAGTACATACAATTTTTTCTCTTTTTTGATTTGCAGCTTCTTCATTTCTGATATCGTCAAGGTCAGTGAAGTCATCGTAATTTTTTAAAGCGTCTTCCAATGCTTCGTAACCCATAACAGAACAATGCATTTTTTCAGGCGGTAATCCGCCTAACTGATCGGCAATATCTTTGTTTGTAATTTTTTTTACTTCATCAACGGTTTTGCCGATAATCATTTCAGTTAGAATGCTTGAGCTTGCAACTGCCGAACCGCAGCCGAAAGTCTGAAATTTTGCATCTGTAACTATTCCGTTATTAATTTTTAAATATATTTTTAAAGAGTCTCCGCATGCTAGCGAACCGGCTTCGCCGATTGCATCCGCATTATCAATTTTTCCCACATTTCTTGGGTTTCTGTAATGATCTATAACTTTATCCGAATAATCCCACATAGTCTTTTTCCTTATAAATTATCTTTTAACATAATTATATTTTAGCTCAAAAACAAAAGTGAGAATGATTACTTAATATAAAATTAATTATTCCTGATTGATAAATTTTGATATTGTGTTTTTTATAAATGTTTCCATTTCTTGCAGAATTTTATCGGATTTTTCACATACTTTACGAAAACATCTGTTATATTCTCTTCTGTAATAGACAATATTTTTACCGTCATCATTTACTTGCAATACTTTCTTAATACCTTGTTTGTTTTTTGTATATTCAACTACTCCTAAAAGGTTGTCATCTGACGAATATAATGTTAAATTTTTGAAATTTCGGGGGGGGGGCAGCTAAAAGCTTGATTTCCAGCCATTTCCCGGATGCCTTTATCCAGTAATTCATTAGCGGACTTGCTTAAGATTGAGCGTTTGGCGTAGTAATATCCTGTAAAATTTGTGTAATCTGTTTTGCTTCCTGACAACATATATTTTCCTTTCTTTTTTTATTTTTATCATAATGATTGTAATAATTTATTTTTGCTATCTAATTAATAAATTTTTACATTTGGCCATATGGTATTGTTGCTTTTCTGTATGAATGTGATGACGGAAAATTCTTTATTAAAGGTAAATCTAATTCCTCAAAAATGTAATCAATATTTTCACAGCCTAAAAAGTCTCCTAATGCTATTGCTTTTGTGTTTTTGCGAATTTTTTCAATATTAAATAATTGTGTAACCATTTTATCTATTTTGTAAGGCGGTTCGTTCAAGTCTTCCAAAAACAGCGTAAATTCAAAATCAGGTATAAAATCCTGCCCGCAAAGAGATACAAGTGTTGCAAGGTTACCGCCCCAAAATGTACCTTGATAATCAAATTTCCCATCACAAACAGTTTCGAAAAATTTGCTTATGGTATATTCATTTAAACTTTCCTGACCGAAATCACTTAAAATCATAGGTCCCGAATAAGTAACGAGTCCCGCACGTTTTAAAAACATTGCATTAAGCGCGGTAATATCAGAATAGCCGCAAAAAATTTTAGGATTTTTGCGGATTAAATCATAATCAATTTTATTAATAAGCCTTATTGCTCCGTATCCGCCTCGTAAACAAATTATTGCATTAACTGATTTATCAGCAAACATTTTATGTACAGCATCCAGTCGTTCTTTATCCGAGCCTGCAAGATACCTCTCTTTTGAGTAAACATTATCGGATAATTTAATTTTCCACCCTCTGTTTTCAAAAAAAGTTATTGCACGCTTAAGGTTTGTATCATCATCCATTGCTCCTGAAGGTGCAAGTATACCTATCGTATCCCCTTCTTTTAATAATGGCGGTTTAATTATCTTCATTTTTTATCCACATTTGTTATAACTCTGCTATAATATTACCATGAACGAAAAATACATACCTTTATACAGAAAATACCGCCCTCAGAAATTAGAACAGGTTGTCGGGCAGGAACATATTAAAAAAGCTTTAAAAAACGCTATTGAATTAGACAAAATTTCTCATGCTTATCTGTTTACCGGACCGCGTGGAACCGGAAAAACTTCTACTGCAAGAATTTTTGCTAAATCTTTGAACTGCAAAGAGGGACCGACTATCTCGCCTTGCGGTGTTTGTGAAAACTGTGTTGATATTACAAATTCAACCCCTATGGATGTAATCGAAATTGATGCCGCTAGCAACAGAAAAGTTGAAGATGCACAGAATATTCTGGAAAAGGTTATGTATGCACCTGTTAACAGCAGATACAAAATCTACATTATCGACGAAGTTCACATGCTTTCAACTACTGCTTTCAATGCTCTTTTGAAAACATTGGAAGAACCGCCGAAAAATGTTATATTTATTCTTGCAACAACAGAAGTTCATAAAGTTCTTGATACTATCAAAAGCCGCTGCCAGCGCTTTGATTTTAAACGTATTACAACAGATGATATTGTTAAACATCTTCGTTATATTTCTGATAATGAAAAAATTAATATAACCGATGATGCTTTGTTTACCATTGCTAAAAATTCGGCGGGCGGAATGCGTGACAGTATTGCTCTCCTCGACCAGTTAAGTGTACTTGACGGTGATGACGCTATTTCAACGGACGACATAAATAATCTTCTGGGTCGTTTGTCTTTTGATACACTTAATTCTCTTGCTGATAAAATCGTTAATTCAAAACCTCAAGAAGCTATTGAAGATTTGGAAAAAATTTATAATTCCGGTAATGAGCCTGTTCAAATTTTGACAAACTTAATGGACTATTTGAAAAATCTTCTTATTGTAAAAAATTGCAGAAAAGAAATTGTTTTTGAATTAACACAGGCAAATGATGCACAGATACAGGCATTAACTTCGCAGACCGAGAACATTGAAACTCATCAGATTGTATTTTTAATTGATAAATGTTCGGATTATATAAAAGAGCTTAAATTGACTAATAATCCTCGTTTGTGGCTTGAAGTCGCAATAATTGATTTGGCAAATTTAACGGAAAATACATCTCTTGTAGAACTTCAAAACAGGCTTGCAAGACTTGAAGGCGGTGCTGTTGAACCTGTTAAGGTGTCAGCTTATAAAACTGCTCCTTCTCCTGTAATGAAAGCGGAAATGCAAAGACAGGAATATGCAAAACCCGATATGGTGGTGCAAAAAGGTGAAAACGTAAAAGTACAAAAAACTGTGCAGGAAGGCAGTGCGGCCGCTAAACAGCCGGACAAAGAAACTTATTCTGCTGATAACAACAGTGATTTTGCTCCGATGCCAAAATCTAAACCCGTTGCGGGTTCTGATATTTCAACTTTATGGGGGCAGCTTTTGGAACAGGTTCACAGTGCTCCAACGCGTGCGTTGTTAAAACAATGGGCTAATCCCGTAAAAATTTCGCCTGAAGAAACCATATTAACCATGAAAAACGAAATTTTTCTTAATCAGGTGCAAAGCGGGTCTAAAAAACAGGCAATTGTTGATGCTGTTAATGCCTTGTTCGGTCAATCGGATTCAAATGTTACCGTAAGGCTTCCGCATGCTGATGATGTTCAGATTAAGCCTGCTGCAGTTGCTCCGGTAGAAGTCCCGAAGCAGACAGCACAGCCAAAGCCGTCACCTGTCATGAAGCCTTTACAGATGGAACCCGAGGTATCTGATGAAGAAGTTCAGGAAATAAAAGAAGAAATCAAACCTGTTAAATCTGACAGTGCTGCTAAAATTGAGGCTTCGTTGCATTCGGATAACGTAAATATGGTTATGGAACTTTTTGACGGAAAAGTTATTGAATAATTTTTGTTGTTTTAAATTTGAAAGCTTCCAAACTTTCGGAAAAATAATCTTTTTCCAAACCTGCTTTGAGTTTTAGTTGTTCAAGAAACTCTTTTTTGTCGGGCAGTTGTTCCCACACATCAGGCAGAAACACAGATTGATAATTCCCGTCGCGTATAATCAATCCGTCTATAGCCGGAACAAGTTCATTTAACAGTTCTTGTTCATCATCAAATTCTAATCTTTCAGGTTTGGATAAAAGAGAAACGCTTATACTTATCTTATTGTATTCGTTTAACGTTAGTGCGGGAAATCTCGGGTCGGAAAATGCTGCCGCGTGGGCATTTTTTATTAAATCTTGTATCAGCGGTCTGTGTGCAATGATTGAACCTATGCAGCCGCGAAGAATTCCGTCAAGCTCAAGGGTTACAAATGACGCTCCGTATTCTTCAAAAACACATTCATAATTGTTTAAGTCAGCGTGACCAAGCTGCAAACCTGATAAAATACTATCCTTACAAACTTTTTTTACAAAATCAGAATAATATTTTTTTATATAATTATTTTTTTCTCCCTCATACAGAAACCAGCTTCCGTAACCTACAACACGCGAGCTGTCACCTGTTGCCGCCGCTGAGTTTGTAAGCCCTGCTCTTATAAGGGAAAAGTTTTTCTTCTTTGCAAATTCTACAAGCCCGCAAATTCCTACTGCACCGCAAGCCTGCTCCTGCTCGAAATTACTCAGGTTATTTTCTTCAATTAACTTTGCAGTATAATTATCAATTTTGTAAGCTTCTTTTTCGGGATAAAAGTGGCTTAAGTCACTTGATATAATAAAAACATTATCTTCATTTTCATAAAAATTCTCGATTGTTTCTGCCAGATTCTTGAAGTTTTCACAGCCGTATAAAACGGGAATTATTTTGGCATCGGGTAAAAATGTTTTGATTAACGGCAGCTGAACTTCTATGGAATGTTCTTTTTCAAATACAAAGTTTCCTGCATTACAATCACAGAATTTTGCAATTTCACCGTTAAACTCTTTATTTACTTCAATGTCGCCGAGCGGAGTTTCAAATGCATCATAATCACATACGGTGCAGCCGAAAATTCTTTCATAATGTGCAGGTGCAAATATAAACACATTTTTTGCATCTTTTTTAAGCTGCTGTATTCCTTTTGCCGCAAGTTTTCCCGAGTAAACGTAACCCGCATGCGGTATTATTACTGCTCTTGAATAGTATTCGGGCTCTTTTATTCTGAAGCTTTCAATTAGTTGTTCAAGCTCATGTTTTTCTGACGGATAAAAAGTCCCTGCTGCTGACGCTCTTTTTTTCATAAATTAATTATACAACTTTTTTATTATTTTGAAATAGGATAGTAAGTTAATAAAATATCAGGTTCAAATATATCTGTTTGTATAATTTTGAAATTAAAACTGTCGTTAATGTTGTCGATTTGTCTGAAATCAAAACATGATAAAGAGCTGTTATCTCCTGTTATCTTCGGAGCAATAAAATGGTAAATTTTATCAGTATATTTTAATATTTCTCCGTTAAGGTGCCCGCCGCTTTCAACAAGAATGCTTTTTATCCCGAGTTCATAAGCTTTTTTTAAGACAAACTCCAAATCAAGTTTTTCATCTTTTACCGGTGTTTTTATGAAATTTATTCCGCCTTCAAACATATCAAGTGTTTCGTTGAACAAATAAATTTCTCCGTTTTTATATACGGGTGCTTCAAGATTTGTTTTAAGTTTTCTGTCGAGTATAATTTTTTTTCGGTGCATCATTGCCGGGTTATCTGCAATAATTGTTGAAGATGTAGTCATAATCGCATCATAGCGGTTTCTTATTTTTTTTACTTCTTCTCTGGCCTTTTCGGATGTAATCCATTTGGAAGAACCGTTATGTGCTGCAATTTTTCCGTCAAGAGTTGTCGCCGTTTTTATTGCAACAAAAACTTCTTTTTTTGTCATATTCTTGATAAATACTTCATTTAGTGCTTTGCATTCTTTTTCAAGAACATTTTCAATAACTTCAATTCCCGCATCTTGTAATTTTTTTATCCCGTTTCCTGCAACAATAGGATTTACATCACGCATTCCGATAACAACTCTTTTCAACCCGCGTTCTATAATTAAATCTGCGCAAGGCGGAGTTTTACCGAAATGCGAACAGGGTTCGAGATTTACAATTAAAGTACCGCCTTTTTCTTCTCCGTTATGAAGTTTTAAAAGAGCATCTCTTTCAGCGTGATTTTCTCCGTATTTTTGATGATAGCCGTTTGAAATTTCATTCCCGTCTTTATCAAGAATTACACAGCCGACAAGAGGGTTAGGTGAAGTCAAACCTTCTCCTTTTTTTGCTAGTTCTATGCATTTTTGCATTAATAAGTTATATTGCATAATTGCATTCTACTATAAAATTTGTTATATTTAAATGAAAAGAAGGAGTATTTATTATGGATTTAAAATATATCGGACACAGTGCTTTTGAAATTAAGTTAAAAGAAAATTCAATTATGGTTGACCCGTTTGTGAGTGTTAACCCCAAATATGACTGGCATAGTGCAAATATTACGGATATATTTTTAACCCACGCTCATGGCGACCACTTAGGACAGGCAATTGAGATTGCTAAAGAAAAAGATGCTACTATTACAGCAATTGTTGAACTTGCACAGTACTGCAAAGAGCAGGGATGCAAGGTTAAATCGGTAAATTTCGGCGGCTGGCTTAATTATGATTGGGGAAGAGTAGTATTTGTTCCTGCTTTCCACACAAGCTCGCTTCCTGACGGCAGATATGCGGGAGAACCTGCAGGAATTATATTTGATGTTGAAAATGTTCGTATTTACCATGCGGGCGACACTGCTTTAACTTCAGAAATGAAAACAATTAAAGAACTTTACAGACCTAATATTGCACTTCTTCCAATAGGCGGGCATTATACAATGGATGCCGAACATGCAGCAGTTGCGGCTGATTGGATAGGAGCACAAACCGTAATCCCTATGCATTACAATACTTTCCCTGAAATACAGACTGATTTGGAAAAATTTATGAAGCTAATTCAGATTAATAATTCAAACTGCGTAATTTTAAATCCTGAAAATATTAATTAGCCCGCTTCTCTATTGCAGCAAAATATTATTGATGTAAACTTAAATCGAAGTGGAGATTAAAAATGGATATTTTATTTATTATAGACAGAATTGAACTCAAATATTTTGAGTTTAATAATCTTGTTACAAATTTTTGGTTAATCAGGGAGCTTTTATTTGAAAATAAAAACGTATGGATTACGACAATTGATAATTTAAGTCTGGTCAGCGGTACTCCTTATACTCATTGTTATAAAGCTTATGAAAAAAACGGAAATATATTTTATGACAAAACATTGCAGGATAAAAAAATAAATGATTTTTCTCTTGTAATGTTCAGACCCGATCCGCCTGTTGATTTGGATTATATTAATGCAACTTATATATTTGATTTTGTGGATAGAAATAAAACTTTAATCTTAAATGATCCTAAGTCAATCAGAGATTTTAACGAGAAAATGCATACAGTAAAATTTCTTGATTTGATGCCTGAAAATATCGTTACTTCTTCAAAATCAGATATTATTAATTTCCTGAAAGAGCATGAAGAAATTGTTCTTAAACCTTTAAACGGCTGCTTTGGATCAGGCGTTATGACTTTGAAAAAAGGCGATAAAAATACCGCAGTAATAATTAATACTATGACTAAAAATCAAACACAGCTTATTATGGTTCAAAAATATATTCCGAAAGCAAGATTTGGCGACAAGCGGGTTATGTTCCTCGGAGATGAGGTTCTGGATGTTTGTATTCAAAAACTTCCGTCAAATGATGATTTTAAATTTAACGAACATTGCGACAGCAATATTGTCAGAGCAGAACTTACGGAAGGTGAAAAAGAAAAATTTGCACCTGTTGCAAAAGAGCTTAATAAGCTTGGACTTCCGCTGGTCGGGCTTGATGTTATTGATGAGAAAATTATAGAAATAAACGTTACAAGCCCCTGCTATTTTATTAAAGAGATAAACGGGCATTTTAACTGTCAACTGGAAAAGAAAATTACACAATTTATTTTATCGAAACTTTATGCAAAAGTATCTTAAATATGTGTAATACCGCCGAAATCAATAAGCTTTAAAAGCGGATTGCCCTTTTTGTCGGTTGTGATTATATAGTTGTCAGGGTTACAATGAAGGTCGTAATCTTTCAGACCGTATTTTTCAAACATATTAGAAAAATAGTTGTAAATAATTCTGTCCTCGGGATAAGAATAAAACTTATCTTCATATTCATATCCCGTTTGGACTTTATATTTTTTTATTTCTTCGTAAGTAAAGCCGTACTTTTTATATAAGTCGTTTACAAGAGTTTTTTCACTGTCGTAAAATTCTTTTATCTCTATAGGTGACTTATATTCTTTCAGAGGTTTCACATATTCGCTGACCATATATCCGTTTTTGGTGTCACCCCAGTGAGTATGCATAATATGTCTGTCTTTTATTCTGTTATTTATATTTAGAGCACGCGCAAGTTCAACGTACTTCCCGTTACTTTCAGTCATTAGCTTATACAATCTTGGACTTTTACTGCTTAAATCCGAAAATTCTTTAATAAAATAACTGTATGTATTATTTCCCGACAAAATATAACCGTTAGCAGTATAAACAGCTCCTGATGTATCAATTTTTACAATATTATAACTCTGGTTCGGAGCAAGTATTTTATGTTTGCGCAATACTGTATTAATATTTTCTGCTGCATTTTCGATGTTTGTTTTTGCAAGTTCTACGGTTTTTGCAAATTGGCTGTATATTTCCTTTATTACTTCGTGTTTTTTAGTTCTGCCGACTTTTCTAATCCAGTTTATAGGAAGTTGCCCTGCTATTCCGTTTTTTTGTGGGTGTTTATTGAAAATTTCCACAACATCAGCTTCACAATGATAGTAGTTGCGTGATAATTTCCTTGTAATTCCGCTTGTGAATGCCGGTTTGTAGTTTCTGTTTTCAGTTGAAATGTTTAGCATATTGCTTATAAAAACACGTGATAATTTTTTTTGCTTGAAAATAATAAGGCGGAAATAAATATTTATTTCCGCAAAAAAGGTTTCATAGTATAGTTTTTTTATTCCCAAGATTTTTCACTATTACAATACACGGCAAAAAAATAATTTGCCGTTTTAAAGTGTAAAATTTACAATTGTAAACAATTTAATTTACTCTTGAGAATACTTCTGTATTAATATCATCAAAAGTGTTTGTATTGAAGTAAGCACAAGATGCAACCATAGCCGCATTATCAGTGCAATACTTCATTGGCGGTGCAAAAACTTTGCAGCCTTCATTTGAAAGATTGAATATTTTCTTTCTTATTTCCGAATTAGCAGCAACTCCGCCTGCTATTACAACCTGATTATAGCCGCTTTCATCTAATGCTCTTTTCAGTTTATGCAGAAGAGTTGATGACACTGTTTCCTGAAAACTTGCGCAAATATCTTTTTCGGGAAGTTCTTGACCGTCAAAAGATTTTACAAGACGTAAAACTGCTGTTTTTAAACCGCTGAAACTGAAATTATATCCGTCAACTCTGGCTTCGGGAAGTTTAAAAGCATGCGGATTGCCTTCCTGTGCAAGTTTATCCAATCTGGGACCGCCCGGATATGGAAGTCCTATAAGCCTTGCAACTTTGTCATAAGCCTCTCCTACGGCATCATCGACTGTTTCACCGAGAATTGACTGTTCGGAATATGATTTTACATCAATAATTTGTGTGTGTCCTCCGCTTACAAGAAGTGCCATAAACGGCGGTTTTAATTCTGTATCAAGATAATTTCCGCATAAATGTGCATTTAAGTGATTAACTCCTATAAAGGGTTTGTCATAGGTTAAAGCAAGTGTTTTTGCCGCATTCAGACCTACTAGCAGACAGCCGACAAGCCCCGGTCCTACAGTTCCGGCAAATGCTGTTATGTCTTCAGGGTTAATGTTTGCATTTTCTTTTGCCTGTTTAAATGCTTCGTCAATTACAATATTAATGGAATCAAGATGTTCTCTTGCCGCAA
Organism: Fusobacterium sp. CAG:439; assembly: GCA_000438175.1. Taxonomy (GTDB): domain Bacteria; phylum Cyanobacteriota; class Vampirovibrionia; order Gastranaerophilales; family Gastranaerophilaceae; genus Stercorousia; species Stercorousia faecigallinarum. The sequence goes on along the minus strand of FR900454.1, from coordinate 14,573 downwards.
TTTCAGGGATTACACCTCCGAATTGTGCGTGCGTTTTAATCTGTGAAGCTACAACGTTTGCTATAACTTCCCTGCCGTTTTTTACAATTGCACAGGCAGTTTCATCACAGCTTGATTCTATTGCCATTATATAATTATCATATCCGCTGTCAGGTCCGATTGTTACAGGTGTTTTAGAGAATAATTTATTTTTTATATTTTTCATAGTATTATTATAATACAAAAACTAACAAAGCAAAACAGATGCGAGGGAAGAATTCCCGAGTGCAATAATTTTGTAAAGCGCAAATATGAATAAATATAATTTAAAAAAGAATTTTGTTAAAAGCGTTTCGGTGTAAATTGTAAGTTGTGGTGTAAAAATGAAATTTATAGATAAATCTAAGATAAGAGTAGTTTCAGGACGCGGCGGCAACGGAATGGTTGCGTGGCGCAGAGAAAAATATGTTGATAAAGG
>FR900454.1:10361-14065 GCA_000438175.1 Fusobacterium sp. CAG:439 | reverse complement strand
ACGGCGGCAGAGGCGGTGACGTATATCTTGTTGCCGATGAAAATATGTCTACACTTATGGATTTTAAACATAAATCAGTTTTTAAAGCAGAAGCCGGAGAAAACGGCGGTATTAAAAATATGCACGGACGTTGTGCTAAAGATTTATTTATAAAAGTTCCGGTAGGGACAGTTGTTAAAGATATTAAAACAGGTAATATCATTGCTGATTTAACCGAACATGAACAAAAAATTCTTGTTGCAAAAGGCGGCAGAGGCGGCAGAGGAAACGCACGTTTTGCAACAGCGCAAAAAAGAGCTCCGCAATTTTGTGAACCCGGGGAGCCGTCTATAGAAAGAGAGTTGTTTCTTGAATTAAAACTTATCGCGGATGTCGGTTTACTCGGAATGCCAAATGCAGGTAAATCAACTCTTATCAGCAGAATAAGTTCTGCTAAACCTAAAATTGCGGATTATCCTTTTACGACTTTAATTCCTAATTTGGGTGTAGTAAGAAAACGCTCAGGCGACGGTTATGTTGTTGCCGATATCCCCGGGCTTATTGAAGGTGCATCGGAAGGTGTCGGGCTTGGTCATGACTTTTTGCGGCATGTGGAAAGATGCCGTTTTCTTGTGCATTTGATTGACGCAACAGAAGAAAACCCGTTCGATAATTATAAAAAAATTAATCTTGAATTGGAAAAGCATTCGCAGCATCTTGCAGAGCTTTATCAAATTATTGCGTTAAATAAGATTGATGCAATTGATGAAGAAAAGAAAAAACAACTTTTGGATCAATTTAAAAAAGTATCATCAGACGTCTTTGAGATTTCTGCTGTAACAGGTGAAAATCTCGATAAATTACTTGATTTTATGGGAGAGAAGGTTGATGAAATTCCTAAACCCGAAACAGAAATCGTAGTAGAGGAAGATTTAGGCGCATACAATAATGATGACAGTTCGTTCGAAATATTTAAAGTCGCGAAAGACACGTTTATTATTGAAGGCGGTAAAATCGAAAGAATTGCGGGTGTTACTGATGAAAGAAATTCAGAACAGGTAATTCGTTTTCAAAACATCATGAAAGGTATGGGTGTATTTGACGCACTCGCCAAAAAAGGAATTAAAGACGGTGATACCATTATCATCGGACATCTTGAATTTGTTTTTTATTCAGATGAAATTTTCGGATAGCAAAAAATATTTTGTTCAGGTTTTATAAGAGCATGCGAATTTCACCTATACATAATATAACATTTAAAAGTAATAATGAGATTAAACAATCAAAACCTTCTGATAATGAAAAAGGCTTAAATAATTCTGCGAAATTGGCTTTAGGCGTAAGCGGAGGTGCAGCACTCGGAGTTGCGGCATATTTTCTTTTCAGGGGAAAACCGGTTGAAAAAAATAATTCTCAAGCTGTTAAACAGGCAGAAGATGCAATTACACAAACATTGTCAAAGGTTAAATCTGATATTGAAGATTTAAGCTCAAAATTAGTCATTAAACTTAAAAACGGAGGGACAAAGGTTCAGTTTTCAACTCCGGTAAAGGAAGATGCCGATGCTTTACGGGATATATTAATCTTTGATAAATTTGGAAATCTGGAACAAAGAGTTGTTTCAAAATTTGATGCCTCATCAAAAGAAACAATTCACAGTATATTTAAGGGTGATGCTTGCCAGATTATTGACAAACCTGATGAATTAGACAGGGCGTTTCTTGTTAAAGAAATTAAAATTGAAAACTTTAAACCCTTTATGGATGACAGGCTTGAACGTAATACGATTATCAAACATGCTGATAACACAGTCACACAATATCAGGATTTTTACCGTAAAGGTAAACTTTATGAAAGATATGTTTATAATAATTATGAAGGGAAATTGAGCGATACTGATAAGGTTACCCGTTATAATTTTGCTTATGATAATAACGGTAACTTTGCTGCAGCTGCCAAGCAAGATATTTTAAAAGACGGGCATCAGCACGGAATATATTCTGACAAAGGTTTTGATCCTTTCCCTATTTATATAAAGAAAAACGGAGAAAAAGATTTTCAGGAGTTAAAAGATATTTATACTTTTGAGCCATTATGCAAACACGATAAACGCTTTAATCCTGATAACTTATAAAATATTTGACCAGCTTGATTTTTAATTCCCTGTAATGTAAAATACGATTTAAAGGGGAGACATTATGAAGTGTTATAAAGCAAAATGGATATTAACATCTGCCGGTAAAGTTCTTGAGGATATGGCTATAGTTGTCGATGAAGGCAAAATTATTGACATAATCCCTAATGCCGAAGTTAACTTCGATGAGAAAAATGTAAAGGATTTAGGCAATGCTGTTATTACTCCCGGTTTTATAGACCTGCTTACACAGTTTCAATATACTAATGTCGGAACTGCTAAACCTCAAAGTTTAAAAAACAAAATTAAGAAATTTTTTAAACTGTTGTCTTTAAAATATAATTTTGCAGGTGTTAGCCAGAGCAGTTACTCAAGAAAATGGGCAGAGATTTTGACGGATTATTTTACTCTGGACAGAGAAGAAAAAATTGCATCTTTTAAAGACGGTGTTACCGAAGCAATAAAATCAGGCACTACATGTATTGCGCAAGTTTCAAAAGAGTTTAAGTATTTTGAAATTATTAATAAGCTGCCGATAAAAAACTATCTTTTCTTTGAAGTTTTTGCAGATACCAAAAATAAAAGCAAAAAGAATTTTAAGGCAGTCAGGGCTGTTGTTGAGGAATTAATATTTCACAAAGGTGAAAATACGCATATAGGTATTATGCTTAATTCTATGTCAGGAGTGCATAAAAAGTTGTGGGCTTTGTTCTCCAAATACTGCCGTAAACATAACATGCTTATGATGACAAGATTTGCAGAATCTCAAGACGAAATAGACTGGCTTGAGCACGGCTTTTCGGATATTGATATTCTCCATAAGTTTATGGGGCTCAGAAAAATAAGCCCTTATGATAAAGAGCTTACTCCTGTTAAATATCTTGAAAATTTAAAAGTTCTTACCAAAAAAGTACTTGTGGCAAATGCAAATTATGATTTTGAGGAATTGGAACAGCTTTCTGAAACTGGTGTGAAATATATTTACCAGCCTTTATACAGCGAAGAAATCTGTAATAAAAAACTTGATTTTAAAACGGTATTAAAGTATTTTGACGGTAATTTCGGTTTTTCAACTCAAAGTTTTTCCGGTGAAAAAAGTTTCAGCCTGCTTGAGTTAGCAAGAAATGCAAATGCTGAAAAGCTTATAAGTACTGTTGATTTGATTAAATATCTCACTATTTATCCTGCCAAAATATTACGTTTGGATAATTCGACAGGTTCTATTGAAATCGGCAAGGATGCCGATTTTAACGTGTTTAAACTTTTTGACGGCGAAGATTATAATGCGATCTTAAAGCAGAATGCACCTTTTGCGGTATATTCAAAAGGAAGAAAACTTGTTAAAGACGGAGAGTTGAGGTTTAGTCTATGACAGTTATAAATGAAAAATTTACCGTTAATACTCAAGGCTTTACCGATATAATTGATATAACACAGAAAGTAAAACATGCTGTTTACAGTCATTCGCTGCAATCGGCTGTTGTGCAGGTATATGTTGCAGGCAGTACTGTTTCGATTACAAATATTGAATTTGAACCCGGGCTTCTTGTGGACTTACCCGAAGCATTAGATAAGTTTGCACCTTCCGGGG
>FR900454.1:0-10337 GCA_000438175.1 Fusobacterium sp. CAG:439 | reverse complement strand
GGGGTGAGTACCATCATGATGCAACCTGGCATGACGGCAACGGATATGCCCATGTAAGAGCTTCAATTATCGGAAACAGTACCATGGTGCCTTTAATTGACGGAGCTTTGCAGCTGGGACAATGGCAGCAAATAGTATTAATCGATTTTGATAATAAAGCAAGGACAAGAACTGTTTATGTTCAAATAGTATATTAGTTAAATGAAAGGAGCGATTATGAAAAATTTAATTGATTTAGCAATTCGGGGGGGGGGGAATCTGATTTAGCAATTCGGGGGGGGGGCAATCTGTAAGCCTCAGGCAGCCGGGAGTTGATGCGGTCAGACGTCAAAATGGCTTTACTCTTGCCGAAGTATTAATTACACTTGGCATTATCGGAATTATATCTGCATTGACTATTCCTAATATTATTGCAAATTTCAGAGCTCAGCAGTTAAGAACTGCTTTTTTGAAGGGCTATTCCGTTATTACACAGGCTTTTGAAATGTATCATAAAGATACAGACTGTTCGGGCACTGACTGTATTGCATCTGTCTTGTTCTATGAGGAAATCAAACCGTATTTTAAAATTTTAAAGTTATGTGAGCATACCGCGGATTTAAAATCTGATGACTGTATGCCAAAAAATACAACTGATATGAAATATCAAAATTTTAATAAGACGTCTCGCGGTATTAAATCTGCAATGTTTGATGACGGACAATTTATTACAACTGACGGTATGTTGATTACTTTTGAACAGCAGTCTTCCGGTCGTAAATCTATTTTTATAGGTTTGGATGTGAACGGGAGAAGAAAGGCTCCTAACGTTTTAGGGCAGGATTTGTTTCTTTTTCAGCTTGTGAATAAATCAGGCAGGGGATTTATATTACCTGTCGGAGCTGTCGGAACTGACTATTCAGCAGAACAATTTTGTTCTTTGACTTCTACATCAAGAGAAAACGGTTATGGCTGTGCTGCCAAAGCTCTTTATGATCCGAATTTCTTTAAAAATCTAAAATGAGATAAGCTCTTGTATTTAGTTTATGTTCCTGATAAAATTTTTTTAAATGTGGAAATATAAATAGAGGATTATAATTATGACACAGAGAGTATTATTATGTATTATGGACGGCTGGGGAATTAGTAAAAACCACCCCGAATATGATGCTACAAAACTTGCTCATCCCGTTCATGTCGATAAGTTGGAAAAGGAATATCCTACAATTTCTATTCACGCTGACGGTGAATATGTTGGTTTGCCTGAAGGACAAATGGGCAACAGTGAAGTCGGTCACTTAAATTTAGGTGCCGGACGTGTTGTTTATCAAGATTTGTCAAGAATTAACAGAGCTATTAAAGACGGTTCTTTCTTTAAAAATGAACGTTTTTTAAAGGCTATTAACCACGCTAAAGAGAATAATTCCGCTTTACATATTTTCGGACTTGTATCTACAGGCGGTGTTCATTCTTCATTAGACCACCTTTTGGCTTTGATTAAAATGGCTGCTGATAACGGACTTACAAAAGTTTATGTTCATGCATTTTTAGACGGCCGCGATACTCCGCCGCAAAGTGCTTGCAATTATATTCAGCCTGTAGAAGACGAGTTGAAAAAATATAATCTCCCTCCTGTTGCAACAATAATCGGTCGTTACTATATTATGGATCGTGACAACAGATGGGAAAGAGTTGAAAAAGGTTATAACGCTCTTCTTTTCGGTGAAGGTGAACACGCGTCTAGTGCTTGCGAAGGCGTTAAGGCTTCTTATGAAAGAGGGGATAATGATGAATTTGTTCTTCCGACAGTTATTGGCGGGGAAGAATCAAGAATTCATGATAATGATGCGATTATATTCTTCAACTACAGACCGGATAGAGCAAGAGAAATTTCTAAAGCTTTAAATTTTGCTGATTTCGACGGCTTTGAAAGAAAGAAAGTTCTTAAAAATCTTTGCTATATAACTATGACAAGTTATAATGAAGATTTTACATTCCCTGTAGCTTTCCCAAAAGAACACCTTGTAAATATTCTTGGAGATGTTCTTGAAGCTAACGGAGTAAAACAATTCAGGACAGCTGAAACAGAAAAATATGCACACGTCACATTTTTCTTTAACGGCGGCATTGACGAACCTCAGCCTCATGAAACAAGAGTTCTTGTGCCTTCGCCCAAGGTTCCTACATACGATATGCAGCCTGAAATGAGCGCACCTGAAGTTTGCGAAAATGTATTGAAGGCAATTGATAATCCCGAATACGGATTTATTTTAGTGAACTTTGCAAATCCTGACATGGTAGGTCATACAGGTGTTGTTGAAGCTGCAGCTAAAGCTTGCCATGTTGTTGATGAATGTGTCGGCAAAATTGCAGAAGCTTGTAAACAACACGGTATTATTATGCTTTTAACAGCAGACCACGGTAATTCTGAAGTTATGGTAAATCCTGAAACGGGTAAACCGCAGACTGCACATACAACAAACAAAGTTCCTTTTGTTCTTATTAATGCGCCGAAAGATATTCAATTGAAAGACGACGGGGCTTTGTGCAACATCGCTCCTACGGTGCTTCAGTTAATGGGTATAGCTAAACCCGCCGAAATGGAATGTGATTCTTTAATTAAATAATATGATTTATAAGATGCCGTATTTATTGCGGCATCTTTTTACAAATAAAAGAGATTAGGATGATTATGGCTGATAATAAAGTTTTAGATATAGATTTTTCATTTAAAAAGAATAACGTAGATGAACTGTTTTTTAATTTATCCGAAAACCCTGACGGATTTAAAAATAAAGATTTCCGCTATACTTTAAGCTTGATTTATCAGACCGTGGAAGACGAGTTTGCTGGTGTATTTTTAAGCCCTAATCCGCCAACTAGAAATACTAATTTTCATCTTGTAAATAATAATGATAAATTATCGTTTTTTGTTACTCCGACAAATAATTTTCAATATTACCTGAAATCTAAAGGTTCATTATTCCGCTTTAAATCAGAAGTTATGGATGATAAAGTCGGATACGCCATGAGTCTTGATCTTGTTATGGATTATTTTGGCGGCTTCGGTAATATTGTTGATTTGGAAGCTCTTACTCCTACTTTTATATACTTAAATAAGCTGACTTACTTTGTAATGAAGCTTATTGAAAAGCTTTATTTTATACCGACCGTAAAAAAACACGGCTCGATGTTCCGAATTGTTTATGAACCGATTATTAACTCTCAGCAGCTTGCAAGAATTATTAATCAGTTTGAAGAAAATATTCCTGATGATTTGTTCATAAAGGGTGAAAAACCTAAGAATTTTATCAATGATTTTATATATAATTATTTAAACTACGTAATTTATAAATTTTTGGGAATTAAAGCTTACAAGTTCAAAGATGTTAAGTCAGGCACTTATATGATAAAAGATTTAGAGCAGCGTTCTGTAATGAAAGGACATGATATTGCCGAAAGTTTTGCTCAATGGTTTGATGAACTTTATCTCGGTAAATATGATGTTATTCCGTTCTTTAAGATTACCAAACTCGAAAATGAAGAACTGTTCCGCCTGAAAGTTCATATTAAAAACAGAAAAACCGATGAAGATGTTTTAATTGACAGACTTTATACGGACGAAGAAGTTTTCGGTGCTAATTCTTCAGATATTGCAAGAATTGTCGAAAAACAGCTTAACTATGCAATCCGCTATATGCCTGAGCTGGAAGACTTGTTTGAAGATGAAGATAAACTTGCTCTTGATTTGGATTTAAATCAAGTTTATAAGATTATTACTCAAACTGCTTACTATCTTCAAAAAGCACAGATTGAAGTTGTGCTGCCCGAAGAACTTACCAATATTGTTGTTCCGCGCGCATCTATTAATGCTAAAGTTAAAACGTCGCGTTCAAAAGAACTTGCCGATATCTTTAATAACAATTCGTCTTCTAAAATTTCTCTTGACGATATTCTTGACTTCTCTTATGAAATCGCAATCGGTAATGAAAAACTTTCTATTGAAGAATTTAATAAGCTTATAGAAGGTCAGAACGGTTTAATTAAATATAAAAATAAATATGTTCTGATTGACAAAGAAGATACCAAAAAACTTTTTGAACAAATTGCAAAAGCAAACTTTAAATCGATGTCAAGAATGGAGCTTATTCACGCTTCAATGTCAGGTCAGCTTCAGCAGTATGATTTTGATTATGATGAAGCATTTGCAAAAGTTATACAAGACTTTAACAAACCTGTAGAAGTTACACCGCCTGAAAATCTGAAAGGAGAGTTAAGACCTTATCAGATGACAGGTTTAAAATGGCTTTGGACAAATATTTCTAAAGGTTTTGGAGCTTGTATGGCTGATGATATGGGGCTTGGTAAAACTATTCAGGTAATAAGCTTAATTCTTAAAATGAAAGAGGAGAATAAGCTTGATAAACCTGTCCTTGTAATATGTCCTACAACATTAATGGGTAACTGGATGAAAGAGCTTCAAATGTTTGCCCCTTCCCTTGATGCGGTAATTTACCATGGTGCTGAGAGACAGCTTGATTTAAAACATGATGTGATTTTAACAACCTATGCAATTATGAGGATTGATATAGAGGAGTTGAAGAAAAATACATGGGGTATGATTATTGTTGACGAAGCCCAAAATATTAAAAACCCTGATACGGCTCAAACTCTTGCCGTAAAAATGCTTAAATCCGATGTTAAAATCGCTATGACTGGTACGCCTGTAGAAAACAGACTTACTGAATTATGGTCTATTTTTGATTTTATTAATCAAGGTTATCTCGGTACGCTTAGAGAATTCCAAAAGAGTTACGCAATTCCTATTGAAAGATTTAAAGAAAATTCACGTGCCGCAAAATTGAAAATGTCTGTTTCTCCGTTTGTTCTCAGACGTCTGAAAACAGATAAACATGTTATTACTGATTTGCCTGAAAAAATGGTTATCAATGATTACTGTTACTTATCTAAGCCGCAAGCTGTTCTTTACGAAAAAACATTGAATGAAATGATGGAGAAAATTTCTGGCTTTACAGGTATTAACAGACGCGGAAATATTTTCAAACTTATAACGGCATTGAAACAAATCTGTAACCATCCGTATCAATTCTTAAAAGGCGGTGAAATGAGTAAAGAATTATCAGGGAAAATGGATAAATGTATTTCAACTGTCCAAAGTATCCTTGATAACAACGAAAAAACTCTTATTTTCACGCAATATAAAGAAATGGGAGATATATTGTGCAAAGTTATTTCCGATGAATGCAATACTGATTCTTTGTTCTTCCATGGATCTTTGACGGTGCCGCAGCGTGAGGATTTAATACATCGTTTTCAAAATGATGACGATGCAAAAGTTATGGTGCTTTCTTTGAAAGCAGGCGGTACAGGGCTTAACCTTACAAGTGCTACTAATGTAATTCACTATGACTTATGGTGGAATCCGGCAGTGGAAGATCAGGCAACAGATAGAACTTATCGTATAGGTCAAGATAAGAATGTAATGGTTCATAGAATGATTACGCTCGGCACTTTTGAGGAAAAAATTGATGAAATGCTAAAATCCAAAAAGGAACTTGCAGACCTTGCGGTTTACGAAGGAGAAAAGATTATTACCGAGCTTTCAGACGAAGAAATTTACGAAATCTTTACTCTGTCAGCTTAGCAGGCTTGAAATTATTTTTATTTAGTTTATAATATACATATATTGTACAAAATGTCCATAAAGGTGGTGAAAATATAAATGGCAGAAGTTAAAGTTGGCGAAAACGAATCTATTGAAAGCGCATTACGTCGTTTCAAGAAAAAAATTCAAAAAGCCGGTATTCTTTCAGAAGTTAAAAAACGTGAAAGATATGAAAAACCAAGCGTAAAAAGAAAACGTAAATCTGAAGCAGCCAGAAAAAGAAAAGTTTAATCAGATATAAATAAAAAAGAGGTTAGTATTAACCTCTTTTTTATTGAAAAATTTGCCCAAATAACTTATAATAAAACTGTAAATAAGAATTTGAAAGGAGCAAAAATGAAAAGATTTTTTAATTATGTCGGGGGGGGGGCAATTCTGTAGCTCCTAAACCTGCATTTACACTTGCGGAGGTTTTAATAACTTTAGGAATTATCGGAGTAATTGCAGCGTTAACTATGCCGGCTGTTGTGGGAAATTACAAAAGACAACAAGCAATTCAACAATTAAAAAAAACATATTCGGTTTTATCTCAAGCTTTTAATCGTGCTGTAGCAGAATACGGTGATTCTACAGAATGGGATATTGTTACTCCGGAAACAGCATATAATTATTTTGATACTTATTGGAAACCATATTTACTGGCACCAGTTAGATGTTATTCTTATCAAGAATGTGGCTATTCAAAGTTAACCCCATTTTTTAAAGCTAATGGATTTATGGATGCCTATGAAGTTAATAAGGATGCTGGTCATAAAGATTCTCGAGTGCTTATGCATTTAAATGATGGCACTTTTGTTATGATTATTACAAGTTCAGGATATGGTGCAGACGATAGAAGGATTTTAGTCGATTTAAACGGCTCTAAATTACCAAATCGTTTTGGTAACGACGTTTTCTTTTTTCTTAGAGTGAATGGTAAAGGAATAGTACCTTATGGCAATGATAAATCAATTGATGAAGTTAAGCGAGAATGTTCTTCTTCTAGTAATGGTTATATGTGTGCTGCAAGATTAATGCAGGCGGGCTGGAATATGGATTTGGACTATCCGTTTTAACAAAAAGGCTCAATTATGAGCCTTTTTTTGTTTCTATATAATTTGTGTTGGGTATAAATGAACTTTCACCGCTAATTTCAATTTTATTAATAATACTTGCCCGCTTTTTACGGAAAAGCATATCAACAAATGCTTCCAAACGTGTAATAAATCCTGCTTCACCTGTTTGTTCATCAATAGTCAAGTTTAGAAGTGGTTTATTGAAACGTTTAGCCTGTCTTGTAATTCTTTCAATCATTAAAGAATCGGGACCGCAGCCGAACGCTGTTAGAGTAATAATACCGTCTATTTTAATATCTTTTAAATAATGTCCTGCAGCGCCGGTCATTTCCCGCTCGTTAGCCCAGTACATATCCTGCCCCAGAGCTTTTATACCGTCATCCATCTGCTCGTTTGAAAGCTGCAATGACGAATAAACTTTTACATCCATTTTTTCAAGTTTGTCAAATATTTTCATTGATGTTCTTTCGTCAAAGATATTATATCCGTGTGAAATTAAGGCTATGGAAATCGGGAATTCTTTTGTCTGGCTTTCAATAAAAACTTTACCCTGTAAAGCATAGTTCATTGCTTTTTTATAGCTCATACCCGATTTAGACATTATATGGAAATTGTTATAAGTTCTCCAGCCTGCTTTTGAAGCTTTTTTTATTCTTTCTATATCTGTAATCCCAAATGGAGCTGCCATTTCTGCTAAAAATTCATAAAGCCCCTGATTTTTTTCTGATTTATCAAGAGTTGCTTCAATCATTGTAAAGTCTTTTTTTACAACGTTTCTGACCAAATCGGGTAATCCTCTGATTTTGGAACAGTTATAAATTTTCGGAGCAATTGATTGTATTGAAGGCACTAAAATTTTATCAATACCTTTATCAATAAGATTTAAAACGTGTCCGATATAAACTTTTATTGGTAAACAGGTTTCAGTAACTACCAGAGCCGAGCCACTGGTCATAGTCTGTTTTGTCGTTACGTCTGATAATACAATCTTAATCCCGAGATCTGTAAAAAATCCGTAATAAAACGGATAATTATGATAAAAAGACATTCCACGAGGTATGCCTATTGTCATTTCATTATTGTTTTGAGTATTTTCCACGAGTTAAATCCCCTTTTTGCTACTTATATAATACTTCAAAATTAAAATTTTTGCTATCATTGTAAATTTATTTATAGTAATATTTATTTACAAGGAGTTGTTATGCCGCATTTTTTTATAAGATCTGAAGATGTTGATAATAATAAAATCGTAGTTTCTGATAAAGACAATTTTAATCATATTGCCAAATCTTTAAGAATAAAAAAAGGAGAGAAACTTCTTTTTATTGACGAAAATCAAATTCAATACGAAACTGTTGTTGAAGAAATTACAAATAAGGATATAACGGTTTATGTTGAAAATAGTTATAAGTCTGATAGAAGGCTTGATTTTAGATTATATCTTGCGCAAAGTCCGCTCAGGAGTGACGCACAGTCAAGCATTATTGAAAAAGCAACCGAACTCGGTGCAGACGGTGTATATCCTGTTTATACTGATAATTGCGCTCTTGCCTCAGCTGTTATTGAAAAGAAAATTCCCAAATGGCAGAGAATTATGCTTGAAGCTTCTAAACAATGTGAAAGGGCTTATATCCCGACATGTTACGGGTTGACTAATCTTGAAAATATTATAAAATTAAAAGATGACGGCTTCAGAATTATTGCTTTCTGCGAAAGACTTGCAAAACTCTCTTTGCATGAATATTGTGAGAAAAATCCAATTCTTCGTGACGAAAAAGTTATTGTTATTATCGGACCGGAGGGCGGCTTTTCTCAAAGAGAATTTAAGCTTTTTGAGGATAACGATGCCGCAATGCTTACACTCGGCAATCTTATCTTGAAGGCTGATACTGCTGTTACTGTTGCTTTAGGAAATGTAATTTATGAATTCGAAAATTATAGAAAAAATTAAATCAGATGAAATTTTGTCAAAGATTACAGATAAATTCGAGAATGAAATTTATCTTGTAGGCGGTACCGTACGTGATTACTATATGGGACTGGACAGTACAGACAGGGATATTATTGTAATGGATGAGGAAGCAAGAGAATTTGCTTTAAAGCTCGCAGAACTTTTTGAGGCTTCATTTGTTCCTCTTGATGAAGAAAATAAAATATATAGAATTGTTCTGGCTGATAAAATTAACTGTATTGATGTCACAAACCCTGTCGGGGATTCTATTGAAAAGGATTTAATGAGACGTGACTTAACCATAAATGCAATTGCAGTTAATATCAGAACAGGTGAAATTATTGATATTTCAGGCGGAGTTACGGATATTCGCAATAAGTGTATTAATTATGTTAATGAGCTTAACTTTGTCGATGATCCTTTAAGACTTCTCAGAGTATACAGATTTCAGGCATTATACGGCTTTAGTCTTGCTCCTGAAACTATTAACGCCGTATGCAAGTATTCTGATTTAATCCATAAACCTGCTGTTGAAAGAATTAATTATGAAATTTTGAAGCTTTTCAGCGGAGAATATGCTCATATTGCTCTTGAGAATATGAATAAAACGTGGATTTTAGAAGAAATATTCCCGTTTGTAAAAGAGTTAAAACAGGTTCCGCCTAATTCTCACCACCATCTGGATTTGTTTCATCACTCAATAGAAACTGTTAAACAGGTTCAAAATTTATATAGTGAAGCATCTGATGAAGTTAAAGAACATCTTAACAGGGTTGATTTTGGCGGTTTTTCACGTCTTGCGCATTTAAAGCTTGCCGCATTTATGCATGATATAGGAAAATTTTCCACATGGACGATTGAAGAAGGCAAACACAGATTTATAAAGCACGATGATGTCGGTGCGAAGATGTCAGTTAAAATATTAAAAGATTTACATTGCTCAAATAAGCAGATTGATTACATTTCATCAATGATTAAATATCATATCTATCCGTCGCATGTGATGACTTCACCACAGATTACCGAAAAGATTATGATGCGTTATGTCAGAAAAATGGATAAAAATTCTATTGATGCAATCATACTGGCACAGGCTGACAGGCTTTCCGCAAGAGGTCCCGAAATTACGGACGAAATTGTTGAAAGAAACATAACGTCTTTGAATATGCTTTTGCGATTTTACCTCGAAGCGCGTGAAACATTAAAGCCGTTGCCAAAACTTTTGAGCGGCAACGATGTAATGGATATTCTTAATATTAAACCTTCAAGAAAGCTTGGTGAGATTATGGAAGCATTGCATGAAGCACAAGTTTCAGGTGATGTGATTACGCGTGAGCATGCTGTTGAATTTGTTAAAAAGCTTGTTTAGTATATACTCTGGCAATACTTATTTAAATTATTAAGCGTATTTGTTACAATTATTTACAAAATTTTTTATTAAGATTTTTAAGAAATTTGCCATAAATGATTATTTTTTTTAGAGTTTTTTTCAAAATATTTAAAAAAAATATTTAAAAATTATATATTTTTAATTAAAAATGCAAAAATGTTTCTTAATATCTCCTTTACAATTTCCCGATTTGGGGCAATTTTTTTTTTGCCCGGCTTTTAATATGAATGTGTCATTGGTATAATAGGTGTGAAGTTTTAAACCAGACTATATTAT
>FR900453.1:3144-18550 GCA_000438175.1 Fusobacterium sp. CAG:439 | reverse complement strand
TAATCGCAATGTCGGGGGGGGGGCAATTTAGCCGCCAGTCTGTTTGTTTTTTTTGCAGTTGAAAAATTTATAAAAAAGTGTTATATTAGTGATATGACACATCACAAATTTGCTTTTACACTTGCAGAAGTATTAATAACTTTAGGAATAATTGGAGTTGTCGCAGCAATGACAATGCCTTCACTGGTTGCAAACAGCCGCGAGCAAGAATATATTTCTAAGTTAAAGAAAATTTATTCTATATTATCTCAAGCTTATATTTCAATTCAAAACGAGAGCGGCTCAGCTGATGAATGGGCGGTTTCCAATGACGGTGCCGCCAGAGCAGATACCAGATTAAGAATGTTTACGCCGTATATGAAAGTAATAAAAGACTGCGGTTTGAAACAAGGCTGTACAGACCCTAATAAAAAATACACGTATTTGGATAAAACAGATATGGGAAGCGAAAATCTGGCTTCTAAAGGTGATCTCGCAAGGATTATTCTGGCTGACGGAACTCTGGTTATAATGCACCCGCATGTAAGCCCTGATTGCAGTTTTATATTCGGTCAGAACGATTTACAAAATGTTTGTGCGATGATGTGGGTAGATGTAAACGGTAATAAGGCTCCTAATCAGGTTGGTGTGGATGCTTTCAAATTTTATATAACTAAAAAAGGAATTATTCCCGCCGGAACTCCTGACGATTCCGATAACTTATTTGAAGATACGTGCAATCTAAACGGTCAGGGTGTTGGATGCACAGCATGGGTGATATTTAACGGTAATATGGACTATCGTCATTGCAATGGTTTGAGTTGGGGTGGTAAAACAAAATGCAAGTAAAATTTATTAATTTCTTGTCTTAAAATTCTTTTTCACTTATAATTATTCCGTTAGATAAAGTGAGGGGTGTGCATGAATATTGAGAATATAAAAAAAATTGACCCTGTTGTAGCGGAACAGATAGAAAAAGAATTTGAAAGACAACAAAATACCATAGAACTTATTGCAAGCGAAAATATTACCTCAAAAGCCGTAATGGAAGCCTGCGGAAGCGTTTTAACAAATAAATATGCCGAAGGTAAACCTCACAAACGTTTTTATAACGGCTGTGAGCATGTTGATGTAATTGAAGAAATTGCACAGAAAAGAGCATGTGAACTTTTCAAAATGGATCATGCCAATGTTCAGCCTCATAGCGGTGCTCAGGCTAATATGGCTGTATTTATGGCTGTTTTAAAACCCGGTGATAAAGTTTTAGGTATGGATTTATCAAACGGCGGTCATCTTTCTCACGGTTCACCCGTTAACTTTTCAGGATTGTATTTTGATGTAAAAAGCTACGGTGTTGACGAAAACGGAAATATAGATTACGAAAATGTTCGTCAGATGGCGCATGAGCACAAACCAAAATTGATTATCTGCGGAGCAAGTAACTATTCCAAAATTATTGATTTTAAGAAATTTAGAGAGATTGCAGATGAAGTCGGTGCATATCTTCTTGCGGATATCGCTCATATTGCAGGGCTTGTTGCAGCAGGGCTGCATCCGTCGCCGGCAGGGTATGCACAGTTTGTTACCACAACAACTCACAAGTCTTTAAGAGGTCCCAGAGGCGGAATTACAATGTGTGATGCTGAATTTGCACAAATTATCGATAAAGCGATTTTCCCCGGAATGCAGGGAGGACCTCTTGAGCACATAATTGCCGGAAAAGCTGTAGCACTTTTGGAAGCTTCTAAACCTGAATTTAAATCTTATGCCGAACAAATTCTTAAAAACGCAAAAGCTCTGGCTCAGGGCTTAATGGATGAAGGAATGGACATTGTCGGCGGAATGACGGAAAATCATTTAATGACTCTGGATTTAAGAAAAACGGGTAAAACAGGAAAGGATATGGCAAATATTCTGGAATGTGTCGGAATTACCGCAAACAAAAATACTGTTCCGAACGATCCTCAAAGCCCGTTTGTTACAAGCGGCATAAGATTAGGTGTTCCCGCAGTAACCACAAGAGGCTTTAAAGAAGAAGATATGACTGAAGTTGCAAAAATTATTGCATCTGCAATATTTTCATCAGATAATGAATTGGGATTAAAAAATTTGAGAGAACGTTCTCTTAAACTGTGTAAAAAATACCCGATATACAAAGGATAATTTATAATGTTAATTAAACTGACACATGCTCACGTAATCGGAACAGTAATAGCATATTTGATAGGGGTATGTCTTGTGCCTCTTGTAATAAGTTTTTCTAAAAAAGAAGGACTTGTTGACGTCCCTAACGAAAGAAAAATTCATACCAAACCTATATCGCGTATAGGCGGTGTTGCTATTTGGGCAAGTACAATGCTTACATTTTTGTGTCTTGTATTTATGAGTTACTATCCATACGGAAGTCTTCTTTCCGGAATTCTTCTGGGCGGTTCTTTAATGTTTTTGCTGGGGCTTGTTGATGATATTTACAACCTTGATGCAAAATTCAAGTTATTCTTACAAATTTCGATTGCAACACTTGTTTATTTGCTCGGCGTTCAGATAAATAACATTCCTTTTATAGGTAATATCGGAATATTTTCTTATCCCATAACTTTATTATGGATCGTCGGAATTTCAAATGCTTTAAACTTTATTGACGGCGTTGACGGGCTTGCGGGGTCTGTTGTTACGGTTAATGCAGTAACCCTTGCGATTATTGCGGTTGCTATGACTCCTTCAAATCCTATCAGCGCGCTTATTGGTTTTATCCTTGCGGGTTCTATGCTTGCATTCTTAACCTATAACTTTAATCCCGCTAAAATATTTATGGGTGACAGCGGAGCTTTATTTTCGGGCTTTTTGCTTGCAACAATTTCAATTACGGGTGTTATGAAAGCCGCTACACTTGCAATTTTACTGCCGTTTCTGGTTCTTGCCGTTCCTATTATGGATATTACCTTTTCTTCTCTGAGAAGGATTGCAAAAGGCAAATCTCCGTTTGTGGCTGATGCCGAACATATTCACCATAAGCTTTTGCATGCAGGTTTTTCACAGAAAAAGACAGTAATGATTTTGACTTCCGTGGCTATTATTGCAGGTGCTCTTGCCTCTTTATTTATGGGTTCCGCCACGATTAAACACTATTTTATATATATAGTCGCTATAGTTATTGTGATGTTGTTGCTGAACTTTATAAAAGTATTGACAAAAAAGTAATTATGTGTTATCATCCCATGTGGATTTAATTACTCAGTTTTGAGCCATGTCGTTTTCACGGGATAAGAGTTCAAAATATTTAAGTGTAAATCTGCCATATATGTATTCTTTAAGTTGAGCCAAAAACTCGGCAGTTCAGAGAATACTGTTACGTGTATTAGTTAAGTAAAGGTTTATTAGCTATGACAGTAAGTGCAGTAGGACAAAATGAAAATTCAAAACTTTTTACGGTTGTTAAATCAACAGCTGTCGGTATGGCAGGCGGATATGCTTTAAAATATCTGTATCCTGTTCAAAAACAGGAAGATAATATAAGCCGTCGTTCAATGTTGAATTATTGCCGTAAAGTTACAAACAGGGCTAAAGCTGATGATTTCAGAGGCAACGGTGTAAAATCAAAAGCTCAGGATGTTTTTATCAAAATGATTGATTCCAATGACAAAGATGCTTTTACAAGTAAGAGTATTTCTGCTAAGGTTAAGGCTCTCGGCGGAGAAAATTCCGTTGCGGGTAAAGAATTTCGCGGAATTATCAGAAATGTTGATGAAATGTCTAAAAGTTTAACAAGACGTTTTACGACCGCATACCATGTTATGCTTAAAATAAAAAGACCGGCTGTTCCGTTTCTTGTTGCAGGGGCAGGGGTAGGCTTTTTAACAGGATTTGCGCACAATGTCATGAAAACTGACTTTGATGCATAATTTTTATATTTTTTCACCAAAAAAATATAGGCTGAATTTTTTAATTCAGCCCTTTTTTTTGTGCTGCGCACGCAGGCACGTAGAGATTTGTGTTTTATAAAACTTTTATCAAATTTTATGTACTTAAATTATTTCACCTTGTAAGTACCAGGTTTTTGCTCCCGTAATTTTAACATTTACAAATTCTCCTGTTAAATCTTTATCGCAGGCAATATGAACCGTTTTAAAATTCCTTGTTTTGCCTGTATTAATTTTTTTCCCTTTGTGTTCGTAGAAACTTTCTACAAGAACTTCCATTTCGCGTCCGACATATTTAAGGTTTGATTTTAAACAGTTTTCCTGAATTTTTTTGTTTAAACGCTGAAATCTTTCATCTTTAACATCTTCGGGAATAAATTTATCAACCCATTTTGCGGCAACGGTTTTTTCGCGCGGAGAGTAAGCCGCAACATTGCAGTAATCAAGTTCAAATTCATCAATTGCCGTAAGCGTTTCTTCAAACTGTTCTTCTGTTTCTCCGGGGAAACCTGCTATAAAGTCGCTTGTGATTGTTACATCAGGAACCATTTTGCGTACTTTTTCAACAATTTTTGCGTATGTTTCTCTTGTATATCGTCTGTTCATTGCTTTAAGAACGGTTGAACTTCCCGATTGCATAGGAATATGGAAGTATTCACAAACTTTATCGAGTTTAACTGCCGTTTCGATAAGTTCATCAGTAATATCGGTCGGATAAGATGTTACAAATCGAATTCTGAATTTACCTTCTAACTTGTTCAAATCTTTTAAGAGATTGGCAAGTCTGTAATTTTTGTCTTTAAAATCCTTACCGTAGCTGTCAACGTTTTGTCCCAGAAGCGTAATTTCTTTAAATCCTGCATTTAAAGCATCTTGGGCTTCTTTGATAATAGTTTCGGGAAGTCTTGAACGTTCGCGTCCTCTTGTATAAGGAACAATACAGTAAGTACAGAAATTGTTGCATCCTTCAGTAATATTTATCCATGCGTTTGTTGATTTTACGCGGTTAATCGGGTAGCCTTCTTCATTTTTTGTAGGCTGATTTGTTTCTTCGCATTCGCAAACTCTTTCGCCGTTATTAATTCTTTTGACAACTTCGGGAAGTGAATAAATTTTATGAGTACCGAGTACAAAGTCAACATAAGGGGCTCTTGAAAAAACTTTATTTGCTTTCTGTTGTGCTACACATCCGCAAATCCCTATTTTTATATTTTTCCCTTCCTGTTTCCATTTTCCCCAGACACCAAGCTGGCTGAAAGCTTTATCTTCGCTCAATTGTCTGATTGAACAGGTGTTAACCATTAACAAATCCGCTTTCTCAGGCTCTTTTGTTTCCTCATAATCAAAATGGGAAAGCATTCCGAGCATTCTTTCCGTGTCGGATTTATTCATCTGGCATCCCATTGTTTCGATATATACATACTTCATTTTTCAATTCCTGCTATTTATACTTGTAACTATGTAAATTATAATACAAAAATACTTAATATACTTGACTTTTACGGGATAAAATATTATTGTGAAAATAAATGGTTGAAAGGTGTGTATTATATGGGGTTAAGCAGGAAAAATGTGTTAATGCTTCTGCATGAAAGAACTGAAAAGTATGCAGATAAAGTTGCGTTAGGTATGAAAACACAATACGGATGGAAAGAGCTGACATATCGTGGTGTAGGATTGTTGTCCAGAAAACTGGCTCATTATCTTCTTACTGTTTTAAATGTAAAAAAAGGTGACAGGCTTGCTATTTTATCGGAATCAAAACCCGAATACGGAGCGTGCGTGTTTGCTTCTGTAATCTCGGGAATGATAACTGTGCCATTAGATATTAAACTTACTAAGTATGAATTAAAATCAATTCTGTCTGATTGCGAACCTTCTGTTATGATAGCATCTAAAGCTTATTTGGAGATGGCAAAGTTTTTGCAGAATGAAATTCCTTCAATCAGACAAATTCTGGTTATTGATGAACCTTCTCATAACGTTGATGTTACAAGCATTTATCAGCTTCCCGATAACTACGAGTGTAAATGGAGTTTAAGAAGTTCTAAATCAACTGCTTTTATAATTTATACATCAGGTACGACAGGTGCGCCTAAAGGTGTTGAGATTACGTTCCAAAATATGATGGCTCAGCTTGACGATTTGAAAATCGCTCTTGATAAAATCTTGCCTTATGAACATGTAAATATATTGTCTATCCTTCCCATGAACCATCTTTTTGAAATGACAGTCGGTTTTTCAACATTTTTGAATTTCGGTTTTTCGGTATATTATACACCGAGTTTGAAGCCTAAAGATGTTTTGAGTATAATGCGCGAAAAACAGGTTGAATTTATGATTGTTGTTCCTGCATTTTTAAAACTTTTAAAAACAGGGATTGAGGCTGAATTAAATAATTCGCCCAAGACCGTTAAGGCTGCATTTAATATTATGTTTAAGCTTGCAAAATTTATTCCGTCATACAGAATTAAAAAATTGATGTTTAAAAAAATTCATGCAAAATTCGGCGGTCATTTTTCAGGCTGTATCTCCGGCGGTGCTCCTCTTGATGTTGCAGTCGGCGAATTTTTTGAGAGAATAGGTATAAAAGTTTATCAAGGATACGGACTTTCCGAAGCCAGCCCCGTTGTATCGGTTAATGTTGACAGACGCGGTGATATTGCTTCTGTCGGCAGACCGTTAAGCACTTTTCAGGCAAAAATCGATAAAGAAACGGGTGAATTAATTCTTAAAGGTCCTTCCGTAATGAAGGGTTATCATAACCATCCCGAAATAACGCGCGATGTGATTGATGAAGACGGCTGGCTGCATACGGGTGATATTGCAAAAATAAGCAAAGAAGGACATATTTATATAACGGGCAGAATTAAAAATATGATTGTACTTTCAGGCGGTAAAAAAGTTTTTCCCGAAGAAGTTGAGGCTGTTTTGGAAAAAAGCCCTTATTTCAGCGAAGTTTGCGTTCTCGGAGTTTCCAAAACTTTCGGGGTTAAAGACGGTGCAGAGGAAATTACTGCCGTAATAGTTCCGTCACAGGATATTTATGAAAAGTACGATTGGCACACTGTTGAAAAACTTATTAAAAATGAAGTAAAAAAACTTTCATTACAGTTGACAGCTTACAAACGTCCTATTAATATAATAGTCAGAAAAGAACCTTTGCCCAGAACTACAACAAGAAAAGTTAAGCGCAGGGAAGTTAAAGAGTTTGTAAACGCGTAAATCGGAGACATTATGAAAAAGAAAATATTATTAATTACTGCATTGTTGTTATTTTTAAGCTCATCAATGCCGGTACAGGCGGAAGAAAATCAATCGGAACAATTGCCGGCAGAAAAAATTAAACCGGTGGTTTTGCCGCCTAAATGGACTGATTTTTGTGAATTAGGCTATGAAAATGCGGTTTATAAAAACAGCCATGATATTTTTAATATTTTCAGTTTTGTCAAATCCGAACGTGTTAAAAAGAATTACTGGGCAGAAAGACGCGTAAGTTTTGAAAGCTATCTGGACAGCTGCAACAAACTTGATGATGATGCAAAATCAGCCTGCTATGCCGAATTGAGAAATATTGAAAATCAAAAGAATGATTTGTACAGAATAAAAAGAAAACAGCTTCTTTACGAAAATAATATTGAGCTTAACAGAAGGTAAATAATAAAAAACAGACGGTGATTAAGCCGTCTGTTTTTGTGTGTTAGATTATGACATCAATTATGAGAAATATCTTTTTAATAATCCGTCAAAACCTTTGCCGTGGCGAGCTTCGTCTTTAGCCATTTCATGAACAGTATCATGAATTGCATCGTAGCCTAATTGTTTTGCACGGGCAGCAATAGCAAGTTTGCCTTCGCATGCGCCATGTTCAGCTTCTGCACGTAATTCAAGGTTTTTCTTTGTAGAATCTGTTACTACTTCGCCTAATAATTCAGCAAATTTTGCAGCGTGTTCAGCTTCTTCAAATGCATATCTTTTATAAGCTTCTGCAACTTCAGGGTATCCTTCTCTTTCAGCAACTCTTGACATTGCAAGGTACATGCCTACTTCTGTGCATTCACCTGCAAAGTGAGCTCTTAAACCATCCATTACTTCTTTATCTTCAACCTGACCGTCGCCTACTTTGTGTTCGCAAGCGTATACTTTACCTTCGGCAGTGTTTATTTCTTTGAAAGTTGTTGCTCCGCATAAAGGACATCTTTCAGGAGCTTTATCTGCTTCTGTAGACCAGCCGCATACTGTACATACGAATTTTGCCATTTTTTACCACCTTTCTTAATTAAAAAATGTTTGCCTCTTTTTCTACATGATTTATCATACAATACAAATTTTCATTTGTAAAGTAGGAATTATTATCATTTTTTCTGAAAAATATTTGTAAATAAGAAAAAGACCTCTTATATCAGAGAGGTCAAGGTTGGTTATTTTGGTTATGTTATAGTTATTATAATTGTTTTCGGCTTTTACATTTTTTATAATTATCCTCAAGATTGAGATTTGCCATATATTAATTAAAACTTTACAAAACTTTATGATATGATATTGCTATGTTTGAAAAACTGAAAAAATTTTTCTTATCAAAAGTTCTTAAAAGGAAGTATTACAGGACGGGAAAGTGCAACGCCTGCGGAAAATGCTGTACGCAGATTTATGTAAAGCATTACAAGCATGTTGTGCAGGATGAAAAAGAATTTGAAAAACTCCAATATCTTCATCGTTTTTACAGTTATCTTAAAGTGATAGGCAAAGACGATATCGGCTTAATTTTTGAATGTCAAAACCTTGATCCTGTCACTCACAAATGTAAAATACATAAAACACGCCCGGGAATTTGCAGAAGATACCCTCAGGAGGAATTATTCTCAATGGGCGGAGCGTTGTCGGATGACTGCGGCTATAAGATGGAACCTATTGTGCCGTTTTGCGAAGTTCTTGAAAAAACTGCAAAAAAGAATAAAAATTTATACCGCACCTGATAAGTCGGTATTATTTAATTCTACTATGTCAAAGTATTTTTCCAAATCTGACATAACAGGTTTTTTAGTTTCGGGATTAAGTTTTACAAACTTATCAAGTGTAATTTCCAGTTGATTATTCAATGTGTGTAGAACTATTCTGTCCTCTCCGGTTTTGCTGCCTGCAAGTATTGAAGTATCAATATCAGGTCTGTCGCATATTACGTCTGCTATTTTATTAACAGCTTCAATCGTTTTGCCTCCGTTCGCACTTTCTATATTTTCGCCGCCGATAATCCAGGCTGTTAATTTACCTTTTGACATTGCTTTTAACTCGTCAACTTTTTGTGATATTTCATCTATAACTTTTTGAATTCTGCCGTTAACAGGTACATGTTTTATAATCCCGTCTTTTTCATTTCTGATTATAACAGCAAGATTTTGCGCGTCAGCTTTAGAGGTAAACACTTTACCGTTTGTAAGTTTGCAATTATTTGCAGAGGTAAGATGTCTGTATGCGTTTGATGTTGCAATTCTTGCTTTGTCGTATGCTTTGGGGTTTAGAATGAGACTTGAATGCCCTTGAAAACTTATATTATTCATAATGTAAACTCCTTTGTACAAAAGATAAAGTATAAACATGAATTTTTTTGCTACTTTCGGGCAATGAAAAATTTGGCATTGTCGTTTAAGCTGATTATGTAGAATAATTTGAAAGGCTGGTAAATATGAAAAAATATATATTGATGTTAATTCTGTTTGCTGTTTCTCTGCCTGTTTTTGCAGTGTGCAGCATAACCGGCGGAGCGTGTTCGGCTCCATCGAACTGGGAGTCTAAATCTCTTCAGCAAAAATATGTTCCTGACAGGCTGCATGATTTGAAAAGAAGTGATGCATTCCAACCGACCTATGTTAAACCGTACCATGATGCACTGATTAATACGGAAGAAAATGTGGTTCAGCCTCCGACCAATGATTACAACTCTAACTGTCAATTCGGTGTATGTCTGCCCGGGGTGGAACCCGGCGGGGATGTGTTGGAATAGCTGGAAAAAGACGGGACATTCTCCCGTCTTTTTTTATGTTCGTCTCTCATTCTGTCGTCAAATTTTTGCCCTCAACTCGTTCGCGCATTTTGAATTGGCTCGCGGCTCCGCTCGGTGTCTTGCTCGTTCGCGTTTAATGGGTCTAGGGAAACCTGCTTGTCTTGTGCTTCCACAAGACAACCTGTTTCCTTCGCCCTCAGCTCACTCGCGCAATTATTAATTTTTTGTTTATTTTTTTAATAATTTCAAAAAACGATGTTATAACATATATATAATTAAAAGAATGTAATTATTAGTAAAGGAGATAATTAATTATGGCAAAAACAATTGGTATTGACTTAGGTACAACAAACTCGGTTGTAGCGGTCATGGAAGGCGGTAAGCCTACGGTTATTGCCAATGCGGAAGGTTCCAGAACTACCCCTTCAATCGTTGGCTTTTCTAAAACAGGGGAAAAATTGGTAGGTCAATTGGCTAAACGTCAAGCTATTCTTAACCCTGATAAAACAATCGCGTCTATTAAAAGACATATGGGCGAAGATTATAAAGTAAATATTGATGGTAAAGATTATACTCCGCAGGAAATTTCAGCTATGATTTTAAGAAAATTGGCTGATGATGCTTCCAGTTATTTGGGTGAAAAAGTTACTTCTGCGGTAATCACTGTTCCTGCATACTTCAACGATGCTCAAAGACAGGCTACTAAAGATGCAGGCAGAATTGCA
Source organism: Fusobacterium sp. CAG:439 (assembly GCA_000438175.1). Classification (GTDB taxonomy): domain Bacteria; phylum Cyanobacteriota; class Vampirovibrionia; order Gastranaerophilales; family Gastranaerophilaceae; genus Stercorousia; species Stercorousia faecigallinarum. Next base: position 7,925 of record FR900453.1, on the reverse strand, counting down.
GGTCTGGACGTTTTACGTATCGTAAACGAACCGACGGCTGCTGCTCTTGCTTACGGTCTTGAAAAAGAAAAGAGTGAAAAAGTTCTTGTATTCGACTTAGGCGGCGGTACTTTCGATGTATCTATACTTGAAATCGGCGACGGTGTTCATGAAGTTCTTTCAACTTCAGGTGATACTCACTTAGGCGGTGACGATTTCGACCAAAAAGTTATGGATTGGATTTGCGATGAATTCAAAAAACAGGAAGGTATTGACCTTCGCGGTGATAAGCAGGCTATGCAGCGTGTTAAAGAAGCAGCTGAAAAAGCAAAATGCGAATTATCATCTGTTATGGAAACAAATATTAACTTACCGTTTATTACTGCTGATGCAAACGGTCCTAAACACTTAGACTTGAACTTAACGAGAGCTAAGTTTGAAGATCTTTGCCGCGACTTATTGAACAGATGTAAAACTCCTGTTGAAAACGCTTTAAAAGATGCAGGAATTACAAAAAATGATATTAACGAAGTTGTATTGGTCGGCGGTTCAACACGTATTCCGGCTGTTCAACAGTTAGTTAAAGAATACACGGGCAAAGAGCCTAACCAGTCTGTTAACCCTGATGAAGTTGTAGCAGTTGGTGCAGCCGTTCAGGCAGGTGTTCTTGCAGGTGAAGTTAAAGACATCGTTCTTCTTGACGTAACACCTTTAACACTTGGTATTGAAACATTAGGCGGAGTTATGACACCTCTTGTTCCGAGAAACACTACAATTCCTGTTTCTAAATCTCAGGTGTTCTCAACTGCCGAAAATAACCAGACAGCCGTTGATATTCACGTTCTTCAAGGTGAAAGACCGATGGCTAAAGATAACAAATCTTTAGGTATGTTCAGACTTGACGGTATTCCGCCTGCAATGAGAGGTCTGCCTCAAATCGAAGTTACATTCGATATCGATGCTAACGGTATTGTAAACGTTTCGGCAAAAGATAAAGCTACCAACAAAGAACAAAAAATTACAATTACAAATTCTTCTAACCTTTCAGAAGCAGATATTGACAAGATGGTTAAAGAAGCCGAAGCTAATGCTGCTGAAGATAAGAAGAAAAAAGAAGAAGCTGAAATTAAAAACAATGCTGCAAGCTTAATCGGTTCTGCCGACAGAATAGTAAAAGATTTTGAAGGTAAGATTGATGCTGCGGATAAATCAAAATTAGATGAACAAAAAGCTGCACTTCAAAAGGCTTTGGATGAAAACAAACCTTCTGATGAATTGAAAAAATTATCAGATGAATTACAACAGACAATGTTCAGTATTTCTCAAAAAGCTTATGAAGCAGTTCAAAAAGAAGAACAGTCAACTGCAAATTCAGAAAATGCATCTTCAACAACTGAAGATAAAAAAGATGATGATGTAATTGATGCTGAATACACAAAAGAATAATTCAATAATCTAAACACCTAAATAAAAATCGGGCTTTTGTAATAAAAGCCCGATTTTTTACCATGGATAATCATCTCTAATTTCCCAACCGTCATACTGTATTAATTTCGCACACATGCCGCTGCTCGTTTTGGTACACGAATGTCTGCATGAATTAGTTGTAAACAGTTCTTCTCTTGTTCCTGTCCAACCGCAGTCGTAAGGTGTAAATCCATGTGTTGTTGAGAATTGAAAAATAAATCTTGAACGAGTATCATACTCTTCTGCTTCTTTTTGGCAATCTGAATATTTTACACAAAAGAAATATAAGCTATTATAATTAGAAAATCCTGATCCGTTTGGAAGTGCTACAATTGCGTATTTGCCTTTAGAGTATGCATCAATGTGTTTAATGTTCGGCAATAAATATTTTTCAAGCCATAATAATTGTTGTTTGCCGTCTCCTTTATCAGAACTGCTCTCTCCAAAGTTGCTGTTATCCCAATTTTCCCAATCTCCATACTCTAATTTTGCAGTCTGGAACGCTTGTGCCATTATTGAATTAAAAGCCTTAAGTCTTGTCACTGTAATTTTTTTTTGATGATTTTCAATTAAAGACGGCAATGTCAGTGCTGCAATAATTCCAATTATACCAACAGTAATTAATGTTTCAGCTAATGTAAAAGCCTTAAAATTCATATATGCTCCTTCTATCAATATGTTGTTATTAAATAGTAATATATTGATAATAATATCATTATATTCACTTATATTACAATTGTCAAGATTATATAATTTTCTAATGAAGGATGATATTAAATATAAATTAGGGCGTAATATAAAGATAGAAAGAATACGAAAAGATATAACTCAGGAAGAATTTGCGGAAATGATAGATATGAGCTTGAGTTATATAAGTAAATTAGAACAGGGTCTCACCTCGCCGACTGCATTAGTTTTGTTTAAAATGTCAAAAGCATTAGCACTCCCAATGGAGGAATTTTTTAAAGGAATTGATTTGTAAAGCAAATTTGAATATTTTTATAATTGTAACGAAATGTAAATGCAAGTTTTAAATAGCCTGAAATCCTTTTATACTGCCTCATAGGATAGGATAGGATAGGATAGATAGGCGTCCTGTCAATATTTTTGATATAAAAATCTTCTTATAAATACAGGGGAATTTATAAGGAGAAATTATATGGGGATTGAAAAATTAGTAAAAGCTTTACCTAAATTAAGAGATGTTGGCAAGAAACTTTCAGCAGAGAAAATTGATTTAAAAACAAGTGTATTTAAACCGGCTAAAGCGATAAAACCTATAAAATTTAAAACAAAGCCACAGACACCGCAGGAACAAATTAATATGCTGGCGGATATTCAAGCAAAGCAGACAAGCGGAGTATTCGCAGAAGATTTTGCAGGTAAAAAGCAAAAGCTTATTGATGAATTATCAAAGGTTTGTGATAAAAATGTTATTACAAGAATTGAAAAGGCTGACAAACCTGAGCAGCTTGCAAAAATCCTTGCTGAGCAAGAGTGGATACCGATTGGTAAATGTACTAAATATATGATTGATGGAAAATTTGTTAAAGAAACAAATCCCAACAAGATTGTAAAATCTTTGTCTCTTGAAATGGAACAAATTCAGTATCGGGCAACAAATCGCAGAGGAAGTTTTATACTTGCAAGAGAAAGGGCTATGCATACTCCTTCAAAAAATGCTAAAGTTATAGCAATAGAAAATATTTTAAAAGAACAATACGGCTGCAAATTTGTGTCATTAAAAGACAATGAAGAACTTGCACAAAAAGTCTTAAAAGCCTATGAAACAGCCGCAAAAAACGGTGTAAAAACTCCTAAAAATGTTGTTGTTTCTGATTGTATGTTTGCAGAAGGTGAAAATTTGTTTAATGGCACAATTTTATTAAATGGATCTCAAACAGGTTCACGGGAAGGTTTTTTTTCAACAAACAGTGATTTTCATGTTCCTTTGCATGAGATTATGCACGGTACACATCCAAAACTAGCTTCTTTTTCATTAAAGAAAATACCTGCTCGGTTAAAGAAAGTAAAAGAGGAATTATCAGAATATTCAAAGTATGCCCAAACTCATGAAACTTTTACAGAATTAAATACTAAAAGGCTTATAGATAGTTTGAACAAGGATGAACAGGCATTGTTTGATTATTTGAATATATTTGCATAATAAAATATATATGCAGAAACTTTATAAATAAAAAGGGCTTCTAAATATTTTTAGAAGCCTTCGAAATCTTGTATGATTCCTCGTGTAAAAGGTTAGTAGGTAGAAAGTGTAGTAGGTAGTGTGAAATTTATTAAGTCGCTTTCGCGTTATTTATTTCTTATATATTAATAAAGTATTTACAAAGTATATAATTGCGAAATATTATATCTATTGTTACAAAAGTTAATATTAGTTTGATTTATAATCTGAAAAAAGGATTAATTTATGAAAATCGCAATTTACCCGGGAAGCTTTGACCCGATTACAAAAGGACATTTAGATATATTACACACTGCTGCCGAAATATTTGATAAAGTTATTATTGCAGTTGCAAGAAATCCCGAAAAACACGGCTTTCTTCCTGTTGATGTACGAGTTAAGCTTATAAAAGAAAGCGTAAAAGATTTACACAATGTTGAAGTTGATTTCTTTGAAGGCTTAACCATAAATTATGCCAGAGAAAAAGGAGCCACCGTTCTTATAAGAGGTCTGCGCGCCGTATCCGATTTTGAATACGAAATGCAGCTTTCTCAAGCTAACAGTGCACTTGCCTGTGAAGTAAAAACAGTCTTTCTTACTACTAAACCCAAATATAACTTCATTTCATCAAGTACAATTAAAGAAATTTTCCTCAATAAAGGAGATATTTCGAAATTTGTTCCGGAACCCGTTAACGAATATTTGAAGAATTCTTATAAATGTTAAAATATATGGCTCTTTCCGTAACAAACTATTTGACAATTAATATACGCTTATGTAGAATGTAATTAGAGTAAGAAAGGTATATGTGTGACAACAATGCAACAAAATGGTGTATATGATTTATTAAAAATGTTAGAAATTTCCCTGGAGGAAGGTTTTCCAATTATCCCGCGCAAGTTTACTGTTGTAAAAACAAAAGAAATTGAAACATTAATTGATAGAATTTATGCTTCTTTACCTGTTGAAGTTCAGGAAGCAAGAGCGTTTTTAAGACGCAGAGAAGAACTTCAAATAGAAGCACAGCAAAAAGCAGAAAAAATTATTCAGGATGCTCAGGCAGAAGCTGATAGAAAACTATCTGAAGCTGATTTTATTAAAGCTCTTGAAAGAGAAGGTATAAGAATTAGAACTCAGGTTCAGCAGGAAT
>FR900453.1:1364-3121 GCA_000438175.1 Fusobacterium sp. CAG:439 | reverse complement strand
CAGGAATGCGAAGAAATCAAACGCAAAGCTATGGAAGAAGCCGATAATATCAGAGCTCAAGCCGTAGAAGAAGCCATGAAAACAAAAGAAGGCGCTGAACTTTATGCAGAACAGGTTTTGACAAATTTAGAAAAGAATTTGACGCAGCAGCAGCAAATTGTTAAAAATGGTCAGGTTTATATGGAAAAACTTCGCACGGACTCTTTCGGAAGCTATGATATACCTACTTCTTACTCAACAGAAAGAGCTCAGTCAAGTTCTGATTTTGTAATAAAATAAATTATAAAACTTTTTCAAGTCAGCCGGTTATCCAATCGGCTGATTTTGTTATATCTGCTTATTGTTTTTTAACATATTGTTTGCAATTTATTTTGTTTGGTTTATTATGTAAACATAAGCCGATTTAATTAGAATGTGAGTTAATCACATTCTTTTTTAAAGAGGAAGAATTTAAAACAAATAAGTATAAAGGAAAATAAAAATGGGTATCAAAGGAAAAAATGACAGAATGGTAGTTCTTGCATGTGAAGATTGCAAAGAAAGAAACTACACAACTACTAAAAACAAAAAAAATATTAAAGAAAGATTAGAGTTGAGCAAATACTGCCCGACTTGTAAAAAACATACTAATCACAAAGAAACTAAGTAGTATTATGCAGCGTAAAGCTGCATTGTGCGTCCTTAGTTCAGTTGGTAGAACGTCGGTCTCCAAAACCGGATGTCGAGGGTTCGAGTCCTTCAGGGCGCGATTTTTATATAACGTAAGGAAACAAAAATATGATAGGTGCAGAAAATCAAACACCGGCATGGTTAGAAAAATCAACAAATTCAGTAAGAACTTACTTCAGAGGCGTAAGAACCGAATGGGGTAAAATCAGCTGGCCGGAAAAACGTCAGGTAGTAGCAGAAACAGTTTTTGTTGTAGCTATAGTTTTTGTTTTTACCGTTGCAGTTTATTTAATGGATATAATTTTTAAAGGTTTACTCGGGCTGATAAAATAGTTCGGTAACAGAATAATAAAGGTGGCTTATGACTGAAAAAGAAAAATCTATGAAAGAACAGTTAGACGAAGACAAAGCCCGGGAAGCTTTGGAAGAGCAGGCTGAAAATGAAGCTAAAGAAGCTAAGAAAAACCAGAAACGCTGGTACATTGTTCATACATATTCGGGTTACGAAAACAAAGTAAAAGTTAACCTTGAAAAACGTATCGAATATATGAACATGGGTGACAAAATCTTTAGAATTGAAGTTCCTCAAAAAACTGTAACCCAGATGAAAGGCGGTAAAAAACAGGAACGTGAAGAAAAAATCTTTCCCGGCTATGTTCTTGTTGAAATGATTATGGATGAGGACAGCTGGTATGTTGTAAGACACACTTCAGGCGTTACCAAATTCGTCGGCTCTGCCAAGAAACCTATCCCTGCACGTGACAGTGAAATTAAAAAGATTATTAACCGCTCATCTTCAACTTCTCAGAAAATTGAACTTGATGTTAAAGCAGGCGACAAAGTCAGAATTACTTCAGGACCTTTCGCAGACTTTATTGCGGACATTATTGAAGTTTATCCTGATAAATCAAAACTTCGTGCAAATGTTTCAATCTTCGGACGTGAAACTCCTGTTGAACTGGAATACAAACAAATTAACAAATTATAATAATTAGTACAAAAGATGTGGAAGGACCCTCCCGTATGAAATTGTTAGGACGCGGAGACCGTTAGCACCACAAAAGGAGAAAAAAATGGCTAAAAAAGTA
>FR900453.1:0-1307 GCA_000438175.1 Fusobacterium sp. CAG:439 | reverse complement strand
CAGGTAAAGCAAATCCGTCACCGCCGGTTGGGCCTGCATTGGGTCAGCATGGTGTTAACATCATGGATTTCTGTAAGCAGTTCAATGCTAAAACAGAATCTCAAGCCGGATATATTATTCCGGTTGTAATTGATGTTTACGAAGACAGAAGTTTTTCTTTCATCGTAAAATCACCTCCGGCACCGGTTCTTATTAAGAAAGCTTTAAACCTTCCAAAAGGCTCAGCTGTTCCTAATAAAGATAAAGTCGGCGAAATCACTCAAGCTCAGCTTGAAGAAATTGCTAAAATTAAGATGAATGACTTAAACGCAACAACTATGGAAGCTGCTGTGAACATGATTAAAGGTTCTTGCAGAGCTATGGGTGTTACGGTTAAAGAAGGTTAGATGGAAGGACGTTAGTCCGTTATTACCACGAAAGGAATTATAAAAAAATGTCAAAATTAACTAAAAAACAAAAGAAAATGCAGGAAATGTTGGAAGGCTTCGTTCAACCGGCTACTGCAGTTGATACAATTAAAAAATTAAAAGAAATTTCAAAAGAAGTTTCTAAATTTAATGAAACAGTTGAATGCCATATGAGATTAGGTATCGATGTTCGTCAGGCTGATCAGCAAATCAGATCTACAGTTGTACTGCCTGCAGGCTTAGGTAAAACTGTTAAAGTTTGCGTTATAGCAAAAGGTCCTAAAGCTACTGAAGCAAAAGATGCTGGTGCTGATTATGCTGGTGCTGAAGAAATTATCGATAAAATTTCTGATGGCTGGTTTGACTTTGATACATTAATTGCAACTCCTGATTGTATGGGTATGCTTGGTAAATTAGGCCGTGTTTTAGGGCCTAAAGGTTTAATGCCAAACCCAAAAACAGGAACAGTTACAATGGATGTAGCAAAAGCTGTTAAAGATGCTAAAGCTGGTAAAGTAGAATACAGAGCTGACAAACAAGGTATGATTCACTGTCCTGTTGGTAAGATTGAATTCAGCGAAGAAGATTTGCTTAAAAACTATGCAACTCTTGCAGATGCTGTATTGAGAGCAAAACCGGCTTCAGCTAAAGGTACATTTGTAAAATCAGTTTACCTTTCAACAACAATGGGACCCGGTATCAAATTAGATCCTAAAAACTTTGCAGCTGAAGTTAAAGAGCTAATGGCATAAATTAATAAATGAATTAAAAAAGTTCCTCTGAAAAGAGGAGCTTTTTTATTGAATAATTTCCTCATATATGATATATTTAAAATGTTAATATATAATATAAGGAGCAAGAAATGAAACAATTAATTTCAAATTTTGTAATGCCGGGGGG
>FR900452.1:134106-138702 GCA_000438175.1 Fusobacterium sp. CAG:439 | reverse complement strand
TATCACAATAAATTAATGAGTTAGATGCGGCGCCATGTAAAACTTGGCGCCTTTTTCTTTTTTGTTATAAAATTTTTAATATGATAAACTTTGATTCTTTAACACTTAAACTCTGGCTTGAACAAAACGGAGAATTTTTAAAAGGTGCCAGAATTCAAAAAATTCAACAGCCTACAAGACGTGATATTGTTCTTTCGCTTAGAAACAAAGGTGTTACCAAAAAGCTTTATTTGAATATTAATCCGCAATATTATCATGTCTGCTTTATGTCTAAGGAGAATGAAGAAAAAAGATTAATTGAAATTCCGCAAAAGCCGCCGATGTTTTGTATGCTTTTGAGGAAATATCTTGAAAATGCTTTGATTTCAAAACTCGAACAGCCGCCTTACGAAAGAATTTTAGAATTTTATATCGAAACTTATAATGAATTATCTGAAAAAATTTATTTATGTCTTGCAGTCGAGTTAATGGGCAAATATTCAAATGTAATTTTGTACAATTATGATACAAATATTATTCTGGGCTGTGCTCATAACGTGGGAGCGGAAAAAAGCCGCGAACGCGAAATGGCAGGCGGGCTGCCGTATGTTTATCCGTCAGGACGACCTAAGGAGTGGTACGCCTCGGAAAATTCGTTTGCCCATAAAAATGACGGTAATATTAATTCCATAATAGATAACTACTATGCTGACTGCATATATAAAGATAAATTTACAAGGTTTAAAGAAACATATAAGCAGATTATAAATTCTAAACTTAAAAAGGATAAAAATTCTTTGAAGAAAATGGAGTACAGACTTGAAAAAGAGTTGAACTCCGATAGATACAGACTTTACGGTGATTTGATAATGGCTAATCTTTATAATTCATCTGATTATTCCAAGTCTGTAAATGTATATGACTATGAAAACGATAAAGATATAACGATTGAACTGGATGAAACACAAACATTAAAAGAGAATGCAAACAGATTTTATAAACTTTATAATAAAGGTAAAAATACTATTGCAAAACTCACTGAGCTTACAACTGAATTAAAAGCACAGACAGAATATTATGAACAGATTTTATATTCTTTGGAAATTGCTTCTTCAATATCCGATTTAATGCAAATAAAATCAGAAATTTTGCCCGAAAAAGCAAAAAAAGAATTGAAAAAGTCTGCTTTTGAACCGTTAGAACTTACTTTAAACGGCTGTAAAGTTTTTGTAGGAAGAAATAACAGGCAAAATGATTATATTGTTTCAAAGCTTTCAAAGGATGAGGATTACTGGTTTCACGCAAAAGATTGCGCAGGTTCTCATGTTCTTTTAAAATGTGAAAATCCCGATGATGCATTACTTTTGAAATGTGCCGAACTTGCAAAACAATATTCGAAAGGTTCGGCTTCTTCTAAGGTAGGTGTAATTTATACTAAAAGAAAATATCTTAAAAAGCCTCCCGCTGCTAATTTGGGATATGTAACTTATAAAAACGAACGGGAAATTATTCTTTGATGTTGGAAGAAAATCAAAACATAGCTGATAATGTTGATATGGCACGTAAAAATGTTATAGCTCTGGTTGATTGTGATTCTTTTTTTGTTTCCTGCGAGCAGGCTGTTAACTCTGAACTCAAAGGAAAACCTGTTTGTGTTATGTCTGGCCGCGGTCAGTGTGTTATCTCCCGATCCAAAGAGGCCAAAAAACTCGGCATAAGAATGGGAATGCCTTATTTTCAGATAGAAGGACAAATGAAAAAAGCTGTTTTCATTAATGCCAACCATGATTTATATTGCAAGATTTCAGACAAAGTTATGGATGTTCTTAAGTCTTTCAGCCCAAAAGTCGAAGTCTACTCTATTGATGAGGCTTTTGTCGATTTAACCGGATTGGAGAGATTATATAAAAAAAATTATCTTGAAATCGCTCAAATGATAAGGCAGGAAGTAAGAGAAAAAGTTGATATTCCTGTTTCTATCGGACTAAGTTCATCTAAATCTCTTGCAAAACTGGCTTCTGACAAGGCGAAAAAACTTGAAGAAGGTGTTTTTCTCATCGGCTCAAGAAAAATTATGCCCGTACTTGAAAAGACAAGTATAGATGAAATTTGGGGTATCGGCAAAAACTTATCTGCCATGTTTCGTAAAAACGGAATTTTAACGGCATACGAGCTTGTTTCGCAGGACGACTTGTGGTTGAACAAGCAAATTGGGATAAGAGGTCTTGAGATGAAACATGAGCTTCTCGGTGAAATGGTTTCTCCGGTATCCGACGAGGTCAAACTGCCAAAATCAATTCAGAAAACAAGTGCTCTTGCAAAATTTACATCCGATAAAAATTACCTGAAAAATTCATTGAATTATCATATTCACAGAGCTTGTGTCAAGCTTAGAAGAATTAACGCAAAATGTAAAGGGATAAGCATATTTTTAAGAACAAAAGATTTTAAGATATTCTGTGAAAAAAAAGTATTAAATGCAGGTACTGATTTTGAGCTTGAAATCTCTGACATTGTTTTTGAACTTCTTGATAAAATGTATAACCCAAATATTCTTTATAGAAGTACCGGTGTAATTCTTGATACTTTTGTATTTAATAATGAAGCTCAGATGTCTTTGTTTTCGGATATAAGTGCTGACGAGCGAAAAGAGAAATTGTCAAAGTGTTTTGATAGACTTGAAGAAAAGTTTGGCAAGGATATTATACAAACAGGTTTTATAAAAAAAGATGTCTGATACTTGTATTCTCCAAAATATATTGTTATAATTAATATAACAGAAAGGAGCGATTATGAAACAATTTGAAGCAGCTATTTTTTATTGAAAAATTTGCCCAAATAACTTATAATAAAACTGTAAATAAGAATTTGAAAGGAGCAAAAATGAAAAGATTTTTTAATTATGTCGGGGGGGGGGCACTTCTGTAGCTCCTAAACCTGCATTTACACTGGCTGAGGTTTTGGTAACTTTAGGTATAATCGGTGTTATAGCATCTCTCACTTTACCTTCCTTAATAGCAAAGTATAAAGATAAAGAACTTATTGCAGCTACCAAAAAAACATATTCTGTTATCCAAAATGCACTTTTGACCGCACAGAACGAGGGCGGAACAATAGGGGATAATACATATTTATTTGATACAAATCAAACGAGTGTTGAATTAGCGCAGAAATTGTTAAAATACTTTAATGCCGCAAAACTATGTGAAAACGAAAATTCAGCGGATTGTTCAAAGTATTTTGATATAACTTATAAATATGCTGTAAAACAAGTTTCAAATGGAAGTAATGCAGGACAAAAACTTAATTATCCGCGGCTTTTGCTCGCTGACGGAAGTGTTCTTGCTGTAAAACAGCAACCGTCATGTTCAAATCATTGGGAGACTTGTGAACAAGATGAGAATGGGTATTGTAAAAAAGATGAAAACGGAAACGATATAATGGTACAGGGTGGTGATGATGCTTGCGGTTATATATATTTTGATGTTAACGGGCTTAAAGGACCTAATCAATACGGACGTGATGCTTATGCTCTAAAAATCAGAATTAATAATGTTACAGGTATATACTATAACCCGACAGGTTCACAAAGTTTAAAAAACATATTATCAGGCAAAGATGAACTCATATATGAAAAATATAATTTGGGAGAAAGCGTGAGTTAAAAAGTTCCGGCAATTGCCGGAACTTTTTTGTGTTTTACTCGATAATCCAGCCGTTTGTTAAGTCAACTCTAATCGGTTTTAAAAGTTTTATATAAACTGTTTCTTCCGGATTAACATTAAGTTTTTCCCCTTTTAAAGTTGCTCTGACTATTTTCATAAACCAGTTTCTGTCTTTTGTTACCTCGCCTACAGCAGCAAAAGATACGGTTTGATCATTGTTTGTTGTAATTAACGAGTTATCAAGTACCAAGACACCGTTTCTTACAAACCATTTCCCGCTTCTTACATCTAACAGTTGTCCTTTAAGATTTGAACCTTTATAAATAAGTATAAATTTGTCTTTAGTAACATAATTCTGCGGGGCAGATGCTGTATAAATTTCTCCGGATTGAGAAGACTGTGAACTTATATAATTGCTTAACTTCACAGGAACAACTGTCCCTGCAGGTATTGTTCCTATACTTCCCTGGACAAACGCATTTTCAATGATAAATCCTTCTCCTGTTTTCTTTCTCATTGCTTCAGCCAGTTTTGCATTAGGGTTAAGCTTAGCTTGTTCTGTCATTTCATAAAGAATAGCCGCAACTTCAGCTCTTGTTGCAGGCCTTTCTGCTTGTATTTCAGCCTTATTTTTAGAAGGAATTGTTACCAGCATATTTAAAATTTCAGCTTTCCCTGCAGGTATTATGAACCATTCTGGAATTTTGTCAGTGTCTGCATATTTTTTGCTAAGTACTTCTTTTGCTTTAAATTTGCTTATCTGCTCTGTAGTTAGAGCATTAACGGCTACTGACAGGGATTCTGCTCTTGTAACCGTATCATCAGGTCTGAAAGGCTGCCCTTCGGGAGGACAAGAAATTAAATCAAAGTATAAAGCTTTTTGTATAGCATCATAAGCCCAAAATGAAGGTTCTACATCTGTAAATTTTACCGGCTGTGGCACGCTTTTTTG
>FR900452.1:111156-134095 GCA_000438175.1 Fusobacterium sp. CAG:439 | reverse complement strand
GCTGTGCCACTGTCGTGTGTTCCTGTCCTAACGCTTTTATTGCCATTGCCGCAAATTCAGCACGTGTTACATTGTCATCTGGCTTAAAGGTGCCATCCGGATAACCAACAATAACCCCTTTTTCCGTTAAATTTTCAATCTGCTTAGCTGCCCAATAATCTGCCGAAACATCCGGATACGCAAATGCCGGAATTGTTATTATTAGGGAAACCATTGCAGATAAAAACAACCTGAAAAATTTTTTCATATTCAACTCTCCTTATAAATATCCCTTTTCATGTTACACGTAAATCTTTATTACTGCAATAACTTAATAAAGTTATGTAACTTAATTATGTACAACTGTATAATATAAGAATTTTATTATAGACAATAATATAATTTTATGAAATTTTTAAAAAAATTATTTATAATTTTTTCGTCTATGATTTTGTGTTTATCTTCTTACGCAAATGAAATTCAGGTTGATAACTTTGAAGAATTAATGAATTCCAATCCTTCTAACGGAGATGTAATTGAGTTTACCGGGGATTTAGATTCTAGTGAATCTATAGGAAGAAGGTTCTTTGATATAGATATAACTTTTGAAGGACATAATCATTATTTAGACGGCAGCGATGCTTATGGCGGTTTTATTTTAAGTCAAGACAGTGATTTTAACGAGGTTGATATAAGAAATTGCAAGGGGCAGGAATATCAAGGATCTGATTTTGCAGGAGCAATTTTTAATTTTAACGGTAATATGAATATAGATAATTCTGTTTTTTCACATAATTTTGCGGATGCCGAAGGTGTTAACTTTGCAATCGGCGGTGCTGTGTATAATTTGAATGATGGAGATATAAATATTTCATCCACGATTTTCAGAAATAATTTTTCAAGCGGTGCTTCTGCATCAGGTGGTGCAGTGGCTAACGGTTTTTCTCCTTCGGATAACCCTGATATGTCTCTTGATAATGTTGTCTTTGAAAACAACTATGCGCATGGCACCGTTACTTCCCAAGGCGGAGCATTGTTTAACAAAGGTTCTGTTGAGATAAATAATACTTTATTTAAAGATAATTATACCAAATCAGGAGACAACGCTTTATCGTTTTTGTACGGCGGAGCAATAGATAATGCTGGAAATATGACTATAAACAACAGTATTCTTTCCGGAAATTACTCCAGCGGTACTACAAATCAGGCTGTTGCGTTGGGCGGTGCTATATATAACAGCAAGACTTTAACAATAAATAACTGTGTTATAAGAGGAAATACAATTCATTCAGATTATTACGCAGACGGCGGTGCAATTTATAATGCTGAAAATGCCGAAACAACAGTTCGTAATTCACTTATAGAAAATAATACTGTTTCATCAAAAGTTCAATACAGTTCTGCGGCGCTATATATAATGCCGGAAGATTTATTATTGAAGGCGCAACTCTGCGTGATAACCATGATAAAGACGGGGAACTTAACGATATATTTAATACTAGTACGGGAACATTAGTATTTTCATCCGATGCTGTTACAAATATTGAAAGCGGAATAAGAGGGGAAGGTAATATTATTAAACAAGACAGCGGTATATTAAACTTAGGCGGTAAGAACGATGATTATAAAGGAGATTTTAATTTTGAAGGCGGTACTGTAAACCTTCTTGCAGACAGTACTTATTTTAATGCTGCTAATACAAGTTTTTCAAATGGTATTAATTTTAATATGCAAAACGCTCAAATTAATAACATAAACTTTGGAAATTTAAATCTTACAGGCAAGGCTAATATTTTCCCGGATGTTAATTTCAACACCAATACAATGGACAGAATTAATGCAAATTCTGTTTCAGGCGGCGGAACTCTTTTTGTGCCTGATCTTTCCTTTCAGGGTACTCCTGATGCTCCGTTTATATCAATACCGTTTGCGGATAGTGTTTTAAAAGATTATGTACAATATGTATCTTCAACTGTTCATACTCCTATTTATAATTACAGCTCAAGCTATAATTCAGGGGACGGTAATTTTAATTTTGTAAGAGAGGGTTTTAACCCTTCAATTTTCGCACCTGCTGTTGCTGCACAACTGGCAGGGTATGCTGCTCAAATAGAAACTTATAAAAATGTATTTTCAAATCTTGATATGGTAATGATTGCTCCTCCGGATGTTCCCGTAAACAGTATGTCTTTACGTAATAAGACCGCCAGCGCATCGGGGCAGTTTGTTTTTTCGCCGCTGTTGTTTCCCGAGCAGAGAAACGGTATATGGTTTAAACCTTACACCATTTTCGAAAAAGTGCCTTTAAAACAAGGACCAGATGTCTCAAATGTTAGCTATGGAACTTTAATTGGAGCAGAAAGCGCTTTAAGAGAGCTCAAAAGGGGCTGGTATAATCTTTATGGAGCTTATGCAGGATATAACGGATCTCATCAGGCCTTTAATGGGAACAGTATATACAACAACGGCGGTTTAGTAGGGGCGGATACCGCTTTTTATAAAGGAAAGTTTTTCAGCTTATGGACTGCTAATGTCGGAGCAAATTCAGCAGAGGCTTCAACAGGCTTCGGGAGGGATAATTTTGCAATGCTAAATACGGGTATTGCAGAAAAAACAGGGTATAATTTTGAAACTTTTGAAAGAAGATTAATCATTCAACCCAGTCTGTTAATGTCTTATACATTTATAAACACTTTTGACTTTACAAATGCCGCTAATGTGCACATAAATGCTGATCCGCTCCATGCAATTCATATTGAACCGCAGATAAAATTAATCGGTAATTTCAAAAATTATTTACAGCCGTATTTAAGTGTTTCTATGATTTGGAATATAATTGACGATACAAAATTTCAGGCAAATGATGTTTATCTTCCCGATTTATCAATAAAACCTTATGTTCAATACGGTGTTGGTGTCCAAAAACGATGGGGAGAAAGATTAACCGGATTTCTCGAAGCCATGTTAAGAAACGGAGGCAGAAACGGTATTGCTTTACAATTCGGTTTACGTTTCAGCATATAACGGCAATTTTTTAGTTTTATATGTTTTATAAGTTTGTGTTATTATTGCTCTGTTAATAAGGAGTGTAAATATGCCGATAGACTTTAATTCTCATATATATTTTGTTAATAATAACAGACCTTTTTTACAAAATGTGGTTAATTCTAACTATATTGCCAACCAACCTGTAAAAGATACTTTTGTAAAATCAGTATCGGATAACTCTATAAAAATAGAAAAAAAGACATTTGGTAAAATTGAAAAAACAAATCAGACTGCCGAGCTTTATACAATTACTAATAAAAGCGGTGCAAGTGTAAGTCTGTCGTCTTTCGGTGCAACAATTACATCAATAAAAGTTCCCGATAAAAACGGAAAATTGACAGATGTAACACAAGGGTATAACTCGGTAACTCCATACGAAAAATCTCCTGTAGGTCATGCAGGAGGAACAATCGGTCCCTGTGCAAATAAGATTAACAACGGAACTTTTAAACTCGGACAAAAAGAGTACAAACTGGATTGCAATAAAGATAAGGGAAAAACTCATTGTCATGGCGGAAAAGAAGGCTTGGATGTTAAAAATTGGAATGCACAAATATTAAAAGACGGGGTAAAATTTACATATACTAAAAAAGATATGGAAGGCGGTTATCCTGCAAATGTAAAAATGTCAGTTACATATAAGTTTGATAATGACAATAATCTGTCAATAAAGTATGAAGCAGAAACGGACAATGATACAATTTTAAATCTGACTAACCATTCTTATTTTAATCTTGACGGGGCGGAAAATGCGCAAGAAAATTCCGTAATGGAACATTCGGTTCAATTACCCAATTCGTCAAAGTACACTCCTGTAAATGAAATAGCAATTCCTACAGGAGAAATAAAATCGGTTGAAGGAACCGAATTTGATTTCAGAGCTCCCAAAAAATTTTCTGAAATGAATAAAAACGGTTATGACCAGAATTTTGTTATAGACAATTATGACGGAAAAACACTGATGGAAGCCGCAAACGTTAAATCTCAAAAGTCAGGCATAAGTTTAAAAGTATTAACGGACTTACCCGGGTTTCAGTTCTATACCGCAAATAATTTAGGTAAATCTGAGCAGCCGCTTGGCAAACATGCAAAACGATATGAAAAACATTCGGCGTTTTGTGTTGAACCCCAATTTTTTCCTGATGCAATAAATACATTTGATGAAAAACCTGTTCTTAAAAAAGGTGAAAAATATAACAGAACTATAATTTATTCATTTAATACAGAAAAATAAAAAAGACAGATAAAAATCTGTCTTTTTTAACTGGGCAAGGGTGGATTCGAACCACCGTAGTCTCGCGACGGCAGATTTACAGTCTGCTCCCTTTAGCCACTCGGGCACCTACCCATATTCTTTTTTCAAAAATGCCTTTGACGGGATTTGAACCCGTGGCCTCTCCCTTACCAAGGGAGTGCGCTACCCCTGCGCCACAAAGGCTAAATGCCACAAGGGCTTTTTAAGTAAAAATGCCGACTATAGGAATCGAACCTACAACCTACGGTTTACAAAACCGTTGCTCTACCATTGAGCCAAGTCGGCAAGTCACATGAACTATTCTATTAAGAAAATATTTAAATGTCAAGACTTTCTTTTAATATTTTGATGTATAATTATCAGGTAAAAATCTTTTAAAGAAAGGCTGATAATGCATGTTTAAATATTTTGCTCCGATTATGCTTTTAACTGTTTCAAATATATTTATGACTTTCGCATGGTACGGTCATTTGAAACATAAATCTACGGCTTTATGGGCTGTTATACTCATAAGCTGGGGAATTGCGTTTTTTGAGTACTGCTTTCAGGTGCCTGCAAACAGAATTGGAAGTTATGTATATTCTGCTGCACAATTAAAAACTATTCAGGAAATTATTACACTCGTTGTTTTCAGTGCATTTTCTGTTCTTTACCTCAAAGAAGAATTTCGGTGGAATTATCTTGCAGGCTTTGTTTTAATTGTTTTGGCTGCTTTTTTTATATTTAAAAAGTGGTAATTTATTTGGAATAAATTGTTATCACGTATGGAGATGCTTCTTTTGTTTCTATAAATTTCAGATTATAACTGCAGATTTCTTTTATATCCGTAAGCGATTTTAAGGTTAATAAATCGTTTAGTGAAGCAGCCTGATACTGTTCCGGATCTTCAACCAGATGTTTAAATTTTTCTTTGTCGAAATCGTTAAAATTTTCGGTTGTTGTTATGATGAATTTCTGACCGGGCTGCATGTTTGTTATTATATAATTCATTAACAACAATGTGTTGTAGGGTATATTGTTTTGATAAAAATACGGCTGCAGTATTTCCTTTCTTTTTTCTATGGGAAGTGAATTAAATTGTTTTTCATTTGCTGCCATAACCTCTGATTTATAGGCGAAATCCTTTAGAATACTTATAACATTTACCTTTTTGTCTAAATATTTATCAAGGACTTCTTTTCTGTTCCAAACAAGAATAAAATCCGAATTTTGAATTTCTGATTGATTTATAAGATTGGCTAGAGGGCGGAAGCCGTCACGAGGAATTTTATATGCGGCGTTCGGCGAAAATAAAAGATAAACCAGATTTAATACAATAAATATTGACGGAATAATTACGTTTAGCTTTTTTGCGTTTGAAATAAGAGAAAATCCGTAAGCCGTAATGATTAAAAAAGCAGGCATGGATATTGCCGCATATCTCGGAAGTATTTTAAAATTAGTGAATTTAAATGCAATAATTTCCGCAATAAAAAATACTGCAGCAGGAGCAATAACTGCATAGGAAAATTTATCTTTTCTTAACGCTGTGTAAATTCCGAAAAGAGCCGCTGAAACAGGCAGTACTATAAAAATTAATTTAGATAACGAAAGTGTTGTAAAGAATAAATGCATATAATGCGGCGGGTTATTAGCCAGACTTTCGAGAACAGGAGTAAACATGTCCTGGATTACGATAAATAAGCTTGACCAGTCGCAATAATAACCGTTAATCTGGTTTGTGTATTTTGCCGAATTAATAAATAAAAACAAACATACCGGAATACATAATATTATAAGTGTAAATATTGCATTTCGGAGATGTTTAAGCGGTTGTTTTTGTAAGTAAAGATATACAAAAACAGTTAATATTAGGGCAATAACATATATAAAAGCAATTGTATAGGTATGTATTAACGCAAAGCAGGTAATGACAAGTGCTGCATAAGTCCATCTGTTTTCAGGATTATTTTTTATTTTCACGATAAAGAGTACAGTTAATGAGGCCAGCAAGATTAAAAGAGAATACATGCGCACTTCTTGTGAATAATAGATGAAGAAACTATTAATTGCAAATAGTGAAGCACATAAAATACTTGTTCGGGGTGAGGGCAGCTCTCTGCCTGTATAGAAGCCTGTTATAATTGTCAGTATCCCGCAAAAAGCTGAGAAAGCTCTCAGTGATAAATCCGATAAACTGAATATTTTAGCCCACCAGTGCAAAAATAATTGATACAAGGGCATGTGTACATCTGTCTTGAGCGTGTAATATATGGTCGATAATGCATTTGACTGACTTGCCTGTTTAAAAGAGACAAGTTCGTCATAAGACAATCCTCCTGCTTTGTCAAGAAAAATCAATCTGAAAATTAATCCCAAAATAAACACAAGTGCAATTAACCAAATATTTTTATTTTTCATACACATCTCTTCCCTATAAATAAGCGGAAGACGGGACTCGAACCCGCGACGTCAACCTTGGGAAGGTTGCATTCTACCACTGAATTACTTCCGCATAATTTATTTAGTCTTTTGCAAAATAAAAACCAGCCTCAGGGGCTGGTTTTTATGGAGCGGGAGACGAGGCTCGAACTCGCGACATCCTCCTTGGCAAGGAGGCATTCTACCACTGAATTACCCCCGCATCGGGTACTTTTTTATTATTACATGAACAAAATTTTTTTGCAAGCATTTTTTTTAATTTATACTGCTGCTGTTTCCTCTCGTTTTTCTTGACTGTCCATAGAGCGTACATCGATATCAAGTCTATCGGAAAATTGTTTTTTTAAGCTGTTTACAAGTTCATTTGAGGTTTCCACCCAGAACATGGAAGCTGTTAATACTTTTACGTCGCCGTCAAAATCTTTAAGTTTGAATGTCACAGGGTCTGAGCCTGAATGTTGGCAAAGCATGTTTTTAAGCAATACAATTTCTTCAAACTTGAAATCATCAAGAAGTGAAATCGTAAAAATATTTGAATTATCAACAGTTTTAACGGTTTCAACGATTAGTGAAGGCGGTTCGTCATCGCTTCTTCTGTTAACTTTTCCTGATATGATTACTCTCTGCTCATTTTGCAGGTAATCACCGTATTCCTGAATTTTTCCGTTAAAAGCAATTACTTCTATTTTCCCCGATAAATCTTCAACGGTAACAAATCTGATGAATTTTGTCGGGTCTTTTTTGGTGGGAATTTGTTTAACTCCCGTAATAAGTCCGCATATGGTAACGATTTTATCATTGGGCTGTTCCGGAATTTCCGTTATTTTATGCGTCATAAGGAACGGCAACTTATCCCTTATAGTTGACAGCGGGTGGCTTGTTACATAAAAGCCGAGAAATTCTTTTTCAAAATTTTGCAAAGTTCTGGCATCATATTCTTCATCTGAGCCTGAAAGCTGAAATTTTGCATCTTCAATAGCTGATGTATCGCCGAGCATGTCGAATAAACTGCCTTGACCTGATTCTTTCGCTTTGGATTCTTTTGATGCAGTTGCCGTAATATATTCGATATTATCCATAAGCTGCTTACGGCTTTTTTCGATTGAGGCGAATGCTCCTGCTTTAATCAATCCTTCAAGAGTTTTTTTGTTAGAACATTTTGTATCAAGACGTTTAATATAATCATAAATTGATTTATAATCTCCGTTTGCCTCACGCTCTTTTATAATTTCTTCGATAACGCCTTCTCCTACCTGTTTGATAGAAGCAAGACCGAAGCGGATATTTTTTCCGTCGGGGGCGTATTCAAGATATGATTTGTTAATATCAGGCGGGAGAACTTTGATACCGTATTTCAAAGCTTCTTCAATATAAGCCTGTGTTTTATCCTGATCTCCGGCGACACTGGAAAGCAAAGCTGATAAATATTCAACGGGATAGTGGCATTTGAGATAAGCTGTCTGGTAAGCAACAAATGCATAAGCTGATGAATGCGCACGGTTAAAGCAATATTGCGCGAAGTTTTCGATTTTTTCAAATAAATCTTCGGCTTCTTCTTTTTTCATGCCGTATTTTGCGGAACCTTCTACGAGTTTCCCTTTTTGCGCTGCCATGGCAACAGGGTCTTTGTGCCCCATCATACGGCGAACCTGATCGGCTTGTCCGAGTGAATAATCAGCCATAATCTGGAAGATTTGCATGATTTGTTCCTGATAGACCATTGTTCCGTATGTATCTTTCAGGATAGGTTCTAATCTGGGGTGTGCATAAGTAATAGCCTGACGACCATGTTTTCTTTCAACGAAATCGTCAACCATGCCCGAACCGAGCGGACCTGGTCTGAAAAGGGCTACCAATGCGCCTAAATCTTCAAATACGTCGGGTTTTAACTTTTTAACCAAACTTGTCATACCAGAGGATTCTAACTGGAATACTCCGACAGTTTCTCCTCGAACAAGCATGTCATAAGTAGGTTTATCATCAAGCGGAATATGGTTAATATCAACATCAATTCCCTGACACATTTTTACCAGTTTACAGGTTTTATGTATCATTGTAAGGTTTCGAAGCCCTAAAAAGTCCATTTTTAAAAGCTTCATTTTTTCAAGAATTTCTCTGTGATACTGGGTTATGATAATTCCGTCTTTTGAAGGCTGTACGGGCACAATCTGGTCAAGAGGTTTATATGAAATAATAACACCCGCCGCATGCATACCGATACCGCATTTCATACCCTCAACACATTTCGCCGTGTCAATTACACGCTTAATCTCGGGGTCTGTGTCGTAAAGGTTTTTAAGTTCCGAACCTTCTATCATGGAACCTTCAATTGTATCTTCAATTAATGAAGCTGTTTTGTTACTTTTTGCATATTCCATGCCGAAAACTCTTGCCACACTTTTAAAAGCATTTCTTGCAGCCAGCGTGTTGAACGTAATAATCTGGCATACCTTATCTTCTCCGTATTTTCTTACAACGTAATCGATAACTTCGCCGCGTTTTTCAATACAGAAGTCTGTATCAATATCAGGCATACTGAAACGTTCGGGGTTAAGGAACCTTTCAAACAACAGGTGGTGGCGTATAGGATCTAAGTCTGTAATATCAAGAGCGTATGCAACAACAGAACCGGCAGCCGAACCTCTTCCGGGACCTACGGGAATATCATGTGTTTTCGCATAGTGGATAAAGTCCCAGGTAATCAGGAAGTATGCTGAAAATCCCATTTTTTCGATAATACCGAGTTCATATTTTACGCGTTCTTTAAGTTCGGGAGTTATATTTTCTTCACCGTACTTTCTCTTTAAACCCTGCATTACGAGTTCTTCAAGGTAAGAATCAGTTGTATGATTCGGGGGTACCGGAAAATCAGGCAAAGGTGCTTCCCATTTAATTGTAACGTGGCATTGTTCCGCAATATCTACCGTATTTTTAATACATTGGTCAAAAGTTTCCGAATCCAGCCATTTAAAAGCATCCCGCATTTCCGAAACTGTTTTTACATAAAACTCATTATTCGGGAAATGGAAGCGGTTTTCTTCGTCTTTCATCGACTGTGTTTGCATGCAAAGCAATGTATCATGCCAATCTGCATCTTCCTTTCTCAAATAGTGAGAGTCGTTGGTAATAATCATTTTAATATCGAGCTCTTTAGCTATTTTAATTAAGTCAGGGTTTGTTCGTTTTTGTTCTTCAAGCCCGTGATCTTGCAGCTCGATATAGTAATCTTCACCGAATAAATCTTTATAGCGTTTGGCAACCGCTTTTGCTTCTTCGTAATCACCTTTAAGCAGGTTTTGAAGAACTTCACCGCCAAGACAAGCCGAACAGCATATTACTCCTTCGTGGTGTTCCTTAAGAAGTTCAAAATTAATACGGGGTTTCATATAAAAACCTTTGCAAGCCGCGTCAGAAGCCAGCTTTACAAGGTTCATGTAGCCTGTATTGTTTTTTGCTAAAAGTATAAGGTGATATCTGGGATTGTTATTCGGATCGCGTTCTGTGATATCACCGTTATGAACGTAAAACTCACAGCCTATAATAGGCTTAATACCTGCTTCTTTTGCTTCCAAATATAAGTCAAGTGCACCGTACATTACACCGTGGTCGGTAATTGCAACGGCAGGCATGTTATTTTCTTTTGCAAAATTGCAAAGATCTTTTAATTTTATGGCACCGTCCAGCAGCGAGAATTCACTGTGCAGGTGTAAAGGTACAAATTGAGTATTACTATCCATAATTAAAATTTTAGCACAGTTAATTAATAAATAAATTGATTGTTAAAGAATGTTATTTTATGTTTCGTTATAATTCTCGAGAGTTTTGTTAATTCTCTCAATCATTTCTTCCTTTAAAAATTTAGGAGAACAAATTTCACATTCGGTACCATATCTCATAAGACGTTTTATAAGCAGGTTTAAGTCCTCATTTTTGTTTACGATAATGTGGCTTCCGTCTGCTTCAATTCTGTCAAGTCTTTCCCAATCTCTTAATTTGTAGTTTCTTGCCAGTCTGTTTTTAATTCTGTAAACAACCGTTGTCGGAATTGATTGTGAAGATGTTGATATCGGGAGCTGTTTTACCGATTTTATATTTTCGATAGGTATTTCATAAACTCTGCTTCCGTTATTTCCCAACACTTTAAGACATATTTTACGTTTTTGATAAATCTGTTCAATAGGAGAGCAAAGAAGATTTATTTCTTCTCCTCTGTCGTTTGTAAAAATAATTTCCAGTTTTAATTTATCCTGACAGTATTTTTCGCACTGCTTAACCTGCTCAACCATTTCTGAATGATAAAATGACAGATGGAGATTTTTTGTATTATCAGCAATTTGTTCAAGGCTCTGCGCTGCTTCGTCATATCTCACTTCAAGGTCATGAATAAAATGTTCACAGTTCGTTTTATTTTTACCTGCTGGAAGAATACTGCACGCTTCTTTTATCAGCCCGATACTTTTCATGTCATTCAAATCAAGTTTTATCTTATATAAAGAACTGAACATGTGATATTTATTATTAATTTTTTTAACCTTAATACCAAATATTCTCATTGCATTGAGGTATTTGTTTAAAGTTACATGGGTATTTGAAGTCCCGTCGTATTCTCCGTTTGAGAAGTGGTCTATAACTTTTTTAAACTCTACTTCTCCTTCATAAAGCATTTTTATGAATTCGAAGAGTTTAACACAGGAATCATTGTATTTTTCTGTTAATTTTTTAGCCACAATAATACCCCGCTTTCATGTCTTTTAGAAGTTTGATAAAATCATTTTTAAAGCTTTCCGGTTCTAACACTTTGCATATCGGACCATATTCAAGAAGTTTTTGTTTTGCAAGAAAATCATTTGATGTTTTCATTTCGATAACCGCATAATTATTATGTTTTTCAATAATTTTTTCGTTGTCTGCCGGATTAAGTTTGTCAGGACTGCACTCAAGTGTATACGTAATTCTGAATTCTTTTAAGTTCTCCGGAATTGTTTTTTCGACTTTAATTTCATTAATTTTCTTTATTCTGCTTACAAGAAAACTTCCGTACTGCATATATTCAAAACCTGTACCGTAAAGATAAATTTTCCCGTTTGAAGAGTCAATTTTGTCTGCAATCAATTCAATACTTTTCTCCCCGGAGTTCGGAGAATTATATTGTATTACAATTTGCTCTTTTCTGTCACAACAGTCAAGTAAATCTTCAAGCAGTTTTTTATCAATATCTCTGAGCATTGAAATTTTTCTGATATCTGCAATGAAGTCATCATTTTTTATATAAGAACCTATTTTCTCAAAAAAACGTTCCATAGATAAAAGTTCTTTGACATCCATATTTTTTACAATGCTTTTATAAATCTTAATTACGCTTTGAATTTGTTCATCAGAGAGCTTCAGTTCAAACGGGTGGGCTGTTATAACATATCTTGAAATTTTGTCATCGCCTCTAAATCTCTTAACTTCGCATCCGATGCGTCTCAAAGAGTTAATATAAACTCTTAATGTATCAATTGAAATTTTTTCTCTTAAATACGGATGATTAAAAAAGTATTCGCAAATTTCTTCATAAGATTTAGGACCTTCTGTTAAAAGCGAAAATAAAAGAAGTGCTTTGTAACCAGTGAATGACATTAAATTATATGTAACTTTTTGATTTTTTATAAATTCTTTCATTATGCTCTCCCCGTATTATTTTACTATAAAATTCATGGCATGTACACAGGCATGGTATTTAACGGTGATTATAAATTGTCAATTAAAATCTCTTTTATTTTTACCTAATTTCATTAAGTTTTCTTCATTAAGATTTAAGAACTTGAATTTTTCCTTGATACTTCTAGGGGCATGGCCAATTGTAAATTTTATTTTATTTTTCTTTACTTGTCAAACATTTAACTTAGATTTACATTTAAAAACGTGGAGGGGGCGCGAGACTGAAATCAGTTTAAAGTAAGAGCGGCTGCCGGATAGTTAAAAATCGGAATATTGAAAAAGTGAGGTGATGGCAAAAGTCCGATAGTTGGAGAAGATTAAGGAAGAAATGGACAGGAAGATTTTAGAAGTGCAAAAAGATTAGGGATATTTTTTTTATTATTATTTGGGGATTTATAAAAAAAGAATTAAAATGGGATGAGGAGATAGTTGTAAAAATTTCAAAGCTTGCGATTTTGCAAGCTTTTTTATATTATATAAATCATGGAAGAATTGCAGACAAAACTGGTTATCGGGTTAATGTCAGGTACATCATGCGACAGTATTGACGCAGGTTTGTGCGAGGTTCATCCTGACATGTCGGTTAAGTTGATTTCAGGAATTAATTATAAATATCCGGAGCATATAAGAGCCAAAATTTTTCAGCTTTTTTCAGGTAATGTTTCTGTTAAAGATGTGTGCCAGATGAATTTTGCAATCGGGCATTGTTTTGCAGAGGCCTGCAAGGTTTTGATTTCAGAACATGGTAAACCTGATTTTATTGCAAGTCACGGGCAGACTATTTTTCATTTCCCTGTGGATGAAAAATTGGACAAAATTTCTTTAAAAAGTACCTTACAAATCGGTGAAAGTTCTGTAATTGCACAAGAAACAGGATGCTTAACAATTTCAAATTTCCGCGAAGCAGATATTGCAGCCGGCGGCGAAGGGGCACCTTTAGTATGCTTTGCTGACGAAAAATGGTTTAAACCCTTAAAGAAAAATCTGCTTATCCAAAATATCGGAGGAATTTCGAATGTTACGGTAATTTCACAGGATTTCCCGACTTTCGGGTTTGACACGGGACTTGGTAACATAATGATTGATTACTGTGTTAATAAATATTTTAATAAGTCCTATGACAAAGACGGTAAAATCGCTGACTCCGGCAAAGTTTGCGAAAGCTGGCTTGAATGTCTTATGCAGGATGAGTATTATTTTAAAGTTCCGCCAAAAACAACGGGGAGAGAATATTTTTCTGCTGAATATATCGAGAATGCTCTTCGTTTCGGACCTAAAAATCCTGAAGATATTATTGCAACGGCGACAGCTCTTACTGCTAAAACAATTACTACAGCTTACGAAAGATTTATTTATCCGGATATTGATGTTAAAGAGGTTATTATCGGCGGCGGCGGAGCTTACAATCCGACTTTGATGAAGTATTTACGTCATTATCTTCCTAAGCATATTGATTTGAAAACCCATGAAGCTTACGGAATTTCTAATAACTTTAAAGAAGTTATGGCATTTGCCCTTCTCGGATACTGCACCTACTACAATATTCCGAATAATCTTCCCTCATGCACGGGAGCTTTAAGAAGAGTGGTATTAGGTAAGGTGGCTAATTGAAATTTTCAATCCTTTTAGTATGCTTGTTTTATTAATATTTGTAAATAAGTTTAGAAATAGTATCAAAAATTTTATTTACAAGTATTATGTATGTAGTAACTAAAAGGAGAATTTATAATGATTGACAAAACAGCATTTACCTCTGGCAAAACAATGGCTCAGCAATATTTGGAAAGAAAAGCCGCTAAAATTGAAGCTAATTTAAATGAAACTATTAAAGAAACAGGCAGAATGATGATAAGAAAAAATCAAGAGGCTGCTCGTAAAGGTGCTTATATTTCCGAAGGTTCATATTTCGGCAAAGTTCCTGTAACCCCGCGTAACATCGGACACAATAAAACTATGGAATCTATTGGTGTTACAAAAACAAATACAGGTGTATTAGACCAAGCTGCAGCGAAAGAAAATATTATTCCGGAAAACAGCATTAATTATCTTGCATAAGATATTTTTTTATAGCGTAAGGAATGTACCTGATTGTGTCGGAAGCTAAAACTCCGTAAGCAGTCAGGTCATTTTTTGCCAGATCCCCCGCAAGCCCATGGAGATATACTCCCAGTACGGCTGCATCAAAAGTATTCATATGCTGTGCAAGAAACCCTGCGATTATTCCCGCAAGCACGTCGCCGCTTCCTGCTTTTGCAAGAGCGCTGTTTCCTGTTGTGTTATGGTAAATCGTCCCATATTGTGAAGTTACTATTGTTTTGTGAGATTTTAGTACTGTAACGCACCTATATTTTTTGCTGATTTTTTCTGCACATTCTTCCATATTTCTTAATACATCATCTAAAGAGCAATGCAAAAGCCTTGAGGCTTCTTTGGGATGAGGAGTAAGAATTACGTTTTCAGGTAACTTTATTTCATTTTGAGAAAGAATATTTAAACCGTCTGCATCTATAACCGTAGATATTTTCTCTGCAAGCTCCAGAGTATCTTTAAAAATTCTCACTGCGTTTGCGGTTGTTGAAAGCCCGCAGCCGATTAATAAAACAGTAGAACTTTTTATAATTTCTGATATTTTGTCTATCGGAGCAAGAACTATTTCGGGTGACAGGCAGGCGGCTGCTTTTAAGGCATTTTCATGACTTGCAAGCTCAACATATCCTGCTCCTGTTCTCAGTGCGGCAACTGACGACAAACAAGCGGCTCCCGTCATGTACTCGGAGCCTGATACATTTAAAATTTTTCCGAAAGTTCCTTTGTTTGAATTTTCTTCTCTTACGGGAAGTTTTGGAAGATTATAAACCATTCTGCCTTATAGCCTCATAAGTGACAATTGCAACGGAATTTGACAGGTTTAAGCTTCTCTGACCTTCTTTCATAGGGATCGTTAATGCATTTTTGTCCTTAACATAGATGTCAGGAAGTCCGCGTGTTTCAGGCCCAAATACTATAAAATCACCGTCTTGAAATTTTATATCCGTATAAAGTCGTTTTGTTTTGGTTGTCAGATAATAAAAGTTAGCATCTTTATGGGCTTCAAGCAATTCATCCATTGTATCAATTTTATGCAGGTCAACACTGTCCCAGTAGTCTAAGCCTGCACGTTTTGTATATTTGCTTGAAAGCGAAAAACCGAGTTTCCCTACAAGATATAGACTTGCCCCTGTACAGGCGCAAAGCCTTGCAATGTTTCCTGTATTTTGCGGAATTTCGGGTTCATATAAAACAATGTTTAGTTTCATCATAAAAAAATTATACCTGTCCAGTATTTATTGTCAACATCAAAAAAAATCTTTTATATCAATCTCAAAGTAAGCTGCCAGATTATATAAAGTCTCGACGGTAGGAAGATTTTTGCCTCTTTCTATACAAGATATATGTTCTCTTGACATATTAGAGTATTCTGCAAGTTTTTCTTGCGATAAACCTTTTTCCAGACGTAAATTCTTAAGCTTTTTGCCTATATCGTTTCTGAGCTTCCTTATACCCATATATTTATTGTTTCACGTAATATTTATATATTCTGTAATATTGATATTACAAAAAGTTAATAAAAGGCTTGATATGCATGGGTTTCAAGTCTATAATATTATATGTAAAGGAGGATTTATGAAAAAAATAAACCATCGGGCTTTTACATTAGCTGAGGTATTGATTACATTAGGGATTATTGGAATAGTTGCGGCTATGACGCTTCCTGCTTTAATTTCAGATCATAAGGCTAAGGTAATAGCAAATAAGTTAAAAAAAGTACAAAGCACTTTTGCTCAAGCTTTGCTCATGGCTGAAAATGAATATGGTCCGCTGGATAGCTGGGGATTAGCAAAAGATACCGAAGAAAGTGCCGAAATGCTCGGGAAAAGAATAGCACCTTATTTAAAACTTATTGATAATTGCGGAATACAAGCTTGTGAAAGCTATACGGGGGAATGGCATTTTCTTAAAGGTAACCAGGATCCTGATATTGCTTCCTTCCATAAAGATAACTTCTACAAACTAAGATTGGCAGATGGCTCTGAATTGTTCATTCGTCCGGATGATGGGCATTTTGGGTTATTTATCGACATTAACGGTAAAAAAACACCTAATATAATGGGTAAAGATATTTTTAGACTTGTTGGATACACTAATGGAAAGGTTATACCAACGGAAGTCGGGGAAGATCCGAAAACACAGGGGTGGCCTTATTGTAATCCGACAACAGGAGAAGGATGGGCTTGTGCGGCATGGATTATGTACAAAGAGAATATGGATTATCTAAAATGTGCAGATAAATTGGAGTGGAATGGAAGAACAAAATGTAACTAATTAAAAAGCCTCTAAATTAAGAGGCTTTTTTTATTAGTTATCAAATAACTTTCCGCTTTCAGCCACAACAGGTATTGCTCTCACTACACAGAAAATAATCGCTGCCCAGGCAAATACCATTGTAATAACATGAAGTATCGGAGTTCCGTGCCATAGTTCCATACCGGGTGTATTCACCGCAATCAAAAGAAGGAACGCCAAAACTTTTGCAACAGCATAGCTTATTCGCATAAATCTTGATGCACAAATGAATTTTCCCCATGAAGTCGATTGCATTGATTTTTCTCCGAAAGCCGTCATCCCTTTTGACAATGCTACACTTCTTATTCCGTCAGTGGTAAATGCTCTTGCCACACATACAAGCGGAAATAAAATATTTATCCATCCCATTACCGCAAATACTGTCCAGTAAGAAACTTCAACAATTCTGTCTCCGAGAATATCCAGTACAGACCCCCATTGTGAGGATTGATTTAATTTTCTTGCCAAATAGCCGTCAAGCCCATCCATTGCAAACGCAATTATTGTAAGGATAAAAGCAATTAAATATGCCCATGTGGTTTGTTCATATAACAACGCAATTGCTGCGTAAGCAACAAAAATTCTTGCTATTGAAACAATATTGGCAATGTTATTTTTTATATTCATATTGATGTCTCTCCGATATACTATTTTTTAGTTCTTGATAATGCGAAATTTACTTCGTCAAGTTTTTTTACTTTGTCGCCAAGCATGATTTTTTCAGCTTCTTCAAGTATCTGTGTAACCATAAATCCGTTATCACCGTCAGAGCGAGCTTTTTTACCTGTAGAACAGCAGCTTATAAAATGCTGGCATTCCAGTTTCAACGGTTCGATTTCCAAATAATCAAGCTTAATATTTTGAGTATTATCTTTTACAAAATTATCAAAAATAACAAGTTTATTTTCTGCAACAGTATCATCCAATATTGCAGTAGCCTTGGTTCCTCTAACAAGAAGCTGAACGTGTTTTCTCGGTGTTATCCAGCTGTCTGAAATGTGACCGACAACTCCGTCTTCAAATTGAATTCCTATATGTGTTATATCCATAATTTCATTTTGTTCTGAAGAACATCCCACTGCTGATATAACATGTAAAGGTTCTTTACCTGTAACATAACTGATCATTGAAACATCGTGAGGTGCCAAATCCCACATTACACTTCTGTCATTTTTAAAGTAATTAACATTCATTCTGTCGCTCTGAGCGTAAACAATTTTACCTAAAGCTCCTTCTTCAATAAGCATTTTTAAACGGTTAACGGCAGGATGGTATAAAAGTAAATGCCCTACCATTAATACAAGACCTTTTTCATGTGCCAGCTGTGATAAATCTCTGGCTTCTTCGGCAACAGTTGAAATAGGTTTTTCAACATAAACATTTTTACCTGCTTCAAGCATTGCTTTGACCATTTTATAGTGAGTGTGGCTCGGCGTAACAACGCACACCCCCGTAATATCTTTGTTGTTTATAATGTCATGAAAATCTTTGGTAACTTTAACACCCGGATATTGTTCCGTTACTTTTTTCAAATTTTCTTCATCGATATCACAAACCGTGTCAAGTACATTCAAATTATAAAAATTGCGGACAATGTTTCTTCCCCACACACCGCAGCCGATTACTGCAACTTTCTGTTCACTCATGTTAATTCCCTAATTTCTCTCTAATATACTATTTATATGATACTCTGCAAAGATTTTTTTGCAAATTTTTTATCAAAATTTTTACAAATTACAACTGCTGCTGCGTATTTTTTGCGTTAACTCTCAGTTGATGCATTTCTTCACATCTTGCAAAGAAAAGTTCTCTGTCTGCTTCAGGAAAATATCTTGAAAGTTTTTCCAGTAAAGGTTGTGGAAATGCCGAGTACTGAGCCATTTGATCTAAAACATTATCATCCATAGGATAAAGGCTTCTAAAGTTTTTATAATATATTGCTTTGCTTTCTTCTTCCGAGCGCTGCGGATTTTGAAGAGGTTTTGTGCCAAGCTTGTATGTTACATAATTCCCGTCAAAATATACAGGCTTATATCCTTTCATAATTATTCTCATTATGAAATCAAAGTCGGACATTGTCTTAAATTTTTCATCAAAGTAATTTTCTTTCTCAATCATGGACTTTTTGAAAAACATTGCCTGTCTTGCACACGGCATAACCTGAAACGCGTTGTGCATTGCAGGTGCAAACAGGAATACAAAACCGTCGGGGTGTCTGCAGTATGCAGGAGCAAATGAAAAGTCTGCGTTATTGGCTTCCAAAACATTTACAATGTCGTAAATTGAAGTTATATCGTGAATAAAATCATCACAGCTTAAAAAGGCTACATATTTCCCTTTTGCGCGCATAACCCCTTTGTTATATGCATTAAATTTTCCTGTATCGCGTTCGGAATAAAACTTAAAAAATCCTAAATTTTTATAGTTTTTAAGCATTTCTATAGTTCCGTCATTTGACGCATTATCTATTACCAGATGCTCAATATTTGGATATGTCTGCAAATCCAATAAAGATATTAAAAGGTTAAAATCATCCGCCAAATTGTTTTCAAGCAGATTATATGTCGGAGTTATTATTGTAACAAAAGGTTCCATATTTTTCTTTATCCTTTCTGTTTAATAATATAGCATATTTCTGCCTTATTTACGAATTGTTACGAGATGTAAATTCTATGTCGAAAAATTCACAAAAATTTCTGTTATGAGTTTAAATGTAGGTATAGAATAGTGTTTATTAAGAGTATAGGAGGTTATTATGAGTCAGTATGGTCAGTATACTTCTGTTTCGCCTGCCGAAGTCGGCTTAATGACAGGCATGATCGGTGCCGGTATCGGTTACACTCTTGCTCCGAGAAAATACAATCTTGAACAGCTTTTAACTCAAGCTCCGGATGTTTTTGAAAAATCTGTTCCAAAAAAATACCTAAATAAGGCGACTGATGCGCAGAAAGCTGCTCATAAATCAATAACTGATGCCCGTAAATCTATACTTGAAGCTGTTAAAACAAATACTGCTGAGGCAAAGCTTGCGGAACTTGTAAGAACGCCCAAATTAGAAAATGCCTATAAAGCAATTAAAAGTTTCCTTCCTAAAGCAAGAGTGCAGACTGCTATAGTTTTAGGTATTATAGGCGGTGCTATCGGTGCTCTTTCCAAAATAATTTTCTTTGGCGAAAAGACTGTTTAGTAAGAAGTATAAATATCTCTTAAAATATATTCTTCAAGCGACTTCTTGTCGTTCGGTCTGCTTTTCGGGTCATTAATCATTATGTCAAAAGCGTAAGTTTTTCCGCTTCTTGATGTTATATAACCTGTAATTGCACTGACATCTGCCAGTGTTCCTGTTTTTGCTCTTAAATTATCTTTAAAATAAAGCATTCTTGTTTTAAGAGTGCCTTCCCCTGCCGTCGGAAGATTGTTTTTTAAAATTTCATTTTCAGCTTGCTTTACAAGATATTCGGTCATAAAATCGGCAGTTATAATATTATTTTTGGAAACACCGCTTCCGTCAACTATTTTTATGTCATCATAATTAATGCCGAGTTTTTCAAAATATGCTTTAAGCATTTGCTGCGAATGTTCCAGTGAACCTGTGTTATTTACGAATTTTGCTCCCGCAAGCTTAAACACGGTTTCTGCAACATAATTATTACTGTCTTTAAGAATAGCTTTTACTGCATTATCTATCGGGTGTTTTACTTCTGATGCCGGATAAACTCCTGTTGACGGTGTTTTTTTCTGGACAAATTTACCGTAATAATCCATTTTAGCTGACCTTATCGCATCTTCCAGTCTTAATATAAAATATCTTTTAGGATTATTAACGGGAAGCGGTTTGGTTATTTGTTTGTCGATTGTACCTGAAGCAGTTATTACATGAGGTGATATGCTGTTATTTCTGCTTAGCTCAATATTTGTTTCTTTGCCTGTAGTTACAAGGTTCATGAAAGTTACAGGATAGAACTTTGTTGTATAAATTTGTGCCGGAGCCCCTGCAGTTGTGGGGACGATAACAACATTTATCATGTTTTTATCTATGTTATATGAACTGAACTTCGGCATTAGAGGGTTCAAGTCATCATCCCACTGCCAGCCTTCGCCCCATTCGGTTTTGTCAAATATATAGTCATCAATATAAACAGTTTTTGGTGAAATAATTTTTTTCTCTTTAACGGCTTTTTCCATCAGTGTGTTTAAGCCTGCTGATGATAAAAACGGATCTGCACCGAGTTTTAAATAAAGTTCGTTATTTGCATTTTTGTATAATTGAGTTGTAAACTCATAATCTTTTCCAAGCGTATCAAGAGAGGCTCCCAGAGTAATTAATTTTAACGTGGAAGCAGGCATTGACGGCTGTTTGTCATTCAATTTATAAACCGTTTTTCCTGTGTTTACGTCTTTTACCGATACCGATACAGCTCCTTTATTAATTCCTGATTTTGAAATTGTCCTGTCAATTGCCGCTGAATAGGATTTTGTATGCATGCTAAACAAAATAAGTAATGCAATTAAAATATTAAACAGTTTTTTCATACGCTTTTTACCTCGTAATTTTCTCTTATATCATTCAGACAGGTGCATTTTTCTCTGAATTCATACATCGGAGTGAAGTCTAATACCGCACTCATTGCTCCTTCTTTCTGGTCTGTAATTTCAGATAAGGTTTCTCCTTTGTAATCAATAATTCGTGAGTGACCTATATTCCATTCTCCGTTTTCAATGTAACCTGATTGGGTTAATGCAACCATAAATGTCTGGTTTTCAACTGCTCTGCATCTTGTCATGCATTCCCATGGAACAGGCTTTTTTAACCCCCATGCGGCGCAATTTATAAATAAATCTGCTCCTGCAATTCTGTATGCTCTGTATATTTCCGGAAATCTTATATCATAGCAGATTGTTAAACCTGTTTTTATCCCTTCAATATCAACCATTATCGGTGATTTCCCTGTCTCTATGTATTTCCCTTCATCGCATCCGTAATATGAAAACAGGTGATTTTTTGAATAAGCTGTGATAAGTTCTCCGTTTCTGTTTAAAACAGGGCAGGTATTATAATAATGCTCTCCGTCTTTTGTTATAAAACTTCCGCCTATTATCCAGGTTTTGTATTTTTTTGCAATTTGAGAAAGAAAGTCAATTGTTTTGCTGTTGTTAATATCTTCTGCACTGTCTGTAAAATGCTTTGGGGACCACCCGACAGTCCAAACCTCAGGCAGAACTATAATATCAGTATCTGCTTTTATATCTCGTTCGACAAGTTTTTGAACCTTCTCTAAATTTGCCTGTTTATCCCCAATCTTTGAACACATCTGAATTGCAGATATGCTTAATTTTTTTTCTTGTCCCATAATTTTTGTTTTTTTGCCTCTTCATATATTTCCGGAGCTTTTGCTTCCAATTCAAGAAGTTGAGTTCTTATGTTTTCTTTTGCCGATGAGAGCTCCTCATCTGAAGCATCTTGTTTTACATATACAGGAGTTCCGTACAGATTTATGATTTTACAATCACCGAAAGGTGTTTTCATTTTATCCCAGGAAGGCAGACTGATAAATGTTTTTTGCGGTGAATACCAGTGCGCGGGTACAATCGGCGCTCCTGACATTTGAGCAAGTTTAATTGCTCCGTTTTTGACCTTATGCAGAGGTCCGCTTGGTCCGTCTACCATTATTCCGACACATTCGCCTTCTTTTAATCTGGAAAGCATCTGCATAGTTGACTCAACAGCTCCTTTTTTGCCGGATGAACCTCTTACAACTTTAAACCCCCATTTTTCAACGGCTCTTGCCACAACCTCACCGTCAATTGAATTGCTTACAAGAATGCTTGTATGTGCCTTATCTTCCAGACCGTGCACCAAAAATTGATTAGCGTGCCACATTGCATAAATACAAGGTTTTATATTCGGGTTATTGTACTCATGGATGTGTGTAAAAATTTCTTGAAGCCTCATTAATCTGTAGGCAGTATTTGCCAGAAAATCAATATTCCCGTCATTAATTAATCTTACCATGCCTCGATTATATCATAATCAGGTTGAAAAGTTTAGTGAAAATTGATATAATAATTATGTGAACAAGAAAGAAGGAGTAATTATGAAAAAATTATTTAATTTTGCAACGCGGGGGGGGGGCATCTTTTAGCTCTCTG
>FR900452.1:108885-111102 GCA_000438175.1 Fusobacterium sp. CAG:439 | reverse complement strand
CCTGATGTGCCGGGGCAAGCGGCACGCTTGGGGTTTACGCTTGCTGAAGTTTTGGTTACTTTAGGTATTATTGGCGTGGTATCGGCGATGACTGTGCCGGCTTTAATGCAAAATCACCAGCGTAAAACTTATGTTACACAGCTTCATAAATTTTATAATGAACTTTCTCAAGCTTTGTTACAATATCAGACTGATAGAAACGCTTTAAATTTAAAAGAAGCCGGATTAAACAGTCAGGAAGCTTTGGACGCTTTTTTTAAGGAGTATTTTAAGGTTATAAATGATTGCGGGAATACCCAGATACCATGTCTTGCTCCTGCAAGTGAATACAAAAATATTGCAGGCAGGGCAATCGGCACGGGATGCAACGCATATATTACAATTGCTGACGGAAATTCATTCGGGTATTCATATTCCGGCGGGGCCGTGTTATTTTATCTATATCTTGATACGAACGGGCAAAAAGGTCCTAATATTGCGGGGAGAGATATTTTTGCCGTTTATGTTTATAATAACGGATTAATTGATGATAGCGGCGGAGCAAACGGTGCACCGTTGACTAAAGAGGAAAGGGAAACTGCTTTTAATTCTAATTGTATTCAGTCGACAGGTACAACTTGGTACGGCTGTTTCGGTAAGATTTTAAATGATAATTGGGAAATGAATTATTAATTTTTGAAGCAAGGAATATCAAAAATGCTCCTGTCTATTTCATCAAAGTTTTTTATGATTTGTGAAACGGCAGGAATATTTTTATATAAATCTTCACTTTCCATTGATGCTATTGCTGTAATTTTTCCGATACCTGCTGCTCTTGCTGATTCTATTCCTGAAACGGCATCTTCGACAACTATACATTCTTCAGGTTTTAAGCCTATTTTTTCTGCAGCTCTGATATAAATATCCGGAGCGGGTTTTCCGCGTAATGTTCCGTCGGCATATACGATTTTTTCTATATCAAACCATTTTGCAAGCTTGAATTCTTCAATATAAAAATCAACGTTATCTTTTTCGGACATTGTAGCGATTGTATGCGGAATATTATTTTCTTTCAAATAATCTAAAAAGGTTTCTGCTCCAGGAGCCAGTACCGTATTTTCGTAATCTTTTCTGCACATTTCTCTATATACGGCTTCTTTTTCTTTTGCAAATTTTTCAACCATTTCAGCTGATGGTCTTTTGCCTATAAGGTAGGCAATAATATCTTCGTTTGTTCTTCCAAACATATATTCGCGCATTTCGTCGTCCGTAAATGCATGGTCTCTTAACCGTTTTGAAAATTCGCGCCAGGCTTCAAGATGTTTTTCAGAGTCAAAAAACAGTGTTCCGTTAAAATCAAAAATTATTCCTTTGTACATATGATGCCTCTACATTTGTTCTTGTATTAATTTATTATAGTATTCCAAATACTGTTTTGCCTGCTTTTCTTTTTTTAACTGTTTATATACATAAGCAAGATTATAGTGAAAATCAGGTACGGTATTTTTTAAGTCTGTTGCCGTTAAAAGTTCGAATTTAGCTTTACCGTATTTGCCGAGTTTTATATAAGCACATCCCAGATTATAATGTGCATAAGGATATTCGGGTTTTAATTTAATAACTTTTTTATACTGTTCTATTGCCATATTAGGGCGTCCGTCCTGAAGATATATATTACCTAAGTTATAATAGGCTTTGTAATATTTATCATCAACCTGAATTGCCCTGTTATACATAAATATAGCTTCGTCAATTTTTCCCTGATCCTGAAGAATGTTTCCTAAAAGAAGCCAGTTTTGAGCTGTTCTTTCATTTTCAGGAATACTTAAAAATAAATTAAATGCGCTTTTTATGTCATTTTCTGCATAAAAAATGTTAGCTTGATTTGTTATATTCTGATATTGTTCAGCCTGCACAAACTTTTGTGTTTCTTTTGCTTTTGGCAGAGAAAGCGCCAAAGTACAATTTGAACTGAAAAATAATATCAATACTGCAAACAAAAATCTTCTCATAAGAGGATTATAAAATAAATTTAAAAAAATATCCACAAAAATTTGACTTAATTTTTAAATATTCCATAATGTCATTGATGTCTCTTTTACTGATTTAATGCCCGCATCTTAACTCCTTGGTGCGGGTGTTCTTTTTATTGCAAACATTGTAAAAACATGGTAAAATAATGTATATAAAGAAAGGAGCAATTATGAAAAATTTTGAAGCAAAACAGATGCCATTACA
>FR900452.1:79012-108835 GCA_000438175.1 Fusobacterium sp. CAG:439 | reverse complement strand
TTGTGTTGTTTTAGTCCGCAAGAGAGCTGGGGGGGGGGGCAATTCTGTAGCTCCTGCTCATAGTTTTGAAGATTTATTCAAAATCTTTGTGCCGGGTCAAGCGGCACGCCTGGGTTTTACTCTTGCAGAAGTTTTAGTTACATTGGGCATTCTCGGAGTTGTTTCAGCTCTTACCATGCCTGTTTTAATAGGAGGCACAAAACCAAAAGAACTTGAAGCCCAATTTAAAGAAGCGTATTCTCTTCTTTCTCAGACTGTTGTTCAAGTAGCTGATGAAAAAGGCATAGGTTTAAGAAAATTGTATGCGACATATAACGGTACTTCATATGCCAATGCATCGGAAATAAAAAATGCAATATACTCAAAAATGAAGGTTACGGGAGAGTGTAAATATAAGACATCCGTTAAAAATTATTCAAAAACCAGTGATAATCCCTACGTTGATTTAGGTACGGAAAAACCTGATAAGCTTCTGGCAAACGGTATGTGCATGGAGGTTACCGTTAACGGAGCTAATATTAACATTACTATGGATATAAACGGGGCGGGAAAACGTCCTAATGCTCTTGGACATGATATATTTTATTTTTATATAGATGACAATGATGCTTTGCAGCCTAAAAAAATGAGTAAATTGCTGACTGACGATGAAGTTGAAGATTTGAAAGGACAAGATTATAGTGGAGTTGAGAATATTTCTTCCCAGAGCGGAAATCCGTGTTCTGCAAAATCAAAGCAGCGGGGAAACGGATTAGGGTGTGCTTATTATGCTTTAGTTAATCAAAATCCCGACGATAATTCCAAAACTTTTTGGGATAATTTGCCCAAATAAAAGAAAAGAGGTTGAATTTATTTCAACCTCTACACACACTTTACACACTATATAATTTTTTTATTTTGATGCTGTTGCCAGTGCTACGCCTACACCTGCAATACCGCCTGCTAAAGCAGCCCAGAACGGTTTGTTTTTGGCTCCTGCCCAGAATGCTTTAAGCAGATATTTTGTTGAAATTGCCGCAGCGCCGCCAAATACCGCACCGCCTGCTATATTACCTGCGATTTTCTTAGCTCTTTCGCTTCTGCCTACAGGTTGTCCTGTTAATTCAGAGACGTTTTCTTCCGCAGTCTTTTTATCAGCCAAACCGAGAGTTACTGTTTGCAAGAAGCCCTGAGTGAATGAACCTCTGCCGTATTTTCTTATGTCATCTGTTATTGAACAGCCGTACTGCTGCGCATAAAGAGTAGATGCTCTGTTTGCTATTTCTTGCGGACTTGCGTTACCATACATACTTCTTACGCTTTGTACAAAGTTCTGGTAAGCTTCCTGAATTTGCTGCTGTTCATTGCGCATAATCTTTTCGTGAAGGTAGGTTGCCTGTTTGGCAATTCCTTCTTGAGGCGAATTCAATCTGAGATCTGCATTGCGCATTTTTTGCTGGCGTCTTACCTGACTGTCAATCATGAAATCCTGATATCTTTCATAATTTTTGTAGTAGTCTTCGTAATTATATCCTCCGCCGTACATTGGCATTGCCGGATACATTCCGTAACCTCCGCCGAAGATACTTCCGTTCATACTCATCATAGGGTTTGCCATTCCAAGCGGTGAGTATAAATCCATACCTGTTAAATCGTTTAATGCTACCTGGTTATTGTATATATTCGGAAATAGTCCGTACATACTTGCAGCCATATCAAAGCCTGCCATAACCTAACCTCCAAATTGAATTTTCTAACCTACCTTACTTATATAAAAACTTTCAGCTTCGTGAAATTGCTTTTTTCATATTTTTTATGTTACAATTTCGTAACAATAGTGTATTGCATAAATAAAAAAATATATGTAATATGGTCATATAATGAGGTATAGCGCTTGAAAAAGTTTTTTTCGGGATTATTTACATTATTATTAATCGGGGCAATAGCTGCTCTTGTATATTTACGTCCTGCTTTTTTTCACAGACAAATTGATAAAGGCCGCGGGATGTATTATGTACATAAGGGAGATAAAGCTTTAAAAAAACAGAAACTTCAAAAGGCTATAAATTATTATAATAATGCATTAGTCTTGTATCCTGAGCATTACGGCGCGTGGTATAACCTGGGAAATATTTATGTTGTTTATGAAGATTACTATTCTGCAGTTGACGCTTATGAAAAGGCTTTTGAATATAATCCGAAAATGATTATTGCAAGAATGAATTACGGAATAGTATCTGCTGAAAAACTCGGAGATTTTGACGGCGCAATTAATCAATATGATGAAATAATTAAAACAAAAAGGCACCTTCTCTCTATCCCGTTTGTTTACAGTAACAGAAAAAGTTACAAAACAAATAAGGGGCTGGCGTATTACAATAAGGGTGTAGCATATAAGAAAAAGTCCGTTTATATCGAGGACGAATGGGAGTTCAGACGCCAATATCTTTTAAAAGCTCTTGATGCGTATAAAGAAGCCTGCAAAATTCTTAAAAAGGATTATGACGCACGTTATAATCTTGCTTTGACTTATCATCTTCTCGGTGATTATAAAGAGGCAGGTTTAACTTATTGCAAAGCTATAGAACTTAATCCTATGAACTATGAGGCTCATTACAATCTCGCAATCTTGTTGCGGCACTTAAAATATTATAAAGAATCTCTTGATGAACTTGAAAAAGCTACAACATTAATAACAAACGGCGGCGGTAATAATGCTGCTGCAAGACAGCGTTATGTATTTGACGTTATGAATGATGTTACCAGAACAATTCTCGCAAATTCAAACAGTGATTTGATTGATAAGATATCTGATGAACCAACGAAAAATTCATACGTGACTTATGTCAACGGTAAAATTGTATTGACAGAAGAACTTGATAATGCCATTATTAAAAATTTGAAAGTCTGCTCCGCTAAAAAAATATTTCTTGAAGATATGGAAGATGAAAACACTGAATTTGATGATGTCCGTTATAATGTTCATGTGCCGGGTGTAGAATAATTACCCCTTTACAGCACCTTCATTTTCTCCTGATATAAAATATCTTTGCATTGCAAGAAAGAATATTAAAATAGGTATAGTTGAAAGAATTGAACCGGCCGCAATAAATCTCCAGTTAGAACTGAACATTCCCTGCAAATTATTGACGCCGACAGGCAGTGTGTACATTGCTTCTTTGGTCAAAACAATGCTTGGCCATAAAAATTCACCCCATGAACCGATAAATGTAAAAATTGCCAGAACTGCAAGCGACGGTTTAACCATCGGTAAAAGAACTTTCCAGAATACCTCAAAAACATTGCACCCGTCAACAATTGCGGCTTCTTCCATCTCTTTTGGAATTCCCAGAAATGCCTGACGCATGAGAAAAATTCCGAATGCACTCACGGCAAAAGGCATTATTAAACCGATAAATCCTGCAAAATTACTTACACTGTCAACCAGATGCAATTTTAATGTTATCAGATAAACAGGAAGCATAATTGCCTGAAAAGGTATCATAATAGTTGCTAAAATTGCAAAAAAGGTTATTTTTTTACCTTTAAATTCCATTCTTGCAAGAGGGTATCCCGCCATTGCAGAAAGAATAAGATTAAGCAATACCGTACCTCCCGCAACAATCATACTGTTTATAAAATAACCGATAAAATCGACTTTATTCCAAACACCTGTGTAGTTTGCCCATGTAAAATCAGATGGTATTATCTGCGGCGGGTATGCAAAAATGTTCTCGCTGTTTCCCTTCAGAGAGGTTGATATCAGCCAGATAAAAGGAAATATCGAAAGCAAGGAAACAAAAATTAAAACTGCGTGTATGGAAATTTTTTCAATAAACTTCCTCATAATTGATACTTATTCCTTTCGAAACATAATATATTAATTAAAGAAAATGCCATTACAATAATCAGTAAAACAACTGCCATTGCCGATGCAAACCCTAAATCAAGGTTTTCAAAAGCTCTTTCGTAAATATAATAAACAATTGTTTTACTTGAATTTAAAGGCCCGCCTTTTGTCATTACATAAATTTCCGCAAAAACTTTCATTGCCGAAATTGCACTTATTGTAGTAACAAGCGCTATGGTCGGCATAATATGCGGTACCGTAACAGTAAGATGCTTTGTCAGAAAATTTGCGCCGTCAATATCACATGCTTCATAAAGCTCTTTGGGGACACTCATTAATGCCGCCAGATAAATTATCATATAATATCCGATACCCTTCCAGATTGTTACTATAATAACGGAA
Source organism: Fusobacterium sp. CAG:439 (assembly GCA_000438175.1). Lineage (GTDB taxonomy): Bacteria > Cyanobacteriota > Vampirovibrionia > Gastranaerophilales > Gastranaerophilaceae > Stercorousia > Stercorousia faecigallinarum. The sequence continues at coordinate 104,604 of FR900452.1, read as the reverse complement.
TATAATGCAAAATTAGGGTCGGTCAGCCAGCCTATGGGCTCAAGCCCTAATCTAGTGACAAGATAATTTAAAATTCCCTGATCTGCGTAAAGCCATTTGAACGCAATAGCCGCAACTACTATCGAAACAATTACAGGCAGATAAATAAGTATTTTATATAAAGTTACTCCCTTAATCTTTTGATTTATCAATATTGCAAGAAATAGAGGAAATATAGCAAGAATTGGTACTGCAACAAACAAGTACACAAATGTATTCCATAAAACTTTATAAAAAATCGGATTACGAAAAAGATTTATATAGTTTTCCAACCCTATAAATGCTGGCTCATATATGTTATGTGAATAATCCATAAAACTTAGCAGAAAAGTTTGAAAAAACGGTATAAAAAAGAATATAACCAGAACAATTGCCGCCGGCAGCAGGAATAAATAAGGTGCATATTTCCCATAATATTTAAACATAGATTAATTATGCCATTATTTCTAAACGGGGTCAAGAGTTGAAATATTCATTAAAATATGATAAAGTAATAAATGAAAGGAGCAGTTTTATATGAAAACAGAAATAGTATTAAGGCTTATCCTTTCCACGAAAAATATAAAACAACAATTTCTTTTATTCAGATTATTTTTTGTCAATCCTATTGATAAATGTGATATAATATGTCATAATGGGAATAAAATGCTTAATCAGGAGATTGTTGGTATGAAAAAATTGTTTGCTTTTACTTTGGCGGAAGTTCTTGTAACTTTAGGGATAATAGGTGTTGTATCTGCAATGACAGTACCTTCATTAATGCAAAATCATCAGCGTAAAACTTATGTAACCCAATTACATCAGGTTTATAATTTATTTCAGCAGGCTTTTTTGCAGTATATAAATGATAAAAATGCTTTAAACCTTCATGAAGCAGGTTTAATTTCTTCAGCTGAAGTAAGTAATTTTATGAAGTCATATTTTAAAATTGTTGAGTCTTGTACTGACTTCACCGAATGTTTTTATGACGGCAGTTATAAAAATATGAGCGGAACTGATTTGACTAACGCAAATTATTGGCCGGGATCATCTGACGCACCTTGTTTTGTACTTGCAAACGGTGCTTCTGTATGTGTTGAAAATTCCAAGTATCATACAACATACGGACACATAACAATTGATATTAACGGTAAAAAAGGTCCTAATATTGCAGGACGTGACTTATTCTTCGTAACATATTACAGTGACGGTTCAATCGACGAAGACGGAATACCGCCGGAATGCAGAACTTCAGGTACAGGATGCGGTTCAGGTAAAACCAATCCTAAAGATGTAAGAGCGGCTGTTGGTGCAAACTGTTCTTCCCGAAGTGATGCTAAAGGATGTTTCGGTTTACTATTGAATAATAACTGGGAAATGGATTATTAATCTTTACATCTTATTAACCATATATCGCTTACAACATTTTCTAAAACTCGTTTGCTTACCGAACCGGTTAAAAAGCGATCGAGTTTTGATTTGTTGCGGGAGCCGAGAACTATTAGATCTATATCGTTTATCCTCGCATAATCAATAATTTTTTGTGCTGGAATACCTGTAAGTATTGCTGTTTCATTAGCTGTAACATTATGTTTTGCGAGCATAATTCTAATATCTTCAATTGCCCTTGCCGCATACCTTTGCTGCTGGCGTTGAATATCAAGAAGCCAGTTTGTGTCAAGTGTTCCATCAAGAAAAAGTAAATTAGGATCTTCATTAACCATGCAAATATGAATTTCTTTTTCTTCCAAATTCATCTCCGGTATAATGCTGTTAATTATTTCTAACGAACATCCCGTTCCGTCTGTAGTTAAAAGCAATTTTTTTCTGTTATTTTCTTCTTTTGCAATATAGTCTGATATTTTACTGCTGTTTATAATTTCCTGTGATACCGAGCCGAGCCATTTTTGAAGCCCTTTTTTACCATGTGAACCCATAAGTATTAAATCATAATCTTTTTGTTCTGATTGTTCCAAAATGCTTTCAATAGCTGCACCGCAGCTTTTTATCCTTTCCTTTGGCATCATGCCGAGTTTTTTAATTTCTTCCTCTGCGTAATCCAGTATTGTATCTGCCGTATTAGCACATGAATATGTAAAATTTTCTTCTTCTATGCTTATTTCATCAGGAAGAAAACTCCAATCAATTACGCAAATAGTATCTATTTCCGCATTTTTAACCCATCCTGATATATTTTTTAAGGCGTTAAAGCTGATTTTTGAACCGTCTGTACAAAATAATACTCTCATATCTTATCTCCTTTTTTGAAATTAATATAAATTATGTTAAGGAAAATTACATTGTCTGGTATTCTATATTTTTTTCTGTTATTATGTTTTCAGGGAAATGTTTTTATAGGAAAATTGTTATAGTCATGGTGCCAAATCAAAAACTTCAATCAAAGGTTAATTTAAGGGATTATAAAGATTTAATTGAAACAATTGCGAAAGTGGAATATCAGAAGTTTTCTACATCGCACTTGATTGAATTGCCGGAACTTATTAATATAGGCAACCATACCTTATATATTCTCTTTAAAAATCATTCTCCCGAAAATTATAATAATACTTATCTTTCAACCGCAATTAAATGGGCTATAAGAAACGAAGTACGCAGACGCTATAAATGGTATTCTTTAAAAAATAAAAAACAGCAGCTTGAAGATGAAAACGGAAATCTCAGAGAAGAAGTTTATAAAACAATTCTTTCAATAGATGAGATGCAGGATGCTGAAGTCCCGACACAGATTAAAGCAGAAGACAAGACGCCCGAAGAATGCATTGAACTTTCAGAACTGAAAAATGAAATTCTGGAATCAATGAAAAAACTTCCCCAGCGTGAAAGAGAATTGATTGAATATAAGTTTTTTAAAGAGAAGAAACTGAGAGAAATAGCTGAAGAATTTAATATTTCGCAATCGAGAATTTCACGTATTATTCAATCAGGTTTAGATAAAATTAAAAGGGATTTAAAAAGACAGGGGATTATTTAGTGAAAACTATTTTTGAAAAAAGCAGCGGAGTTTCAGGGATAACTTTAACAGATGAAAAAGAAGATCTAAGTTTCCTTGATGGTAATTTATTAAGACATTCTGAAATCGGACTTCCCAAAGTCAGCGAACTTGAGGCACTGCGTCATTATAAGGAACTTTCAGACAGAAACTTTTGTATTGAAAAAGGGTTTTATCCTCTAGGCTCCTGCACTATGAAATATAACCCTAAAGTCAATGAACTTCTTGCTTCTCTTGACGGTTTTGCAAGTCTTCATCCTCTTGCCGGTGATGATGATTGTCAGGGAGCTCTGGAATTAATGTACAAGCTTCAGGAAGCTTTGAAAAAAGTAACGGGGATGGATGCTGTTACCTTACAGCCAGCAGCGGGGGCTCATGGGGAGCTTACGGGCATGATGATAATAAAGAAGTATTTTGAGGTTAAAGGTGATAACCGTAAAAAAGTTATAATCCCTGATTCTGCACATGGCACAAATCCGGCAAGCGCGCATCTCTGCGGTTTTGATATTGTTCCCGTTAAATCTGACGAAAAAGGACAGGTTGATATTGATGAATTAAAAAATCTTATTGACGGCGATGTTGCCGCAATTATGATGACCAATCCCAATACGCTTGGAATATATGAAGAAAATGTTCTTGAAATTTCCAAATTAATGCATGATAACGGTTCATTATTATATTATGACGGAGCTAACTTTAATGCTGTTATGGGCTACACAAATCCTAAATTAATGGGATTTGACGTTGTTCATTTAAATCTCCATAAAACATTTTCCACTCCTCACGGCGGAGGCGGTCCCGGTGCCGGACCAGTTGGAGTTGTTGAAGAATTGAAAGAATTTTTGCCTTCTCCTGTTATTGATTTTGACGGCAGAAAGTATTTCAGAAATTACAATATTAAAAATTCTATAGGAAGCGTTAAAGGTTTTTACGGAAACTTCGGTGTACTGGTAAAAGCATATGCCTATATTCTTATGATGGGCGATAACCTTAAAGAAGCCAGCGAAAATGCCGTTCTTAATGCAAATTATCTTAAAGAAAAATTAAAAGGTGCTTATTTGCTTCCTTATGACCTGCCCTGCATGCATGAATTTGTTCTGTCAGGCGAAAAACAAAAACATGAAAACGGTGTATCAACTCTTAATATTGCAAAAGCACTTATGGACGAAAACACCCATCCGCCGACGGTTTATTTCCCGCTTATTGTACATGAAGCGATTATGATTGAGCCGACCGAGACAGAGACTAAAGAAGTTCTTGATAACTTTGTTGATGTCATGTTAAAGATTGTAGAGGAAGCAAAAACAAATCCTGAAAAATTAATTTCAGCACCTCACACAACTCCCGTAAAACGTCTTGATGAAACCCTTGCGGCACGTCATCCGGATTTGAATTTTAAACAATAAAAATAAAGAGATATTAACCATGAGTAAAGAAAATAAAAAATTAAAAGTAGCATTTCCCCACATGGGAACAGTATATATAGCCTGGTCGGCTGCACTGAAAAAAATCGGTGCCGAACCTTTTGTTCCGCCGTATACAAGTAAAAAAACTTTGTCACTGGGGACTAAGCATTCTCCCGAAGCAATCTGTCTGCCTTACAAACTTATTCTGGGTAATTTTATTGAAGCAATTGAAGGCGGAACAGATTATGTTGCGATGATTTCATCTCCGGGATGCTGCCGTCTGGGGGAATACGGAAATTGTATTCATAATGCGCTTACTGATCTCGGTTATAAAGCTAAGTATATTGAACTTACTTTATACGACGGGCTTAAAGGAATGTATGATTTTCTCAAGAAAATAAGCGGTAAAAATGATCCGATTTTATTCGCAAGAGCCATTAATATCGCAATAAGAAAAATGTTTGTTCTTGATGATTTGGAAAATGCTTTATCATACTACAGAGCACGTGAAATACATTTTGGCGATGCTGAAAAAAATTATAATAAGGCTTTAAAATATATTAAGGATGCTGATAATACAAGAAAACTCAATAAAGCAAAAAAACTGGCTTTTGAAGAAATGAAGAAGACGGAAATTGATCAGAATAAGGAAGTTTTGCATGTTGATTTGACAGGTGAAATTTATCTTGTATGTGATCAGTTTTCCAACCAGAATATAACAAGAGAACTCGGCAAAATGGGCGTGCAGACACGCAGAAGCCTTACCATAAGCAGCTTTTTAAAAGATGCTATTATTCCTAAAATATTCCGAAAAGGAGAAACACACCTTCAAAGAGCCTACAGACTTGCAAAACCATACTTAATGCGTGATATCGGCGGAGATTCTCTGGAATGTGTTTCTGATGTTGCTTATGCTGATGAGCGCGGTATTGACGGTATCATTCATATAAGCCCGTTTACCTGTATGCCTGAAATTATGTCACAAAATATTTTTCCGGCAATGAGGGAAAATTGTGATATTCCTATCCTTCCGTTGATTATGGATGAACAAACAGGAAAAGCAGGTTACCTGACAAGACTTGAGGCTTTTGTTGATTTGATGAGAAGAAGAAAACGAAAACTCGAAAGGCTTTAACCGATGAAAAACCGGTTGAACTTACTAAGTAAACAGGTTATTCAATTTATTTAACTTTGAGGTAAATATACAGTATGCGTGAATTATTTAAAGAAGCCACAAGAATTACAAATTACAATATAATATTAACTATACCTTTAATCCTGTTTGTAAAAATTTTGGATTTATATTCATTATATTCCAAGTATACCGTTGATTCCGCTCCTAAGTTTATACTGGCTTCAATAACGGTATTATTTATGTTTGGAGTATTTTGCGCTGGCTGGTTTTATATGGTTGAAGAGGCTGTTAAGCTTTCAAAAAAAGTTTTTGTGCTTGATGAAGACAGAGCAAAAGCAACATTAAATTTGTTTAAAACTATTCCCGAAGGTATCGGAAAATTCTTTTTGTCATTCGTTGGAGTGTATCTTATTTTTTTTCTGATACAAATTATTGCTACTCCTATTGTTTATCTAATGGGGGTTAAAATTATAGGAGGACTTGATGCGGCATCAATGCAGCATCTGCAGGAAATGGCAATTGACCCTGCAATAGCTACAAATCAGGGCATGGCAGCTTTTATTGACAGCCTTACTCCGGAACAGATTGTATTTTTCGGGAAATGGAGCCTTCTTTTTATGTCAGTGACATCGGTAATTATGTACCTGCTGATGTTGTGGATACCTGAAATTATTTATATGACGCCTAATCCTTTAGTTGCTTTATGGCGTTCACTTGTTAAATTGTTTAAAGATTTTTTCACTACGGTAAGGCTTTTCCTTGCTTTGTGGTTTATGGGATTTGCTCTTTTATTTATTAATACGTTTGCTGCATTTAATCCTTTTGCTTATATAATTATGAGTATTATTCTTTTCTATTTTTCAGTGTATTTCGTAATTCTTATTTTCTTATATTATGACAGAAAGTATGTTGATTTGGAAACTTTAAAAGATGGACAGGAAAAAGAATAAAGTTGTTGCCGTCGTAGGAGCGACAGCAAGCGGGAAAACGGCGTATGCGGTAGAATTTGCAAAGAAATATAACGGCGAAATTATTTCTGCAGACTCAAGGCTTGTTTACAGGGGCATGAATATTGGTACTGCAAAACCGACTGTCGAAGAAATGCAGGGTATTCCTCACTATATGATTGATATTGCGGAACCTGAATTTAATTATTCTGCCGGACTTTATGCAAAACAGGCAAAAACTCATATTTATGAAATTTTATCTAAAGGTAAAATCCCTGTTGTTGCAGGCGGAACCGGTCTTTATTTTCGGATACTGCTTGAAAACTATGATTTGCCTGATACAGAACCCGATTATAATTTAAGAAAAGAATTATCAGAACTTTCTTATGAAGAGCTTTTTTTTATGTTGTCAGAATTAGATGCGGAAGCTGCTAATTCTGTAGAAAAAAATGACAGGAAAAAGTTGATACGTTATATTGAAATTGTTAAACAATCCGGTTGTCCGTTAAGCAAGGCAAGAGGATTAAAAGAATGTGAGTTTAATGTTGAATGGACAGGACTGAACTTTCCGCGTGAAGAATTGTATGACAGGATAAACAAGCGTGTTGACTTAATGTTAGAACGAGGACTTGTTGAAGAAACAAAATATCTTCTTAAAAAACACGGCAGAATTCCTAATATAACGGATACCATCGGTTATAAAGAAATTACAGCTTATCTTGACGGTGTGTTAACTTTAGAAGAAGCAAAAGATAAACTTAAACAAAACACACGAAATTATGCCAAACGCCAGTTAACCTGGTTCAGAAAAAATGAAAATATTAAATGGAACTGTTATCCTGAAAAAAAGAAAAAATAGGTATTACCATATCAGCTATTTATTATTTTTATTGCTTCATGTTAAAACATAATTAAGGGTGTGATATGACAAAATTTTTAAAATATTCAGGCATTTTAATTGTAATTTTATATGTAATATTTTTAGCAGTTCCTTTTTTTATTACTGACACAAGTTATCTTGTCGAAAAGATTAAGCTTAATACTGATTTCAGATTAACTGTTGAAGATGCAGTAATATTAACTTCTCCAAAACTGACAGCGGGTATCGGTGCCAAACATGTTGAAGTTTCTCTTCCTGATGGTGAAACTTTTTTAACTGCAGATAATGTCAGAATTGATCTGTTTGTTTTGCCTTTAATTTTCAAGAAAGTTGAACTTAATATGATTAGTGCTGAAAATCTTAATCTTAATTTAAAAATTAAAAAAGACGGCTCTTTTTTAATTAAAGATTATATGCTTCCTGCGCCTGCTTATAATCTCAAATTCTCAAAAAATATGCCTGATGTTTATGTAAATAATTACAATATTTCTTTTATTAGTATTCCGTCTGATAAAACTTTTTCTCTTTACGGTAATAATCTTTCGATCAGAGACTTTATTCAGGACAAAAAAATTAAAATTTCTGCAGACGGTAAACTCATGTCAGCTAAACTTAATGCAATTATAAATACCGACACTAAAATAGTAAAATCAAAAAAAGGGCTGAAATTAGACGGATATACCAATATCTCTGACTTTTCCGTTGCCGTTAACGGGAAACAGCTTCCTGCGAGTAATTTGGACTTAAATTTCAAACGAAATAATATAGCTTTTTACGGGAAACTTTATTCTTCCGGGGATGAAGTTACCGAGTTATTAGGCAGTTTTTCTGACGGCATTTATCCTAAAGCAGATTTAAATTGCAAATCGAATTTGCGATTGAAATCTGCGGCTGAGATTATTAAAAGTATTGGAGAAATGTTTGATTACGACAAATTTGGAGATTTAAAAGCTTCGGGTGTTGTAGACGCTGATTTTAGTATTAAAACAAATTTTGATGAAATTGAATCTTCAGGATATTTAAAAATTAATTCAGCTTCTGTGAATTATGAGTTGTTTAATATTGCTGCAAATAATATAAATGCTGATGTGGATTTGTCTAACAGTTTAATTAATATAAAAAAAGCAGAAGTAACTCTGGCAGGGCATACTTATCATTTCGGACGCGATTCTTTCTGCTGCAGGTAAATCTTATTGAAAAATTTTTTTTAGCAGCTTAAAATAAAACTTATAAAAAGAAAGGAGCAAATATGAAAAGATTAATTGATACAGCAGCTCGGGGGGGGGGCATCTTTTAGCTCTCTGTCAGTGTTTTGAAGATTTGTTCAAACCCATTGTGTCTGGTCAAGCGGCACACTTGGGGTTTACGCTTGCTGAAGTTTTGGTTACTTTAGGTATTATCGGTGTAGTATCCGCAATGACAGTTCCTTCTTTGATGCAGAACCATCAAAGAAAGACTTATGTAACTCAGTTACATAAAGTTTATAATGAAGTTCAACAGGCATCTTTGCAGTATATGACAGATAAGAATGCCATCAATCTCCGTGAAGCCGGTTTAACAAGCCGCTCTGCTATGTTGGAATTTTTAACTAAATATTTTAAAGTAGTGCAGCAATGTGAAGAAGGAAGCGTCAGGACACCTTGCTTTGCTCCTTCGTATAAATCTATTGATGGAACAGATATTGGTGATGTGGGGAGTTGGGGTTCTGCTGCTTGTATTACCCTGGCTAGCGGAGCAGCCATAATGATTGATTATCCTTCATTATACTCATCTACAGTTGATAACGTGAAATCGTATTGGGGAAATATGCTAATAGATATAAATGGTGCTCAAGGACCAAATATTGCAGGACGTGATTTATTTCAGGTCGTTTTATATGATGACGGCTCTATTGATATTGAAGGAGTAACTCCGGCTTGTAGAAGCCAAGGTATTTGTAATGGCAGCTCTCCGAAAGATATTAGAAATAATTTGTATAGTTCTAAATGTAAACAAACTACAGCTTCTGATGGTGCTATAGGTTGTTTCGGCAAAATTTTAAATGATAACTGGGAAATGAATTATTAAAATAATAGTAAAAATGCAAAAAATACCGTTTTTTATTTAAGCGGTATTTTTTTATGCTACGATCCCCAAACTTTGCGGATAATAAGGATAATACATATTAAACATATTCATTCCAAAAATGTTTGACATTGAAGGCATAAAGGGTTGATACATCATGTTAGTTTGAGTATAAGATATATTGCCTTCAGCAAGCATAGCCAATGCATTCAGAATATCAGAGTAATTTGATGTATTTGTTGCCGAATAAGTTTTATTATTATCTGAATGAGAGATAGAGCTTTCTTTGGCTGTTGTTAATTTTTCATATGCGGCTATTACTTCTTCATCTGTGCATCCTCCGCTTTCTGCTGCTTTTTTCTCGACTTCTGAAAGTAATTTTTCTTTGCCTTCTTTAGAGTTTTTAGCATTTTTTGCTAATTTTTTAGCTTCTGCTTCATTGTGTTTCTGAAGTTCTGATTTCCCCATTAAGGATTTTACGCCTTTGCCTGCAAGCCAGCTGCATAATATACCTGTTCCGACACCGACAAGTGCGCCGACTGCTCCGCCTATTGCTGTACCCACGGGACCTCCGATACATGTACCTATCGTGGCACCCAATTTTGCGCCTGCAATAGCTCCGACTTTTGCACCTACTGCGTAGCCGACACCTTCTGCAGCTACAACTGCCGTGGTTTTTGCAAGTTGTTTTGTGCCTTTTCCGGCTCCGCATTTTTTATATGTTTCAATAATTTCCGGAGTTTCAATAGCAAGACCTATTGCGGCTGTCGCAATTCCGCCGCCTTTTGCGCCCTTTGCAATTGCTCTTACTGCTTTGTTTGAACTTGCTGCCCCTTTCTTCAAGGCTCCGTTTACTGCATCATAACCTGTATATTTTTTTACACCTTCCCAGGCTTTTCCCATTTTGGTCGCAGGTTTTATTAAGCCTGATTTTACTGCTTTATGAACTTCCAAATCTGCTTTTGCAATTGCTTCATCTACTTTTTTAAGATGTTCTCTAAGTTCTTTACCTGTTAATTTTTTTGCTTTTGCTTCTTCTATTAGTTTTCTTGCTTCATCATAATATGTCGCTTTTACTGATTTATTGAACAATTTAGCTCTTGCGCTTGGTTTGGTTGTTGCGCTCATTTCTGCATAAGTCGGTCTTGCTGCTGTTTTCTTTTCAAGTTCAAGTAAAGAGTTATAATTGCTTCTGTTATTTATTGTTTGGAATATATTATCACCTTTAAGATATTTAATAGCATCTTTGGCAGCTTTATTTTTCTCTTGAAGAGCATTCCAGGCTGTTGTATAATTCCCGAAATTTTGCCAAGCCCATTTCGGAGCAGTCCAAAGAGCCGCTTTCCCTGTCTGCCATGCAAGTGGAAGTGCTGTTGTCGCACCTGCAAAGATTAATTGTGATTGAAGTCCCTCAACTCCGAAAGGGTTGTGGTTTAACTGTGCACCTGCGGCATAACTCGCTAATTTATAGTAATCGTTATTTATCGGACTTGTCATAAATCCGTTTTCCCCTTTAAATTATTTCCCCGTATTATATATAAAAATTTTTTTGTTCAAAAATTGACTTTTTGTAACAAAATATTAAAAGTCGGCGATTATTTAACCGCCGACGGTTTTAACATTGAAAGTTCAGTTTATTTATGCCTGATGCCATAGCCATAAAGTCTTGATCATAAGGGGTCCCTGCACCGCTGTTAAAAAGCATTCGCTGCATAGCCATTAATTCTTGAGGGCTTATTGTGGGACGCGGTATATTGAATTGTTGCTGCGGGATGTTCATACCTGCTTGAGGAATTGATGTCCCGAACGGGTTCATTCCATACTGCTGCATCATTGCTTGTTGTTGCTCCAGCTGAGCTTTTTGTGCTTCTTCGGCTTCGGCTTTCTTTTCTGAGTGGCTTTTACCCGTAAACTTACTCATCAGCCAATCACCTGCCATATAACCTACGATACCGCCTACAATCGGAATTGGGATTAATGCCTGACCGATTGCAGCTGCAGTCATTCCTGCGCCTAATCTTAATGCCGTTTTGCCTATTTCTATAGTTCCGCCTGCTATACCTTTATCTTTAAATGCTGAAAGAAGATTTGGAATTTCAGGTAGTACAACCATTAGTGAAAATAATAAAGGCATTCTTTTACCGATACCGCTTAAGGAGCCTTTAAATTGCGACCATAATTTTGGCAAGCCTGTTTTACCTGCTTTATCTGCAAGTTTTCCGCCTACACGCCAGCCCTGAGCAACTTTTTTCGGAAAAGATCTTAATGATGCCCAGGTATTTTTCCAAAAACCTCCATGGCGTTTTTCAAGTATGCCGTTATGTTTTTCAGCCGCTGCAGTACCGTCTTTTATTCCCGACCAGACTGACTGTAAATATGTCTGACCATTTTTTCCTCTATTTTTAATAGTACTGCGCATCGCTTGTGTAAATGCTTCGTTTCCCGTTCCCAATACAAAATCGGGGTACAGTTTTCCTGCACGTTGAATATATCGCCATCCTGTAGATGCAATAGATCCGATACCCATTTCTAACCTACCTAATTTTTATAACCTACCTTAATTACATAAAAAATTTTTTTATTAATAAATTGCCTAACTTAAGATAGTATATTAAGATATGTTAAGATTACCGATATAAAATGACCTGGTACGTAGAATAATCTTTATATGGAAAAACGTGATGATGTATATAAAAACAGGGGCTTACACGAATACGGCAATGTAAAATTTGCAGATCCTGTTAATAATAAATACCCTATTGATACTGAAGAACACATAAGAGCTGCATGGAGCTATATTCATATGCCTCGGAATTATGATAAATATGATGCAGAAGATGTAAAAACTATTGAAGCTCGGATTATAAAAGCGTGGAAAGAAAAAATTAATCCTGATGGTCCTCCTGAAGCTTCTGAGCAATAGTTTGTTTACAAACATCTGGTAAAGTTGTATAATTTTTGTATGTATTGCGATGACGGCAGAGTTTATATTGAAGATTGCGACCAATGTATTAACTGTAAAAATTATGCAGAAGGAGTTTCCTGTCCTTTGTTGACAGCTCTGGGGCTTGGTGTTGTATATCTTGAGAATAGTCTGGCTGTTACAAATTGCGGTTTTTTCGAAAAATTTGAACGGAATTTACATATTGTGAGGAATAATGAAAAGAATAACTTTGATTAACGGGGACGGGATTGGACCTGAAATTTCAGATGCAGTTGTAAGAATTATTAATGCATCAGGTTTAAAAATTGATTGGGATGTGCAGACAGCAGGTGAGGATGTTATTGCTCAAGAGGGTACGCCGCTTCCCGAAAGAGTTTTGAATTCTGTTAAAGAAAACGGAGTTGCGCTTAAAGCACCTGTAACCACTCCTATAGGCAAAGGCTTTCGTTCTGTAAACGTTCAATTGCGCAAAGAACTTGATTTGTATGCAAATTTGCGCCCCTGCAAGAATTTGCCTAATGTTAAAACAAAATTTGATAATGTTGATATTGTCGTAGTAAGGGAAAATACGGAGGATTTATATGCAGGCATTGAACGTCAGGTTGATACTGATACTGCTGAGAGTATAAAAGTGATTACGAGAAAAGCTTCCGAAAGAATATGCAGATTTGCATTTGATTATGCTGTTAAAAATAACAGAAAAAAGGTTTGTGTTGTTACTAAAGCGAATATTATGAAGCTGTCAGACGGGTTATTTCTTGACTGTTTCAGAAAAGTTGCAGATGAATACCGCCAAATTAATAAACGTGAGATTCTGGTTGATAACCTGTGTATGCAGCTTGTCCAAAATCCTTCGCAATTTGATGTTCTTGTTCTTCCTAATTTATACGGTGATATCGTGTCAGATCTTTGTGCAGGACTGATAGGCGGTTTGGGGGTTGCTCAGGGGGCTAATATCGGTTTAAATTATGCGGTTTTCGAGCCTGTTCATGGTTCTGCGCCCGATATCAAAGGTCAAAATAAAGCAAATCCGACGGCTTTATTGCTTTCTGCAATAGAAATGCTAAGATATATCGGTGAAAATATTTATGCAGAAAAAATTGAGAAGGCGTTATTTAAAACTCTTAGTAATGGAGTTTGTACGTCAGATCTGGGCGGTAATGTTACAACTTCTGAGTTTACAGAAGCTGTTATTCGGGAACTATAACTTTTTTCTTTTTTCTTAAGCTAAATATTGTTATAGCTGATATAACTATAAGGGGAATAGCAGTTTCTGGTCTAAAAAGCAGCCAACACAGCGAAATTGAAATTGTACTTAAAGCAATAGTTATTATAATTGTTGATATAAAAGCAGCCATTTTGCTAAGCTGTCCGAATACAGGTATAATTCCGCCGCTATTAACAATGGGTTGTATTAAAAGGTTAAGTCCTATAAACATCAGCAATATGCCTATTCCTCTGAAAATCCGGCTGTTACTAGAACTATTTTTTTTGTATTCTTTAAGCATTGTTTTGAGGTCTTTTCTTCCGTACATGGCTATAACAAAATCGCCGTATTCAGTATTCATATTTTCAAGCCGATTCCCCGACTGTTTCGCTATAATTGAGAGTTTTATCCCTGAAGGAATATATGAATATGAAAGCTTCTGGTCGCCAATTGCAGGATCATCATAGTTGTCACCAGTAAAATAAAAACCATTATATGTTTTAAATTTACTGTTATAAGGAAGCTGTGTTATTTTTGTTACAGAATTAATTTTGTTGATTATACTTTTAGAAAGATAAAATTTCCCGAAACCTATGTTATTAGCGTATAACTCTTTTTTTTCATATCGCATTCGTGAAGGATTTTTATATGCGGTACTTTCAAAATTATCCGAATTTATTAAATGTTTGCTCCATGTTTTTCTATAAGCATATTCTATTTTATTATCATTTTTATGTTTTTTTACTTCTTCCCACTGGTACATTTCAACATTTCTGAAAAAAGCAATTGCATTCGGCACGCTTATTATAGAATCAGATAATGTCTGCTGCGAATAGGCTTCTCCAATAATATGAATAAGTTTATTTTCGTTTGAAGGATCAAGATTTCCTGTTGATGCCTCTATTGCATTTTTCTCGCTAAAGTCCGCTATTTTTAGCGTGTTGACATAATTGTACTCATTTATAGAAAGTAAAATGATTGAAGCCGCAAACAAGATAAAACCAGTAACGGCGGCAGTTAATTTACTTCCTCTTCCCATTCCTTCCATCCTTCAAAAAAAGTTATTAATCAATAAGACCCAAATCTTTTAGAAATCTTGTGTTATCAGATAACTCCAAAAGTTTTTCATCATCGGAAGCATCAATTATTCCTTTAGAAAAAAGTTCATCCATAATTTTATTATGAGAATCGTTTTCAGGGTCGGAGAGCACCAGTTTAGTGAAGTTGTTAATATCGCACTTCCGTTCATACATATTAACCGCAGTTCTTGTTAATTTATCCAGAAAAACGCTTTTTCTTCCCTCAAAATCAACCTCCAGCGGATTAATAGCCGCACCCGGATGCTTTTTTTTCTCCAAATTAAGTTTTTGAGCTAACTTTTTAAACATCATATTTAACACAATCCCCTTATTTTTATTATACACTACCTGTCAAGAAAATCTACAATTCTTAACAAATATGACAGGTTAAATTTTTTCTTGATTATAACTTATATTTAAATTAGAATATTGTTATAAATACGTTGGATATGACTGTAAAGGTGGTAAAAAGATGCTTGATATTAAATTAATAAGAGAGTGCCCTGATAAAATTAATGAACTTTTAAAAAGAAGAAATCCGGAACTTTCAATAGATGAAGTCTTAAAAATTGACGAAGAAAGAAGAAAAATTCAAACTCAGGCTGATGAATTGCGCGCGAAAAGAAAAAATGATTCTCAGAAAATCGGTTTGATGAAAAAAAACGGTGAAAATACCGACGCCATTCAGGAAGAAGTTCGCAAGCTCGGTGATGATATTAAAGCATTGGAGGAAAAGCAGACAGAATTAGATAATAAACAAAGAGATATTCTGCTTCATACTCCTAATATACCTGATGAAACAACTCCTATAGGTTTATCGGAAGATGATAATGTTGAAGTTTACAAATGGGGTGAACCGAGAAAATTTGATTTTGAATTTAAGGCTCACTGGGATATCTGTGAAGAAAAAGGGCTTGTAGACTTTGAACGCGGTGTAAAGCTTTCTCAAAGCAGGTTTATTTTGTATAGAGGCAAAGGAGCAAAACTGGAACGTGCAATTATAAACTTTTTCTTGGATTACCATACTCAGGAACAGGGGTATGAAGAAATTTTACCGCCTTTTATGGCAAATGCCGCAACTATGACCGGAACAGGGCAGCTTCCTAAGTTTAAAGAAGATATGTATAAATGCGTTGATGAGGATTTATACTTAATTCCGACAGCTGAGGTTCCTGTTACAAACATATATTCAGGCGAAATTTTATCAGAAGATGATTTACCAAAATATATGACGGCTTACACTCCGTGTTTCAGACGTGAATCAGGTTCTGCAGGAAAAGATACAAGGGGGCTTATAAGAGTTCACCAGTTTAATAAAGTAGAACTTGTAAAACTTTGTACTCCTCAAACCAGTAAAGAAGAACATGAAAAATTAACTGAAGATGCAGAAAAAATGCTTCAATTATTAGAGCTGCCTTATCGCCGTGAAGCATTATCAACAGGTGACATAGGCTTTTCTGCAAACAAATGCTGGGATTTGGAAGTTTGGATGCCTTCTTACGGAGCATATAAGGAGATTTCAAGCTGTTCTAACTTCGGTGATTATCAGGCAAGACGTGCAAATATCAGATATCGTGATAAAGCTACAGGAAAAACTCAATTTGTACACACAATTAACGGCTCAGGACTTGCGGTCGGCAGAACTTTTGCAGCAATTGTGGAAAATTACCAACAGGAAGACGGTACGATTATTATTCCAGAAATCTTAAGAAAGTATACAGGATTTGATAAAATATAAATATTCCTTTAAAGTTTAAAATCAATTAAAACGGTTGTTTCAACTCCAAGTGCTTCCGCAAGCTTTGTAAGAGTTGTAAATTTTACATCTGTAACTCCGCGTTCAATAGTACTTATTGAACGCATATTTAAATTTGCTATTTCGGCAAGTTCTTCTTGTGATAAATTCTTTTTTATGCGTTCATATCGAACTTTGCTCCCCAATTTAAGAAGTAATTCTTTTTTATTCATTTTATTATTATAAATTTACAAACTGTCTTTTTCTATGATTTTTATATATAATATATGATGTATAATACATGAAAATGACTGAAACTAATCTTAGTCTAAGGAGTATATATTATGAACAAATATGCTTTTACATTGGCAGAAGTGCTTATAACCATGGGAATTATAGGTATTGTTGCGGCATTGACAATTCCTGCTCTAATAGCAAACTATCAAAAACAGGTTACTGTTGACCGCTTGAAAAAATCTTTTTCTGTTATAAGTAACGCATTTGTTACTTCTCAATACGAAAATGGTGATATGAATTCATGGGGTATGAACAGTATAGGTTCGGTAAATGACGGATACGAAAACGTAATTCCGTCTTTTTTGCAGCACTATATTATAAAATATCTTAATGTAAGTGTTGATTGTGGTCTTAGCTGTAAATCTCAGACAAAAATAAAAAGATTTAGGCTAAACGGTAGAGAGTGGAGATGGGATGACCGATTTTATTATATAGTTTATTTAAACGACGGAACTATTGTATCTTTTATGGTGGACAATAATTCTAAAGAATGGATGGTTGTACGTATTTTTGTAGATATTAACGGTGATCAAAAACCTAACAGGGCTGGAAGAGATATATTTACATTCAAGCTTGATGTCAATGGTAATAATGCAATCAATATGTCAGGAATTAGTGAGGTTAAGCGTAATAAAAATCGTAATACGCTGCTCGGCACCTGCAGAGAATGCTGTAGTAAAAATGCAGGCGATTACTCAGGCGATTTCTGTTCAGGATTAATTCAGTATGACGGTTGGAAAATCTCTAAAGATTATCCATGGTAAAGTTTTCAAAATCATGTTATAATATAAACGAGATTAGCTTGTTTGGAGTAAAGATGTACGAATTCCCGTTCGAGTTAGATGATTTTCAAAAAGATGCCTGCAATTTCATCGATGAAGGTAAAAGTGTTGTAGTGTGCGCCCCGACAGGTGCAGGTAAAACTGTTATTGCACAGCACGCAATTCATAGAGCCTTACAGGAAGGAAAACGAATTTTTTATACAACTCCTTTGAAAGCTCTTTCTAATCAAAAATATTACGATTTTGGAGAGCGTTACGGACAAGATAAGGTCGGACTTTTAACGGGGGATACTTCAATTAACCGTAATGCCCAAATTGTTGTTATGACAACAGAGGTCTTTCGTAATATGCTTTACGGTACTAATTTCGGGTCGGTTACGGACAATATGAAAGAAGTTAAGTATGTTGTTCTTGACGAAGTCCATTATATGAACGATGAGCAGCGCGGAACAGTCTGGGAAGAAAGTATTATTTACTGTCCGACAAATGTTCAAATAATTGCTCTTTCAGCAACCGTTGCAAATGCACAGGAGCTTACGGATTGGATTAATACCGTTCACTCAAAGACCGAACTTGTTGATACTGATTTCAGACCTGTACCGTTAAGGTTCTATTATTTTGACAGTTCACAGCCGACAAGGCTTTTACCGCTGCTAACTCCGAGCGGACAGCTTAATAAGAAAATTAAACCTGAAAAAAGAGTGTTCGGCAGAAAACTTCAAAACAAAAAATCTTATGTAAAGGAAGTTATCAGGAATTTGCAGAATAATGATATGCTTCCTGCAATATATTTTACTTTTTCGCGCAGAAAATGTGATGAGCAGATGGAAAAGTGTGCTTCTCTTGATTTAATTTCAAAAGGTGAAAGAGCTCAAATTCAACAGATTATTGATGAGTATATTGCCGAAAATCCGCATCTTTATAATAATAAGCATATTGAATATTTACTTTGCGGTGTTGCCTCTCATCATGCAGGACTTTTGCCTGCATGGAAAAATCTTGTTGAAAAACTTTTTCAAAAAGGGCTTATTAAAGTCGTATTTGCGACCGAAACTCTTGCTGCAGGAATAAATATGCCGGCACGTTCGACTGTAATAAGTTCGACAAGCAAACGTACGGACAGCGGTCATAGAATGCTTACGGCAAGCGAGTTTTTGCAAATGTCGGGACGTGCGGGACGCAGGGGAATGGATGAAGTCGGATATGTTACAATTGTCGGCACCCAATTCCAAACTCCGGAAGAAGTCGCAGAACTTGTGCTGAGTGATGCAAATCCCCTGGAAAGCCGCTTCTCTCCAAGTTATTCAATGGTGTTAAATCTTTTACAGCGTTTCAGTTTAGATGAAGCAAAAGAATTGATATTAAAAAGTTTCGGTTATTTCTCGTCAGGTTCCAGATTGCAGCCGCTCTTAAAGGCGCAGGAGCAGATTGAAAATGAAATTAAGTCGCGTGAATTTATATGCCCTTATAAACTCTGCGATGATAAATTGCATGAATACGACAAATTAAGGCATATATACGTTCAAAACAGACAAACGTATAAAAAAATCTGTAAACAGGAACGTTCTAAAAACAGACCTTTATCGCAGGAAGCTGTTAAATTCGGAAGAGAAACCAAAGCTATGCTTGAAAAAATGCATAGTTTTAAGTGTGATACATGTAAACTTTATAAAAAACATTCTAAAAATGTGGAAGTTTTATCTCGCTTTTCTGTAAGGATGAATAAACTGGATAAAGAAATTGAAAAACAGCGTGATATATTCTGGAATAAATTTTTGGCTCACAGAAGCGTTCTTATTGATATGAACTACTTGAGAGATGATTATCCTACTTTACAGGGTATAACTACATCACAAATTCGCTCCGAAAATGAATTATTTATAGCTGAAATAATATTCTCTCACGTTTTGGAAAGTTTAACACCTGCACAACTTGCAGCTGTTGTCTGTGCTATTACGACAGAAGATTTAAGAATAGATATTCCGTATCTTCCTATATCAGAACCTGTCCGCAAAACGCTTAACCTTATTAGAAATATCAGACGTAAGCTTGAAAAAGTTCAGAACAGATATTCAGTAGAAGCGCCTATGTATATAAATCCTTATTTCAGTTCACTTATCGAGTTATGGGTTGAAGGAGCCGAATGGGAAACTATTACCGAACAAATTGACATCGGCGAAGGTGACATTGTTCGTTCGTTTAAACGTGTTGTAGATGTTTTAAGACAGTTTACCACAATTGAAAATGTGCCGGAGGCACTTGTGTTTACTGCTCGTGAGGCTATAGATAAAATTCAGCGTGAACCTGTTGATGTTGATTAGTATAAAAAAGAAAGGAGCAATTAATGAGAAAAGATTTAAAGCAAACAGTTTCCAAAATTTTGCAAGTCACACAAAGCTTGTGTTGTGATGGCTACGCACGCAGTGCTCGGGGGGGGGGGGGACTCTAGGCTANNNGGGGGGGGGGGCGTACTCTAGGCTCGGCTGCTGCGTTCACTCTTGCTGAAGTTCTTGTAACTTTAGGAATTATAGGTGTTGTTTCTGCATTAACTTTGCCAACTCTTATCCAAAACCACAACAAAAAAATAATTACAACACGACTTGAAAAATTTTATTCTACAATAAATCAAGCTATATTACTTTCTGAACAAGATAAAAATATTATGAGAGTTGATTGGCATCCTTCAGCATTTTGTTCCGACGGAGACAAAAATAATTATTCCTGTACAGTAAAATTTTTTAATGAATATCTGAAAAATTATATTAAATATACAAAAATCGAAAATAAAGACGGAATATTATATGTTTATTTTGCAGATGGTTCTGCTGCTTATTTTACTTACTTCGGGCAAGATATATACTTTTTCCCTAAGGCATCAAAAGCAGAATTGGCTCAACCAAAGCATGGTAAAGATATCTTTATGTTTGCATTCTATCCAGGTGGGGCAAG
This sequence comes from Fusobacterium sp. CAG:439, assembly GCA_000438175.1. GTDB lineage: Bacteria > Cyanobacteriota > Vampirovibrionia > Gastranaerophilales > Gastranaerophilaceae > Stercorousia > Stercorousia faecigallinarum. The sequence continues at coordinate 84,151 of FR900452.1, read as the reverse complement.
CGGTAAAAGAAACGAATATTTTAAGAATTTAGGTGTGGAACCTTATATTAACTCTGATTGGGACGGAACAAAAGAAGGACTTTATAATTCTTGTTCTAACGCGGCTAAAATAATTCAATTAAACGGCTGGCAAATTCTTGATGATTATCCATGCTTCAAATAACTGCAATGTTTGACATGAAACAAATTTTGCGTTTTAATAAGTGTGTAATATACATTTAATCAGAAGGAAAGAAAAATGATTTCAAAAATTAATTTTACCCCGTCTGTTTCTACACCAAATTGTCGTATGCAGAAAAATGCTTATATGCCATTAAACAAAGGGCTGCAGGCTGATACTGTAAGCTTCTCTTCAAAAGAAAATACAGTTGAGAAGCTTGTAACAAAAGCATTTGGAAAACTTGCACAAAATCGTAGAGGTGAACAGCTTGGCACTTATATGGCTAAAACTGATAAAGTTAATATATTCTTGCAGGAAACTAAGTTCGGCAAAGAAGCTAAATTAACTCTAACCAATGGTATATTCGGCAATAAGTCTTATGTTAACTTTAATATTAAAAGATCAACCGGCAAACCCGTAGAGATAGCTTCACTGGATGAAGAAATGCCTTCAAATGAAGCTAAAAAGTTTGTGCAAACTTATTTATGTGATATATAATGATTTTTAAAAGACGGTTATAAAAAACCGTCTTTTTTTGTGGTTTAGTGTTAATTATACTATATTTAGTTTTGTAAAATCCTTGCAGTCAGAGGGATTGAAGTATTTGTTAAAATATGTTACAATAGTAGTAGGAAGTCCCTGATAAGATGGTTTATAGAAATACAAATCAGGTTTCCGATGAGTGTTATTCCCCACCCCACTCTTAAATCAAAAAGGTATCCGGTTACTTTAAAAATTGAGGTGACGTTATGGATACGTTGATTTATAATGCTGAAAACTATGAGCTGAGAAAATTAACAGAAATTGCTGTTAATATATCTATAATCGGGGTTATAATTTTGTGTCAGGTGCTGATGCCTATTCATGCAAGTAATACGAAAGTTGCGCAGGTAACAGCCCCTGACTTTGATACAGGTCAATTAAAACAAAAAATTCTGAATGAGATTTCTCCCGAGACAAGGCAAAAGAATTTTGATACTATGATCCGGCAAAAATATCCTAAAGCAGTTATTGCGGATGTAACAAGCGGGGTAAAGCATATCAAACTTACAAAATATTATAACGGGAGACCTGTAAGAATTAATGTTGTAGAAGCAGATATGAAACTTGCTAAAGATTTAGATTTAACTCCCGCACTTTCGTCAAATTCAACACTTAAAAGCAGAAGGACAATAACAACAATCGCAAAAAATAATAATGCAGTAGTTGCATTAAACGGTACATATTTTAAGCCTCAAACAGGCGTTCCTCTCGGAACTTTAATGATTGATAAAAAAATGTACACCGGACCAGTTTACGACAGAGTAGCTATGGGCATATTTGATGATGGGTTTGATATTGCCAGAATTCAGCTGGATGCTTCAATTAAAGGAAGCAAACAAACAATCAAGGTCAATAATATAAATCAGCCAAGAATGCTTTCAACTCATGTACTCGTTTATACGCCCGAATGGGGAAAATATTCCCCTTCAGCTCCGAAATACGGTGTCGGATTGCAGGTTATTGACGGTAAAATTACAAAAGCATCGGCAAATGCCGTTGAAATTCCTGAAAACGGCTATGTAATTTCAGGCCCAAAAAGTATATTATATGCTCTTCTTGATAAAAAAGACGCAGAACTTGTTATAAATACAAATCCCGAATGGAAAGGAGTAAAGCATATTATAAGCGGCGGTCCGTACCTTGTTAAAGACGGCGAAGTTTATGTTGATATGACAGCTCAAAAGCTTGGTGCAATCGGCGGGCGCAACCCTAGAAGTGCCATCGGTTATACTGCAGATAATAACTTTATTCTTGTAGCTGTTGACGGTCGTGAAGGCAGTTCAATAGGAATGACTTTAATGGAGCTTGCAAATTTCATGCAATCAATCGGATGCGTTGGAGCAATAAATCTTGACGGCGGAGGTTCAACGGTAATGTATGTAAACGGCAGAGTTGTAAATAAACCTCAGATGACAGGAGGTATTCCGTTATCAAATGCTATTATTCTCTCCAAAACAGAAAAATCATAATTCATAATCTTTTCATAAATGCCACGTACCTGCGCTTTCGGGCGCAGTTTTTTTTATCGGCTTATATTCTGGTCAATAATATCCGAAACCCACGGTATATAGCTGTATTTACCCATAAATGCGGTTACTGCAAGATAAATAAGTATTGCATAAATTACAGCCTGAAGCAGCGAATAATCAAAAATTAAAGGCATGTTTAACAGAAACGTAATTTGTGCTACAAGTCTGTTGATTATAGGAATAAAACTTAGAAGATTTGACAGCCAGCCTATAAATATTGATAAAACTGTAAACCCTAGCGCAATAAATATTGATTGAAATATATGATATTGTAAAAAAGGTTTCAATCTTGCTTTTGTGAATAACCCCGCAATTAACCATATAAAACCGACCATACCCATTGTAAGATACGTTAATGCTGCAATTATCCTTTCAATCATATACGGGGTATCTTCACGCATTTTTAAACAGGTTCTCCATTTCGTTTTTTATTAATATACTCGTCAAGCACTTGTGTATATACAAGCCTGTACTCGTCATTTTCCGGGGAAATATTAATAGATGCACGATATGATGCAATTGATTGTTCAATTTCTCCTTTAAGATAATGAGCATTACCAAGCAGCATATATGTTTTTGCACTGTTAGGCTTAATTCTTAATGCTTCCTTATATAAATCCATTGCCATATCTAAGTGGTTAAAGTTTGTATATAAGTTCGCAAGAAGTATCTGCGCATCAATTTCTTTGGGTTGAATTTTTTCTGCTTTTTTATACATTTCAACAGCCATATCATATTCGCCGAATTCGGATAGAGAAATTGCGTAACAAATATATGCTTTGTAGTTGTCCCCTTCCATTTGAAGAGCTTTTTCAAAATAATTGTATGCTTTTTCTCTTTCTTTCATTAAAGTTAAAGTATTGCCTATGCATATTGCAACTATTTTGTTATCAGGATTAAGAACAAATACCTTTTTATACAATTCCAGAGCTGTTTCATAATCGAAAAGTTTAAAGCAGACATTACCCATATCAACAAGAGCCGTAATATTTTCGGGATCAAGCGACAATGCTTTTTCATAATAAGCTTTAGATTCAACATAATCTTCATTATCCTGATATAAAAGTGCAATAGCATTATAAATTTCAGGATTTGTAGAATTTAAATCAATAGCTCTGTTGTAATAGAACAATGCTTTTGGAAAGTTTTTCCATTCTGCGAAAACATTTCCCATATTATAATAAATCAGATAATTTTTGGGGTTAACCGTTAGAGCTCTGTTATAATATGACAATGACTTTCTGAAATCTTTTTCGTAAAACCACATTGTACCCATTCCGACTAAAGCCTGTACATCATCAGGCTGTATAGCCAGAAGGCTGTCCAAAACAGACATAACTTTGTCATAATCTTCAATTTGAAGATAAAGTTCGGATAATCTGTGGTAATTCTCGATATTTTGCGGGTCTTTAGCCATAGCTAAGACTAATTCATTAATTTTTTTATCTATCTCTTCTCTATTCATAACAACTTTATTTTACACTATTTTTAAGATTTTGCAATACTATTTAGAAATGTAACATAAAGAAAAGACTCCACATATATGTGAAGCCGATTACGTTATTAAAATTCTTTATAATTTTCCGAAAGTTTTTTCCATTCATCTTCCGGTATGCTGAATGCGTTACTCCAGAATTTTTCAATTGCATATGTCTGCCGTTCTTCTTTATGCAGAATATGAACTACCACATCTCCGTAATCAAGTAAATTCCAGCGGTTTCTTGCATCATTTTCCATTCTTACGGGAGAACGTGAGAACAACTCTTTGATACGTTCTTTCGTATTATTCATAAGCGCTTTTACCTGCGGAGTAGAGTCTCCTGTTACTATTACAAAGTAATCTGCAAGTGAAGAAACATTGCTTATATTTAATATAGTAATATCTTTACCGAGTTTTTCATCGAGTGCTCTTGCAATAACGCATGCGAGTGTTTTTGAATCAAGTTCGTTTGTCATAGTATTGTCCTTTTTTTAGATTATACCATGAAAACATTTACTCTATCATGTCAACTCTGCGTTTATGTCTGCCGGCTTCAAAACCTGCTTTGAGCCAGACATCGACTATATCAAGTGCAAGGTGTTCTCCTATAACTCTTTCACCAAGACAAAGTACATTTGCATTGTTATGTGCTCTGGAAACTCTGGCCGAATAAGTATCGCCGCATAAAGCAGCTCTTATCCCTCTGATTTTGTTAGCTGCAATTGACATTCCTATCCCTGTACCGCACACAAGTATGCCTCTGTTTGCCTCGCCTGATATTACTTTTTCGGCAACATGTTTTGCAATTATCGGATAATCGCATGATTCGCGTGTATAAGTTCCTACATCGACGTAATCTATATTTCTTGCCTTTAAATAATCAATAATGGCTTCTTTGTAATGAAATCCTCCATGATCAGAACCTATGGCAACTTTTAAATCTTCCATATAACCCCTCTTTCTTTCTACACATTTATTATACATTTTTTTTCTTAAATTGCCAATTTTATGTAAAGAATAATTTACTCATATGAAAAAACTCCCCGAAGGGAGTTTTTTATCCTTCTATAAATTTATCTAATGCTGCTCCGCTGAGAGTTCTTTCGCCGCCCTGAATTTTAAATGTTGCAGTGAATGTTCCGTCACTGTTTTGAGTTATTTTTACATCTTTACCGCCTGCTTTTTTAAATGCTTCACAGTTTTCCAAAGATGTTTTTACAGAGCTTGCATTTTTTGCTTGTGTATTATTTGATGCTGCTAAATTGCTCCATGGAGTGTTAAACAACTCGTTATTTTGTTCCGGTTTTGAGTAATATTTACCGTCTGAATGTTTATAAGGTGTCATAAATGTTTCTACATCGCAGACTGATTGACCGTCTGCCGTTGTTTCAATTTTAGTTGTATCATTTCATGATTGGTTTGTCGGG
>FR900452.1:72631-78935 GCA_000438175.1 Fusobacterium sp. CAG:439 | reverse complement strand
CTGTTCATTAACAAGTTGTCCGTCTTTTAATGAATATGTCGGTGCTCCTATTGTTGCCTGACCGTTTTTACTTGTACATTCATAACTTAATGTACCGTCACTGCCGACTTTTACATTATATTGATATGCATTGCCGCTTCTGTCGTCAGTTAATGTAAAGCTTTGAGGTACTCCTTTGGCATCAGTTTGTACATTTGATAAAGTGCCTGATATATCTTGTGTTCTTCCGCTTGCATCTGTACAAACCATTTTTCTGCCGTTTGCTATGTAAGAATAGTCTGCTGCAGGTTTTTGTTCAACTTCTTCGCTTGGAGCTGTTTGTTTTTCTTGGTATACTTGTGATTGTTTCTTTAATTCTGCGATTTCATCTAAAGCCTTATCTAATTTGGTATTTAACTCTTTATATTCTTTAGTTTGAGTTGGATCTTGTGCTGGAGTATCGGCTTGTCTTGTTTGAGGTTCTCTGCCGCCGGCGCCTTCAATCTGCTGGCTGCCGTTATTGCCGCCGATACCGAACATACTAAGTATGCCGCCAAGTAATGTACTGCCGATACCGATACCCATCATCCAATTCATCCATTTGGGAGTACTGTTATTACAGCATTCATAGTTATTATACATGCCGTAACCGCCGCCGATAAAATTGTTGTTTACAATAGTTGTCTTGCTCGGATAGACGTTTACTCTGCCCATGCCTCTGAATTGTCCTGCTTTTAAGTTGTAAGTTAGCGGACGTCGACCGCCGCCTGACCATCCGGTAATACTGTACATACCCATGGCTAGTTCTCCATTTTTTATACTCTCTGTATATATATAAAGTATATACTTTTTAAATAATTGCCTTTTTTGATATTTGCTTGTTACATTTCTTTACAAATAATTAAAGACAACTTTTAAAATAGAGGTTTAAATAACTATCCCTGTTGTATTTATATTCCCTGAAAATACCTGTTGATAACAAAAGACTTCAGATTTATCTGAAGTCTTTTGTGCCTTACTAACTTTACTACGAGTATTTTTCATTAATTATTTTGTCATATTCGGCTTCTGTCATCAGTTTATTTTGAAGGACATAAGCTTTAGATAATTTCTTTTCTCCGTTAATGAATGCGTTTTTTAAATCTGAAATTCTTTTATTTGTTTTGGTTATTTCACCTTGTTTTGTAATTCCGTTTTGTGCGTCCTGCATTAATGCTTTCAGTCCGTATTCGGAAACTCCGTTTGCGACTATAGTATCTCCGGAAAGAGGATTAACTATAAGTCTGCTTTCTGAGCCCTGTGTATGTAATTTTGCTTTTGCAACTTCAAGATTGCTTTTTTCTTCTTCTGTGTAGAAGCGGTTAATAATGGCATTCAAATCATCGCCGTCATGAACTACGGCTTTAATATCATATTTTACATTGCCGTTGTCATCAATGTATACCTGAGATATACGGCTTTTTACATAATTTTTTGCTGTATCATCAAGCTTATCAAAGCCTGTGTTCTTTAATATATCATCAAGTGTTTTAGGCTGCTCCTGCTGCTCTTTTGGTTCTTCAGTTTTTTCTATTTTTTCATTTTTTACGGTATTATTTTGTACTTGATCCGGTGTTTCTGAATTTGAAACTTCAGGTTGTTGTTTTTCTGTCTTGTTATTTGTTTTTTGTGCATTAATTAATTCTTCATCTGTCGGATTTGTATCAACTGTAATTTCTTTATTTTCACAATTACACTTTGATTTGGACAAATCATCAATCTGTTTTTGGCAGTCTGCCAAATCATCTTCCAATTTGTTTACTTTAGCGGTTAAATCTGCAATATACTGATTTGATTTTCCGCCATAATTATAGTCATAATAGTTATTATTCGGAACATATCCGTTATAGCCAGTATTATAATAGCTGTTGTTATCTGATGACTGATTATTGTTACCAAACATTCCTAATATACCGCCTGCTAAAGAGCTGGCAAGACCAAATCCGAGCATCCAGTTAAGACCGTTTGAATTACCTCCGCAACAGTGACTGCCAAACATAGGCATCATCGGCATAGGTCTGCACACAGGCCGCATCATGGGCATTCCGCCTATAAAATTGTTATTAATAATTGTTGTTCTGTTAAATCCGCCGAAAAATCTGTGCGTACTGCCAAAGTGCATGTGAAATGGTGACATATAACTGCTCCGATTTTATACTCTAAATATATAAAGTATATATCATTTTAATAATTGCTAATTTCTTTAATAAAAAGTTTATATATGTTTACAATTAAATATCAAGGCTGCTGAATAACTGCAAAGAGGTAACTTCTTTTAAAAGCGGATAATTTTCAATTTTATTTGTTTTAACAAAGTCAATAGCTTCGTTACGCGCCATTTCTAAAACTTTTGCATCACGGACAATGTCTGATATTATTAAATCAGGCAGACCGCTTTGCCTTGTCCCGAGAAATTCTCCGGGACCGCGGAGTTGTAAGTCTTTTTCAGCAATAACAAATCCGTCATTAGTTTGTGTCATTATGTTTAATCGTTCTTTTGTTTCCTGAGATTTTGTAGAAGTGTGTAAAATACAGTAGGATTGTAAATCATTTCTTCCTACTCGGCCTCTAAGCTGATGAAGTTGTGAAAGTCCGAAACGTTCAGCATTTTCAATCAGCATGACTGTTGCGTTGGGGACGTCCACACCGACTTCAACAACTGTTGTTGAAACCAGAATATCATATTTTTTTTCTTTAAAATCTGCCATTACCTGTTCTTTTTCGTCATTTTTCAATTTCCCATGCAAAAGTCCGATTTTGAATTGCGGAAATACTTCATTTTGTAAACGTTCAGCCTCAATAGTTGCGGCTTTTGCAGATAATGTTTCACTTTCTTCAATCAACGGATAAACAACATAAGCCTGACGCCCTGCCTCAATTTCCTGTTTAATTAAATCATATACGCCTCTGTGAGATGTAACAAGTGATGTTTTAATAGGTTTTCTTCCTTTAGGAAGTTCATCAATTACTGTTAAATCAAGATCTCCGTGAACTGTTAAGGCAAGAGTTCTCGGAATTGGGGTTGCAGTCATTGTAAGTATTTGCGGATTTTGCGACTTTTTCTTTAACACGTTCCTTTGTTTTACGCCAAACCTATGCTGTTCATCCACAACAATTGCTCCTAAGTTGTTAAAATCAACATCTTCTTGAATAAGAGCATGTGTGCCGACTGCAATATTCATTTGTCCGTTTCTCAAATCGGTTCTGAATTTCTCTCTGACTTTTTTCCCCTGACTTCCGAGGAAAAGCCCGACGCTAATTCCCATAGGTGTCAGCCATTGCTGTAAATTATTATAGTGCTGTTGTGCAAGAATTTCAGTCGGTGCCATTAATGCTCCCTGATATCCGTTTTCAACTCCTGCAAGAAGCATTATGGTTGCAACTACTGTTTTACCGCTGCCTACGTCTCCTTGAAGCAATCTTGCCATAGGAATATCTGAATTAAGGTCATTTAGAATTTCATTTACTGCTTTTTTTTGTCCTCCCGTAAGCTCAAAAGGAAGGTTATCAATAAATTTTCTGACAATCCCTTGTTCTTTGATTTTCAATGCAAGTGCATTGTGGTTATTTGAATTTTGTTCTCTGAGACGCACCAATTTTAATTGAATTAAAAACAATTCTTCAAAAATAAGAGAAAATCTTGCCTGCTCAAGTAATTCAATGCTTTCAGGAAAATGAATTTGTTCAACCGCAATTTTTTTATCAAGTATTCCATATTTTTCTCTGATATAGTCGGGAACTATATTTTCAATTTCATTTTTGTACATGTTTACAGCGTTATAAATTGCCCGTCTTAAAACTTTTATGCTTAAATCTTCACATACCGTGTAAATAGGAACAATTCGTGCCAGATTAAGATTTGCATTTTTATCTTCAAGAAATTCTCCTGTCATTATTGAATAATTAGGTTTATCAAAGGTTAATTTCCCGTCATAACTGCTTCTTTTCACGGTTCCCGAAACCATAATTCCCGCGTTAACCGGAAATTGTGCTTTTACTCTTTCAAGCATAAAACGGTTGGACTTTGCCTGAAAAAAACTCAAATCAAGCCTGCCGCTTTCGTCTGTTACTGCAACTTTAACCACTGAAAGTTTATTTTTTGTATTAAATGCCGAAACAGATTTTATGTAGCCGAAAATTGTAGTATTTTCCCCCTCTTTTAAATGTTTAATAAGTGTTCTGGAGGAGTAGTCTATATGTTTTTTAGGAAAATACATTATTAAATCTTGGGCTGTGTATATTCCGAGTTTATTTAATTTATAAGCGATTTTCGGACCAACTCCCTTCATATACATTACATCTGTGTCTTTAGCGGGTTTTAGTTTCCCTGAAATGTTTTTTTCTGATTGCTCCTTAGGTGTTGTTTCAGATTTCAAAACTCTTATAAGTGTATCAATACTTTTGCGTCTTTCATTTATTCCCGCAAAAGGATAGTGCTCGAATGTTTCAACGAGCACTGCCCATTTGGGATTTTTTTTAGATAACTTGTAGTATTTTTTTGCTTCGTTTTTGATAAAACTTGAAAAAGCTTGTGTTTTCCCGTGAATATCAATATATTTATACTGAATTTCAATTTCAATAGCTTTTTTAAGCTGTTCTATGTTATCAATCATAAAATAATTTTATCACAGCAGAAGCTAATATGTCATTTCCCAGTTATTGTTTAATAATTTTCCGAAACATTGCTGATGTGTATAGTATGTTGAGGCTTCGCATGCTGTTCCGCTTTCTCTTATATCCTTTATAGAGCTTCCATCGCAAATTCCCTGTGTTCTGCATGCCGGAGAAACTTTTGGCAAATCAATCATGCCATCATTCCAATAAGTCATAAAAAATACGTCTCTGCCAATTATATTCGGCCCTTTTTTCCCGTTTACGTCGACAAAAATGTATCCGTAATTTGAAGAATAGCCTCCATAAGAATAAGTATAGCAATTAACATTATCTATGCATATTTGAGCCCCGCTTGCTATTGTTGCACAAGCTCCACAACTCCAATCGCCTGTGTAAGCATAATTTGTACCGTTAATATTTTTGTAATTTACGTTTCCCCAAGGGAGTTTGCTCAAATCTAATTCTTCAATTTGTACCACTTTAAAATGATTTTGCAAAAAACGTTTAATATTTGTTTGAGTTCCTAATCCTGCTTCACGTAAATCAATGGCATTGTTTTCAGTTATCACCTGCACAAAAGCCTGTTGTAATTCATTGTAAACCTTATGCAGCTGAGTAACGTAAGTTTTTCTTTGATGATTTTGCATCAAAGACGGCACAGTCATAGCAGACACAACTCCGATTATTCCAAGGGTTACTAAAACTTCTGCAAGAGTAAATCCTCTAAACCCCTTGTCCTCCCTTATCTTTTCGGGGGGGGGGCAACTTCTAAAGCTTTAAAATCAATCATTTCTGCCTCCTTCTTTAATATTTTCATTATTTACCATGTTTTTGGGTTTGTCAATATAAAAATAAAAAAAGGGACAAAATCTGAATTGTCCCTTTTAAATTTATTAGTAAGTCATTTCCCAATTATTATTCAAAATTTTACCGAAACATTGGTTATCTGTATATGTTACAGTGGCTTCACAGGCTGCACCCGCAGCGTTTCTGATTGCCTCAAGTGATGCTCCGTCACAAATTCCTTTAGTTCTGCAGGCAGGACTTGCATTAATCGTGTCAAGCACTCCATCATCCCAATTTATCATTATAAAAGCATCTCTTCCTAAAATGTTGGGACCAGCACTTCCATTTACATCAACAAATGAAATCCCCCAACTTGAAGAATAGCCTCCATATGTATATGTTCTAGCTTCCACACTATCTATACAAATTTCAGCACCGCTTGCTATTATTGCACATGCACCGTTTTGCCAGCTTAATGCTCCTGATGTATCAACTGTTGTACCATTTAAATTTTTGTATTTTATGTCTGAGCAATGTTTGTGTGCAGGGCAAGCTTGTACAACTTTAAAATGTCTGCTTATAAATTCATCCATTGCTTCCGGATCTGTAAGCCCTGCTTCTTTCAGATTAATGGCATTTTTATCTGTCATTTCCTGCATAAATGCCTGTTGTATCTCATTGTAGGCTTTATGTAACTGGGTAACATACGTCTTTCGCTGATGGTTTTGCATTAACGTAGGCACAGTCATGGCAGACACAACCCCTATAATACCTAAAGTAACAAGAACTTCTGCCAATGTAAAAGCCTTTAAACAGCGCTTAAAATAAAAACAGTTAAAATTTTTAGAAAAATTGTAAAAGCGCCCCTTAGATAGTCTGTACGATG
>FR900452.1:49107-72578 GCA_000438175.1 Fusobacterium sp. CAG:439 | reverse complement strand
CGGGGGGGGGGCGACTTCTAAAGCTTTAATATTAATCATATTGCCTCCTTTTTAGATATTTCCATTATTTACCATGTTTTGTTGTTTGTCAATATTTAACTTAGTCTTAAAACCTCATAGATATCCATCTTTTTTGCTTTTCCTCGAATAGTTACGTCTCCTATTTTTATAACATCTACTATATCGCTTACGCAAGAATAGGTAGAACTGCTTATAAGCATGTTGGTTTTATAAACTTTATTATAACTTTCGATGCGGCTTGCAAGATTTACCATGTCACCTATTACGGTATATTCAAGCCGCTTTTCGGAGCCGATATTGCCTACAAAAGCTTCGCCGGTGTTAATTCCTATACCGATTTCAATTTTAGGTTTGCCTTCAAAAAGCCATTTATCCTGAAGCTGATCAACCTTTTTTAACATCTCACAAGCACATTTTACGGCATTCTGCGGATGATTTATATCCTGGATTGGCTCACCGAATATTGCCATAACGGCGTCACCTATAAATTTATTGATTACACCGTTATATTTTGTAATAATAGGTTCAATTTCAGAAAAATATTCGTTTAATATAACAGAAACTTCTTCTGCAGTCATTTTTTCACTCATACTCGTGAAGCCTCTTATATCTGCAAATAAAACAGTTACGTTGGCTTTTTTCCCACCCAGCTTGATGTCATCAATATTTTGAACGACATTTTTCATAATATCCTGTGAAAGATATTTTCCCATTGCATTTTTAATTTTTTCTTTATTGCGTCCTTCGAGAATAAATCTGTAAGAATAACCAAAAATCATGGTGCTGAGCTGAACGGCCAGAGGAGTTATTACATACGGAATTAAATTATGTTTAAAGCATATTATGCAGAATATAAAATACAATATTGCAATACCAATTAACGTAATTAAGGAAGGAATAAACGCCAAAAATCTTATTATAACAAATGTAATTATGCTTAACAATATTATTATTGTGATGTTTTGCCAGTTCGTAAATTTAATAAGATATTCGTTATCTAAGAAATTATTAAGTATAGTTGCCTGAATATCAACTCCGGGATGATTTAAGGAAATTGAAGTTTCCAGTACATCTTCTACACCAAGCGCGTTAGCTCCGACAAGAACAATCTTATTGTTAAATTCTGACGGGTTTATTACGGGTTTTTTGCCGCTGTTAAGAAGCCTGTTTGAATTAATAATATCTATAGCAGAGTAGTTTTTGTGTGAGAATTCCGAGTCAGGCAATAATTTATAAAATTTTATATTATGCTTTATATCTCCGTTCTTTTTGAATGCAGGGATTTTCAAACCCGTTTTGTCTACAATTATATGTTTATTTGTAAGAGTAATTTTGTCAGTTTTATTTGCAAGAAGATAAGCTCTTAACGCCAGTGAAGGATAATAATTTTCATTGTAGCTTATTAAATCTGTTGCCTCTCGTAAAACTCCGTCAATCGGATTTAACCCCAAATTTACGGAGCCTGCCTGCTTTTGGGCATCGAAGTAAGCTTTCGGAAACATGGTTAAGCTGTTATAACTGCTTAATCTTGAATTATTTTTTGTTCTTTTATCGGTTATATCTATAGAAAACTTTTTATAAAACGCTTTGTCATAAGCATTTCCCAGAGTTTGGCTATCGTATTTTTTGCTTTGAGCCATATAACCGCCGATAAAGTTATCTGATTTTTTTACCGTTTCAAAAAAGAAATTATCCGAAGATGCGGGTCTTTCCTTATCGAGGCTGCTTAGAACGGAATCAAATATAACAACTTTTGCATTTGTATATTTATTCAGATATTCAAAAATTTCTCCGTATAATGATCTTGCCCACGGCCATCTGTAACTGTCCAGTGATTTATTATCAATTACTATCAATGATATATCTTTTGAACCTTCCACAGTCGCCGATGATGAGTTAATTATGGCATCATAAACAGGATTTTCCCAAAAATTTATTGAAACAAATGCTATTACTATAACCAAAAATACGTGTAATAATATTGATCTTATGAAAAATGTTTTTCCCTTAAAAATTTTCATATCCCTTATCCCTTTATTTTATGATATAATAAATTTTGAAAAAAGGATAGTTTATGAAAGAAAATTTAATTAACGTTCTCGCGGAAGAGAAAATTTTTCCGATATTAAGGTGCAATAATGCTCAAACAATGATTGACAGAGCTAAGGCATTGATAGATGCAGGAATTAAGGTTTTAGAAATAAACGTTGAAAATCCTTCAATTTATAAAGCTGTTGAGGAAATATCAAAATATGCTTCAGTTTGTGCCGGGGGGATTATTACTTCTATGCAGGCGGAAGCCGCTATATTATCAGGGGCTGAAATCCTTTCTTCTCCGATTTTTTCCATGAATCTTGTTAAAATATCAAAAGATAAACAAATTCCTTATATTGCGGGAACGTCTACGGCAAATGAAGCTTATAATGCATGGAAAGCACGTATTCCGCTTATTAAAATTTATCCTATAACTGCTATGGGCGGAGCCATGTATATTGAAGATTTGTTAAGACCTATGCCTTTTTTGAATGTTATGCCTCTGGGCAATGTTAAAATTGATGAAATCCGTTCATATATAAATGCGGGTGCTTCCGTTGTCGGTGTCGGCCGCGATCTTTATGACGGCTATTCACTCTCCGAGATTACGGCAAGAGCAAAAAAAGTTTTGAAAGAATTAAAGGATTAAAAATGGACAATAAGTTAGATATTGTAGCTATCGGTGAAAGTTTAATAGAATTGTCTACAAATGCTAAAATGTCTGCCGCAGGATGTTTATATAAATATTATGGCGGTGATGCGCTTGCTACTGCCATATCTGCGCTCCGTATGGGGTCAAGAGTAGGATTTATAACAAGGATTGGAAATGACCCGTTTAAAGATTTTTTGTTGGACAGCTGGGAAGCCGAAGGGTTAGATATTTCTCAGGTTAAACTAACAAATGAACCGAACGGGTTGTATATAATTGCAAGGCCATCTCTTAATGAAAAAGAAGTTGTTTATTACAGAAAAAAGATAGCTCCTTCTAAACTTTCAATTGATGATATAAATGCCGAATATATTAAAAATGCAGATATCGTTTATGCTTCGGGGGTTACACAGTCTCTTTCGGCGTCTGCCGCGGAAGCTGTTGAATATGCCTTTAAACTTTCGAAAGAAAACGGTATCGTAACAGCTTATGATCCTAATTACCATTCGATATTGACGACTGTTGATGAAGCAAAGGAAGCTTTTTCAAGAGTTTGCGATAATGTTGATATTATGTTTTTAAATACCAAGCATGATTCGATTAATATTCTGGAGATAGATTCTCCTGAAAATATTATTAAAAAGCTTTGGGATATGGGAATTCAGACAATTGTTCTCAAAAGTATTGATAAAAAAGGCTATTATACCGGATATAACGGAAATATTGTATTTACCGACTTTTACACCTGTGATTACGTTGATACGACTTGTTCGGGTGATACTTTTAACGGCGGCTTCCTGCATGCTTTAAATCACGGTTTTACTCCTTTCGAAGCCACAAAATTTGCTTCAATAACTGCAGGACTGCAGGCAAAAGGAATAGGTGCAATTAAATCAATTCCGTATAAAGATGAAGTTTACACAATTTACAGGGGAAACAATGGTTAAGGCTGCAATATCAGGTTATTACGGTTTTAAAAATTTCGGTGATGAGGCAATTTTAGCCGTACTCGTTAATCATCTAAAAAAACTTGAAAATGTAGATATTACTGTTTTTTCCAGTGATACGGATTTTACATCAAAAACATACTCTGTTAATTCTGTTAAACGTTTCGATTTAAAAAATGTTATTAAAACTGTTAAAGAAGCTGATATTTTAGTTTCAGGCGGCGGAAGCCTTCTGCAGGACGTTACAAGTTTTAAAAGCCTTGTATATTATTCTTTAATTATTGCTTTAGGGCTTTTATTTAATAAAAAGGTTATTATATTTGCACAGGGGATTGGACCTTTAAATTCTAAACCCGCACAATTTTTAGTTAAAAATCTCTTAAAGCACTGCTCTCTGGTGACGGTGAGGGATGAAAACAGTTTAAATCTGCTCAAAAAATGGAAGATTAATGCTAATCTTGTTTGTGATCCCATATATTCTCTTGATATAGCTTCTCAAACCGCATCGGAAACAGTCGGCGTTCAGCTTAGAGAGTTTAAAACAATGAACTATAATCTTTTGCATAAATTGGCATTACTCATTATAACAAAGTTCAGCGATAAAAAAATTGAGATTTTTTCATTGCAGGAAGCGCAGGATTTGGAACTTTGCAAAAGATTTGAGCAAATTCTGCATACATTTAATCCTGATATTAAAACGGAAATTGTTTGCGATGATATTATAAACAAAATTTCGAAAATTGAATATTTAATTGCTATGCGTTTTCATGCTGTTTTAACAGCTTTAAAAAGTGGTGTAAAAACTTGTGCTGTAAATTATGATATAAAAGTTGAAAAGCTTGCTAATGAAGCCGGTATTCCTCTTATTTCCATGGATGCACATGAAAATCTCGAGGAAATTTATGAAAAAATGCAAAATCTCAGCAAAGATGATTTACTGAGATTTGCAAAGAGTAAAAATTTTGACTGGTCTGAATTTGATAAATTATTCTTTATTTCCGAATAATTGTGTGTAAGTTTTTCTTATTGTTGTATCAAACTCATTTGTGCCCTGCTGTGCCATCAGAGTTGACCATTTTTTATATTCACCTGATGTTATCGTAGCATCTAAGGGTTTATTGTTTGTTTCATTATCTGTGTCAAATGTTGCTACGGTTGCTGCTAATTCCTTCCAATCTGCGTATCCGTCACCGTTTATATCAATTTTATCAAATGCTGTTTGAGCAATAGCTTTTGCTTCGGCTTTCTTTTCGTCAGTTGCATCTGAGTTTAATTTTGACATTTCATGTTTTACAAATTCTTCAACCGTAACTTTTTTGTCTTTATTGCCTGAACTGTTATCAATTTCAGCAGCATAAGATTTTGCAATATTACTTACTGCTGTTCTGTATTCATCTGCACATTTTTTCTCGTCTTTTGGATCACTGTATTTATCTAAAATGCTAAAACTGCTGTTATCATTTTCTGCCATTTTGTCAGTTGCATTGTCAAAGGCTTTTCCTGTTTTTGTTTCCTGATTTTCGTCCAAATCTCCGGCATACTTAGTATTTGTTTTTTGTAATTGCTGTTGTTGTCCATACAAAGCTCTGTTAGCCGCAATCTGAGCATTAGATTGTGCGGCAAGATTTAAACCATACTGATAAGCCATCATATTGCCGTAAGCATTATTTTGTGCAAAGTTGCATGCCGGATTTGGAAGCCATGAAAATCCCATAGGATCTGCCATCATCTGAGATGTAACACCAAAGCCGTATCCCATACCTCCTCCGCAGCATCCGCCGCGCCCCATAGGAAATATGCTTGGACCGCAGCAATTTGTCATGCTTTTCAGCGCAATACCGGTCATGGCTGTTTGCGTAAGACCGCTGCCCATTTTAGTTAAAGTTTGACTTAATCTTTGCATGATGTTAACTTTAGACATTATACTCTCCAAGATTTTATATATTATATATATAATAAGTATATGTATTTAGAAAAATTGCTGTTTAATAACTTCCTAATTAGTTATATTCCCTTATATAGCACGGATTTTGCAGGTATTTAATATTTCTTAATAAAAAAAGAACCTCAGTTAAGGTTCTTTAAAAACTGCCCTGGGCCAGACTTGAACTGGCACTGGATTTAACTCCAACCGGATTTTAAGTCCGACGCGTCTACCGATTCCGCCACCAGGGCTTATTTAATTGTTATTGCTTAATTTCAGCATTGTTATAGTAACCCAAATATAATTTATTGTCAACAATTTTATTTTAGCGGAAATAATTCAAGATATTTTTCGAGCTCATCGACTTTAGAACTCAAATTATTGTTTATACGGGTTAATTCAGCCTTTATTAAATTTTCATTCTCTAATGTTATTTTGCCGAACAAAGGCGGGTAAATTATACTTTTTAAAAACATATTTTTAAATGTTTTTATATCGTTATAGTCCGATAAATCTATTATTCCGTTCAAATCACAAAGATCCGTAAAAAGTTCTCCAAGCTGAATTTTAGCTTTTATAACTTTCTTTGCGTTAATGTACTTTTGAATTTTAACCATATGTGAAAGTATTATTTCATAATTATTTTTTATTTTAGCTTTCTTTTTTGGAAGCATGCTGTTAAAGTAACACATGGTTTGTTTGTAGCCTGATTGTATAAGTTCAAGTCTTTTATTTTCGGCAATATTAAAATCTACAACTACGATATCGCCCGTATTAAGAACTATATAATCAAATTTATCTTTATCAGCATATATATTTGTTATAAATGATGTTGACATTGCGGTCATGCAGCTGTAGACTGCGTTTGCATAATCAATTCCGGATATATCGTTTGTGTCATAGTAACCTTCAAGCCTGAATTCTAAAATTCTTTCGTCATTAAGCAGGAGATTTTTGGACAGCTTCCACATAGGCCAGCTTTTCTGTAAATCTCCGTCAACAAGCAGTGTTTTATTATATTCAATGGGTTTCATAAGTCCCGGCATACAGCATGATATTCTGACGGCTGAGGCAATTTCATAATCAGGTGTTTCAAATCTTGAAAATTCCTTACATTCAAAATTAGAAAGGTTGGTTGTAATAAGTACAAGATTTTTTTCTATATCTTTAAATGTTACTGCTCTGTTAGCACCTTTTTTATACTTATCGCCGTAAAATTTAGATTCGATTAATTCCCTTACCCATTCAAGAAAAACTTCTCCCTTACTCAGTGCAAATATAGGTCCAAGCCCTATAGATATATCTTTAAATAAATCAAAATTAACTTTAAGGAAAATTTCTTTAAGTTCTTCGGCAGTGTAACCAACAGCGAGCATAGCTGCAATGATTGAACCGACTGATGAACCCGCAAGCGTCGAAGGATTTATACCGAGTTCCTCAAGCGCTTTTATTGCTCCGATGTATGAAACTCCGCGAATTGCGCCGCCGCCAAATAAACACGTATATTTAAAACTGTTATTCATATTTTAATTATACTACGATTTAAAATTTATACCTGTAGTAAATAGTGTATTTTTATAATAATTTAAATCATCTGTAGGCTGCTTAAATTTTTTATTTGCAAATTTTGATGGTAAAAATACACCGAAATATTTGCCTTCATAAACAAGTTTCCACTCATGCGATGCTTTAAGCGCAGCGAATATAGGATATTGTTTTTCCAGTATCATTATGTCAGGCGGGAAGAATTCAATTGCCTTTTTCCAATTAGGATAAACCATAAAAAATTCTTTTAGCAGAGGCACCATATAATCGTTATATACTTCCTCGTATCTTCCGTCCATAAATATTAAATTGTTCGGATAGAGCTTATAAGAAATGTAGCTTCCGTAGCCGAAGTTTGATAATATGTTTCCTTTTAAATTATTTATGCGTATGAATTCAACTTCTTTTAAAGGGTATTTGTCCATGCCCGCCGGTATTGAAAAATCTTTGACAGAAAATGTAAATAAGGACAAACCAAGTATTAAAATATATACGGCTTTATCTTTCCATTGCGGCAATTCAAGATTTTTTATCAGTTTATAAAAATCCTCGTATACAAAGCATAGTGATGCTATTGCAAAAAACGGCAGGAGCTTTACATGGCTCAGCGCAAGATAAAGTGTTGAAATTAATATAATATATTTAACCTTATCAGCTTTTTCATACCATTCTTTTAAAGAGCTTATCTTAATATTTTTATAAATACTTACAGTTTCAATTAAAATTATTGCAAGCATAAACAGCTTAAATTTAATTTGTTTAAATATATAAAATTTAGAAAATAATCCCCACCACTCAACAATATAAGGTCTCTGCATTGAATTTGCCATCAAGAGAAACTTAATATATTGATATCCCCATGGGTTAATAAGTAATACTAAAGCTGAAGCTGCGAGTGTAATTATATATTTTAAATAAGGTTTTTTATTTAAAAATTCACCCAGAGCGTACATTGCTATTAAGCCTAACCCTGATACGACACCCCCGTGAACATTGTTCCAGAATATAATCAGAAAAGGAATTATAAAAAGCAGTTTGTTGCTGCCTCTGCGAACTTTTTCCAAAATATATATAAATACCGTGAATAATAAAAAACTGAACATATGGCATCTAACAGGATTATTAAGGTTTTCCATGACAGCCATCAATGCAAAAAAGTAAAACAATATGTTATAAGGGCATTTTTCGGTTTTAAGCTTAATAACGCGTGATGCAGTAAACAATATTCCGAACGTAAGTAAAGCCTGGAGGATTATAAGACTGTAGGGACCAAAAAATTTCAGGAAAAAATAAAATATTACGCCTGAGCCCCATTCATGATCCCACCAGGTGTGTACCGGTGTATAAGAGAGGAAATCCTGTTTAAGAACATGTCCTCCGTCAATTACGCCCATGCCGGCAATTAATCTTGCCCACAGGTCAAAATCAAAATGTGTTGCCGCGGTTGAGAATGCCAGTATCAGCAAAAACAGTGTAATATAAAAAATTAATCCCTTTTTCCCCATAAATATAATTTTAGCATAAAAAAACGACCGCATGCACGATCGTTTTTTATGTTATAAGTTTTTAATATAATTTAAGCAGCTGCAGACCCTTTAATTTCACGAATTAAATATTCTGCTACCCATTCAAAATCTTTGTTGCATTCAGCAGCTTTTTTCAGATATTTAACGGAAGCGTCTCCAATTCTAATCAAAGTCATAGCTACAACACCTCTTTTAATACCTCTTACAACTTGCAATTCGTCTACTAATTGAGGTAAAACCGATGTGCCTATGTTAACTAATTCATTTTCTAATTCGTTTTTTGTAGTGTTGTCTGCATTTTCTAATTTTGAAAGAATTTCACTAACTGTTTCCATTATAATTATCTCCATTTATCTTATCTATATTATGATTATAAACTAAAAAATATTGGAGTTTAGATTTCCTTACATAATCTTTATATGATATAAAGATAAAATAAAAAAAGCAGGATTTTTTCCTGCTTGTATGTGTAGTATAGTTAATTTAGCTGTATATTTTGAAGGTTCTTTCTATATTTTTATCAATTGCTGTTTTTATTGAATCGTATTCTGTCTGTAGTGAATTATGCTCAGTATCTATATTTTTTAACTCCAAGTCATACATTTTATCTTTATTTTCAATTTTATTCATAGCTGCATTGTATTCTGCTTCTGCTATTGTTATTGCGGCATTATTTGTTTGTTCAGTGATATCACTGCAGTTAGAATACATTATTGTATTCCAGTTATTATCGGTATCAACCTGTTCAAGAGTAACCAGACCGCTTTCAAAAGCAAATTTTATCCACTCGCTGCTTGAAGCAAGTCCGTCTTGTAATACCTGATATCCTCCGCTTTGCATACGATTAAAGAGGTTTGTATACCATTGTGCTTTAGCATCGCCGTTTTCGTTATAAGAATCGGTAACTTCGCTTTTATCAATCCAGGCATATTTGGGTTCTCCGTATGTATTCATGATACTGTCAAGAGTTAATACATCAAGAATTGGTTGGAAGCTTTCCTGTTGTTGGGTAGTCATTTGACCTAATACCCAGGATGTATCAAGGAGGTTTGGATAATTGGCTTCACCTACATCTCTACCAAGTAAAAGCTGTGATAAAGCTAATCCCTTATCTTTAAATGCATTGTAGATTGATGGATCACTTGCCGCAGCTTTGAATTCATTTTTTGTAGGATCCCAGACATTATAAATAGAATTTTTTAAACTTTTGATAATTTCCTGTGCAGTTTGCTGCATAGTATCCACATCAAGCGGTTGTACTTCTTTAATTGTAAAACTGCTTGTATTTCCTCCGTTAAAAGGATTTGGAATATCTTTGAATTCTACGAGTGTTGAAGAACCGTCTTCATCAACATAATTATAAGAAAAACTTATTGTACTGCCGCTTGTATTCAATGAAACAGGAGTTGTAGCCTTGAAATTTCCATCTTTATCATAAGTGTTTAAAGTCCATGATACAGCTCCTGTATTTGCATCAGTACTTTTAATGATTTGGAATACTTCATCACCGGAGTTAATTGTTCCGTTTGAAGATGCTCCGAAAGTCAATGTGCCGTTAGCACTATCTCCTGTGAATGTTAATGCCGAAGAACCATCACCGTTTTTGTAGACTGTTTCTCCGCTTTTAGCGGCAGAAATTTGTTCAAGCATTTGTGTTATATAATTGTTTGAGGTAGCTGAGCTTGTACAAAGATTTTTATATCCGTTATTAATATAATTTTCTAAATTATTTAATACTGTCGTCATGGCTGCAACATCTGTGGCACCACTTATACTTCCCTCAATAGCAGTTAATGTTCCTGTACCGGGATCTAAAGTTTGTAAGTAATTCTCCATATTAGTAGCTATTGATCCGCACCAAGCTGTGTAGGCTTCATCAAATTCAGTCATAGCAGTAGTGTAATTATAATAATCAACTCCTGCTATTGTGGCTTCATAACCGGGGTGGAGAGTGCTTCCCTCAATACCTTCATAATATGCTTGCAGTTGTTCTGCAGTCATTCCTGAACTTGCAGTTATCATATTGCCGTCAGCATCTGTTTCGCCCGTTGCATATGGAATTGTTCCGTCTGCATTGGCATATTCATTAAGGTTTTCAAAATATGTTGTCGTATATTCTAAGCCGTAATAACTTAAAAATGTATTTAAATCTCCGTTTGCATCTTGGAAATTAGTTGCATCTTTTTCAGATACAAGAACCTGACCTGACGCATTTGATATTGCATACTGGTTGTTATAAGGATTGTAAGATGTCAATGCATTAAAGGTTAATTGTTGATAAGTTGCATTGTTTTCTTTATCGTAATTGCTAAACATCATTTGGGCATCATTCAATGCAGCAGTGTAAGCCTCACTGACCTGCGAACTCTGCGTTGCAAGACGCATCTTGTTATTGTTGATAATCTGGGCTCTAAGCTCGTTATCAGACATACGAGATGTGATTGATAATAATCTTGCTTGTCCTGCCGCCATTCCCATAGTCGACGTTTACCTTTCAATTTTCCTTAGTAACTTTCACTATGGTATATCGGATTATTTATGTAATTTCTTTAATAATATGCTATATAATGTTACAAATATGTTACAATTTTAAAAGGGCTTTTCTAAGATGCTCCAGTTTTTTATCTGAAGTCCCTATTCCGCATAATAACATTGTTGATATTTCATTTGTTTTTTCATCTTCGATATTATAAGTATCAAATAATTTTTGTGATAACTCGTAACCAGACATGCCTTCTTTTTTTATTAGCAATTTAGTCATGTCATTGCCGCCAAAATCTATATTTTTAACATTTTTTCTTATTTTTTCCAGAGCCAAAATAAGAGAGTTAAGTTGTTTTCTTCCTTTTGCTGAATTAAGATAATTAATATTTGCCTCAATGCTTGCCAACAGCGGGTAAGATGGTGAAGTTGTACTAATCATGGAAAGTGACGCTTCCGCATTTAAATCGCAATTAACATGTAACAGAGCGGTAGGATTAAGCCCTCCTGCTGTTTTATGAAGTGATTGAATAGTAAAATCTGCAATATTAACTGCACTTTGCGGCAGCTTATCTGAAAAAGGATAAAGAGCACCATGGGCTTCGTCAACTATGAGATAAGCATTGTTTTTTTCACATACTTTTTTCAACGATTTTATATCTGAGGTAACTCCTTCATAAGAAGGTGAAGTTACAATAACTGCTTTTATGCCTTTCATATCAATTAAATCGGGTGTTGTTTTATCAGGTATCCCCCAATTTTCAATAACAGGCAAATCATAGTAAACGACCTCGCATCCCGCTAATTTCACTGCATTCTCATGTGACGGGTGAGCATTCCGCCATATTAAGACTTTATCACCTTTTTCTGTACAGGTTAAAACAGAAGCAATTATTCCGCTTGTAGAGCCGTTTGTTAAAAAATAGGTATATTTAGTATTATAAATATGTTTCGCACGTTCTTGAGCATCTGAAAGAGCTTTTTGAGGATCATGAGCATCTGTTTCGGAAATATCATATTTATAAAATTGTCTGAATTTACTAAAAATAAAAAATTTTTGCCCATGAGATGGTGTCGTGAACAAAAATTTTCTACTGTTTTTTCTGAGTAATCTTATTAAGCTCATTGAGCGGCACACTCCTTCTTTAGTAAAGACTGTACAAGTTTATGCAAAACCCAGGTGGCAAGTGGAGCGGTTGCGATCCTTCTTTAGTATAGACTGTGCAAGTTTATGCAAAACCCAGGTGGCGGGTGGAGCGGCTACGCTCCTATTTGTTTTGGATTTCAATACTCCTTTTTGTACAGTATTGCGTTAAGGTCATCTTATCTTTGTTGTTGTGATACTCAAATCTGCCTGAAATTGTATAGCCGCCGTTTTCATTTTTTTCAATTCTTATCGGGCTGAATACACATTCAACAAACTGTTCTTCTGATAAAGTCAATACTATTTTGTAATTGCCTTCAATATTTATATTTTCATTGGTTTTGATTTTCATACCGCCTGCTGAAATGTCCAGTGTTGTAATCTTATGAGTAATATTATCAGCAGTTAAGTCTAGTTCATGAACGAACTTAATACGGGTGTATTGACGTCTTTGTAAAAATCTGTGTTTTGCAGGGTTGGCAATTTTAACTCTTTTACCTTCAATAGTTTCCGGGTATGAGTCAAAATATAAAGTCCCATGATTGGTCTGAGTATAAAACTCACAGTAGTTATGTCTCATTATACCGTCAGGCTCGTATTCAAGTTCGATTGTGAAATATCTGGGTTCAACATCAACTATTGTTCCTTTGTTTGCACATTTAAAATCTGACGGTACAACTGTAATTTTTCTGTCTTTTTCAATTAATTCTCTCATAATAACCTCATTTTAAGTTTTATTATATGATATTTTTTTTATTTTGTCCAATTTAACTATATTATTAATTATCCTTAATAATTACAAAAAAAATAATCTTTAATCGTTTCCTCTAATGTTATCTTAAAGAAAAAATTATATTATGAGTATGTAAATCCTCAACTCTTCTGATTGCTCAGTATTTGCTCCTCAATATATAAGGGGAGCTTTTTTTTGCAAAAAAATGACCGCCTGAGCGGTCACTTTTTTATTCTTTTAAGAACGATTCATAATTTCTTGCCAGCAGGTGTGTTCTTACCTGATTTATAAGATCAAGTGCAACTCCGACCATGATTATTAATGAAGTTGCTCCGATACCCTGCAAAGTTTTTATATTTGTTACATAACTTGCCAGTGACGGAACAAGAGCAATAATCCCAAGTCCCATAGCTCCGATAAATGTTGTTTTGGTTAATATTTTATCAAGAGCTTCCGCTGTCGGTCTGCCAGGTTTTACACCCGGAATTGATGAACCGTATTTCTTTAAGTTATCCGCAATATCTTTAGGCTGCATATTCGGCATAATTGATGCATAGAAGAATGTCAAAGCAACAATCAATAAGAAATATAAAACATAGTATACAATACCGTCAGGACTTAAAACCTGATTTAAATGAATGACTACGTTTTTTACAGCCTCGCTTTTGAAATTAGCCTGTCCCACCAAACTTAATATAGTAGAAGGGAAAAGCAAAATTGCAATAGCAAAGATAATAGGCATAACACCGCCGGGGTTAAGTTTAAACGGAATAAACGAATTCATGCCGCCATATACCTTGTTTCCGACCTGTCTTTTGGGGTTTACGATAATAACTTTTCTTACTGCTTCCTGCATGATTACAATGAAAATCATAGCCGCAAAAAATATTAAAAGTAAAACCAAAAGTCCTAATTGCATCATGGAATTGTTGGCAACAATTTGTGCTGTTCTTGATGCGTAAATCGGGATACCTGATAAGATACCGATAAAGATTATTAAAGATCCGCCGTTACCGATACCTTTTTCTGTAATAAGTTCAGAAATCCACATTACAAGAACAGAACCTGCAGTTAATACAACAATTGAACTTATAAAGAACATAATCGGATTAACGTTAGGCAAAACTGCTCCCGGTAAATGATGCAGGTATAACATAAAGATTAAAGACTGAAACACAGCTAATACAACCGTAAAAATACGTGTATACTGTGACAGTTTTCTTCTGCCTGCTTCACCTTCTTCTTTCTGGAGTTTTTCCAAAGAAGGAATTACAACAGAAACAAGCTGGATAATAATTGATGATGTAATGTAGGGTCCGATACCCAGTGCAAATATTGAAACTTTACCTAAAGCACCGCCCGAAAACAAATCTAAAAATCCTATGATATTGTTTCCTTGCGCAATATTTGAGAATATTTGGTTATTGATACCGAACAAAGGCATCTGAACACCAAATCTGAATGCGGCAATCATAAGGAAAGTAAAGATTATTTTTTCTTTCAATCCAGAAGCCTGCCACATTGACATTAAATCATCAGTTGTCGGCATTTTCATTCCTTGTGCCATTATACTAACTCAACCTTTCCGCCTGCTTTTTCAATTTTTTCTTTAGCTGATGGTGTTACATAACAAGCTTTTACGGTAACAGCGTCTTTTAATTCACCGTTGCCCAAAACTCTTAAACCTACACAAGACGGATGAACTCTGCCTGCATCTTTCAAAATTTCAAGAGAAACTTCTTTCATTCCGTATTGTGCAATTCTGCCTACGTTGATTTCAGCATATTTAAGCTGGTTGATAAGTTTAAAGCCTTTTAATTTCGGCATTTGTCTGTAACCGGGCATCTGACCGCCTTCAAAACCTCTTTTAGCAGAGCTTCCTGAACGTTGTCCTTCACCGTTATGACCGCGGCAAGAAGTTTTACCTCTGCCTGATGAACGACCTCTGCCTACTCTTTTAATTTTATGTGTAGCACCTTCTGCAGGTCTTAAATCTTCTAATGTAATTGTCATTTTATTAATTCCTTTATTTTCTTGTATGATTGCTCGCTTTCACTATCACCAATAGGTTATACGCAATCAATCAGTTTTTACTAATCAACGATTTCAACTAAGTGAGGTACTTTGTTTACCATACCTAATATAGTTGCACTGTTGTAATGTTCTACAACCTGATTTTGTTTTGTCAAGCCTAAACCTACAACAACTCTGCGTTGTTTTTCAGAAGCACCGATAAGACTTCTTACAAGTTTAATTTTTATTGGTTTTAATTCTGTTTTTGCCATTTTATTTATTCCTTTATCTTTATATTACTAAATTGTTTCAGATTAAAACAATAACCTGATACGGCTACATACGAAGCACTAATTCAATAGTTCAGCCATTGTTAAGCCGCGTTTTTCCGCAACTTCTTTGAACGGAGTAAGAGCTTTCAGAGCTTCTAAAGTTGCGTTTGCAGCGTTAAGAGGAGCTTTAGATCCTAAAGATTTTGCTAAGATATTTTCAATACCTGCAAGTTCAAGAACTAAACGAACCGCACCGCCAGCGATAATACCTGTACCTTGAGAAGCCGGTTTAAGCATAACCGCACCTGCTCCTGAACGACCTGTAATCGGGTGAGGAATAGTAGTTTTAAAGATAGGCACATTGATAAGATTTTTTCTTCCGTCAGCAATCGCTTTTTGGATAGCGATAATAACTTCAGCAGCTTTAGCACATCCAACGCCAACCTGCCCTTTTTTGTTACCAACGATAACAATGGCACGGAAGCTTAATTTTTTACCGCCTTTAACAACTTTAGTTACACGACTGATTTGAACAACACGTTCAACCCATTCAGATTGAGGTTTTTCTTCCGTAGTTTCAATTTTTTGTTTTTTGCCGCGTCCGCGTCTTTGACCGCGTGCAGGTCTGTCTTCAGCAGTATCTTCTGCAGGAGCTTCAACTTTTTCTTCAACTGTTTGAGCAGAAGCTTCTTCAACTGTCATTTCTTCTTTGTTTTCTAAATCCATTGATTTTTACCTTTCATGTTAATTTTTTTGTTTTATATGTACCGAATATACCAAAATAAAGCTAATTAAAGCCTATGGTAAAATATTCGTGAGTAACTTTTCTGACAAAAAATATAATAACAATAAAAAGATTACAATGCAAGTGCCTTGTAATCTTTTGTTTAATTTCTTAATTATTTTTTGCTATTTTAAAATATTTTCTAAAGTATTTATCATACAAGATTTAAATTTTTCACATTCTTCTTTGTTTTTAGCTTCAAATCTTAATGTAAATACAGGCTCTGTATTGCTTTGTCTTATAAGGGCAAAACCGCCGTCAAAAACAATTCTCATGCCGTCAAGAGTAATTATTTCTTTAATTTCCGAACCGAACATATTTTTATCAGCTTCAACACATTGTTTAAATTTTTCAAGAGTTTCTTTTTTACGTTCATTCGGACACGGGAAGCGGACTTCAGGCGATGAGCACACTTCATCAAACGGTTTTAGCATATCCGAAATCTTGAAATTTGGATTAACTTTTTTGTGCTTAGCAATAATTTCAATAATTCTGCATCCGGCATAAATTGCGTCGTCAAAACCGAAATATTTATCTTTAAAGAAAGTGTGGCCGCTCATTTCACCTGCCAGAAGCGCATTTGTTTCTTTCATTTTGTCTTTAATATATCCATGACCTGTTTTACACATAACAGCATTGCCGCCGAGTTTATTTATCTGGTCATAAAGAACTTGTGAACATTTTACTTCACTAACCACAGTAGGGCAGGTGCCTGCCTTTTTGCAATCTTCAATTAAATCCATAGCATAAATTAAAAGTAACTTATCGCCTGTTAAGAATTTTCCATCCTGATCAACTATTCCTATTCTGTCGCTGTCACCGTCGTAAGCAATACCAATATCAGCTTTGTTTTCAACAACAACTTCTTTAAGTGTATCTAAGGTTTTTTCAACACTCGGATTCGGATGGTGGTTAGGGAAATTTCCGTCAGGCTCCGAGAATAATTCTATAACGTCACAGCCCAATTTTTTGTATAATTCAGGACCGACAACTCCGCCTGTTGCATTCGCGCTGTCAACAACGACTTTTACACCTTCGCCGATTTTTTCGAAACGTTTTTCCATATCATTAATATAGTCGGGAATTATATCATATTCTGTCACTTTGCCCTGCGGTATTGAAGGTTCTTTTGCAAATTCAAATTCTCTGAATGTACAATCTTTAACTTCTGCAATTTGAGTTTCTGTTAAGGTCCTTTTATTATAAGTCATCTTTAAGCCGTTATATTCTTTGGGATTATGACTTGCAGTAATAATTGCCGCTGCAATAATATTATATCCTGGTATTCCTGCAACTTCTGAATAATATCCGATAGGTGTAGGTGCAAGTCCCAGATGAATAACATTAGCTCCCGTTGATGTTATTCCTTCAGTCAAAGCTTTTTCCAATGCGGGCGAATGTAGTCTTGCATCGCGTGTTATCGTAATCCACATTTCATTTTCTTTTTTACCTGATTGTTTTTTTAACCAGTCAACAAAGCCGCGCCCCGTATTATAATATAATTCTTCGGTAATATCTTCGCCGTAAATTCCTCTTATATCATTTTTACCGAATGCATGTTCATATTTTTTCATATTAAGTTCTCCCCTTATCAATTATTGTATAATTATATCATGAAAAAATTTTTTAACTGTTTATCAAACAACGAGCGTTTTGCAGGCTGGATATTTATCTTTCCCGCCCTAATCGGAACTTTAATCTTTATTATAATTCCTGTAATTTGTTCATTCGGTTTAAGTTTTGCAAAATGGGATTTGTTAAATCCGATTGAGTTTGTCGGGCTGGCGAATTATAAAGAAATTTTTTCGGAAGACTTATTTTATAAAATATTATGGAATACTGTTGTTTTTGCCGTTAGCACTTCTGTTTTCGGAGTAATAATACCTTTGGTGCTTGCATGCATCTTAAATTCTAAAATAAGAGGTTCAGAGTTTTATAAAACCGCATATTTCTTACCTTTTATTACACCGATGATAGTCATCGGAGTTGTTTGGGAGTGGATTTTTGACCCGAATATCGGGCTTTTAAACCATATCTTAAATATTCATATTAATTGGCTGTATGATACACATTACGCAATGACGGCGCTTATAATTGTTTCGGTTTGGAAGTTAATCGGATATAATATGGTGATTTTTCTATCCTCATTGTCAGGAATATCGCATAGTATGTTTGAGGCGGCAAAAATAGACGGTGCTACTTCGTTTCAGACATTTAAAAATGTTACGGTACCATTGTTGTCACCATCAATTTTTTTTGTTGTAATTATTACGGCAATAAGCTCTTTCCAGATTTTTGATTTAATATATTTAATGACTCAGGGCGGACCTTTAGACAGCACAAATGTTCTTGTTTATGCAATTTATAAAAATGCTTTTGAGTATTTTAATGTCGGCAAGGCTTCAGCAATTGCATATGTCTTATTTACCGTTATTCTTGTCTTAACTCTTATACAGTGGAATTTCAGAAAAAAACTCGTATATAATGAAACAGATTAGCGGAATGTTCTTTCATAAAGTTCAGATGTCGGATCAAAAATTTTTTTCATTATATTGTAAACATTTTCAGTGATATTTTTTGTTCCCATATAAAATAGTTCATAACCTCTTCTTTTGGTGTTATCGGGTGAATTAATTTTAACTACTATATGATTTCCCTCGCAAGGGCGTTTAACGTGTCTGCCGGAAATAACAAAGTCGCAATTTTTTTGTTTGTTGCAAAAATCTTCGAAAGCTTTTAATTCTTCTTTTTTACCGTTTTCAAGAGCGTATTTCTTAACTCTGGTCCAGGTTGAATTTTTTATAACTCCGCAGAATGCAGTTTTGGCGGTTCTATTTCCGATTTCCATAAAAACTCCTTTTTTAATATTTATAAAACATATAAATAATTTTTTTGTTAAATTTTTAAAATATGTAACAATGTAGTTAAAGAACCTAAAGTTTTTAATCTCTGCTGCCGATTTATAAATTGTTATTTATTTTATTACGGAGTGTGTGTCATGTTTGATGATTTAAAGAAAGAAAAAATAGTTGTAGAAATTACCAATCTTGTTGAGAAGGCAGAAAAAACTCAAGCTGATATCGATGCATATTGCGAATTTATGAAAGGTGTAATTTTAAATACATCAGGGTTAAACTAACCGCCTAATGTAAAACATTGAATAAAGTATTATATTAGATTTATGAAAATTGTTATTTTAGGCGGCGTAGCTGCAGGCGCAAAAGCTGCAGCAAAAGCGAGAAGGCTTTTGCCTGAAGCTAATATAGATTTATATACCGATGATACACATATTTCATATTCGGCCTGCGGTTTGCCTTATTATATTGAGGGAAACTTTGAGGATTACAGACTGCTTCTTGTACGCTCTCCGGAAGATTTTGAAAAGAAAAATGTTCATATACATTTAAAAAGCAGGGCAATGAAAATTATTCCGGAAGCAAAGCAGGTTTTAATTCAGGATTTGGATACCCAGCGCGCTTATCTTGTAGACTATGATAAATTAATAATAGCAATAGGAGCACGCCCTGTTATTCCAAAAATAAAGAATGTAAATTTACCTAATATATTCACATTGCGTAAAATAGAAGACGGCATTACAATTAAAGAAAAGGCATTGAAGTCAAAACATGCTACTATTGTGGGCGCGGGTTATATAGGTATGGAAGTTCTCGAAGCTCTTGTTAAACAAAACCTTAAAGTAACAATTGTTGAATACGCACCTTATGTTATGACTATTTTCGATGAAGATATGTCACGTCTTATTGAAGAACAACTGAATTCGATAAATGATGGAAGATTTCAGATATTAACCTCTGAACTTGTAACCGAATTTTCGGGTGATATGAACGGCGTGCATACAGTAAGAACAGGTACGGGAAAAGAGTTTAATACGGATTTTGTTGTTCTTTGTGCAGGTGTTACACCAAATGTTGACATAGCTAAAGATGCAGGAATTGATATAGGACTTACAGGCGCAATTAAAGTTAATGAAAAGATGGAAACCAATATTCCTGATATATACGCCTGCGGTGATTGTGTTGAAGAACATCTTGTTGTCAGCGGGACTAAAATCTGGATGCCGTTAGGCTCAAATGCTAATAAAGAAGGAAGAACCGCAGCTATCAATGCTTGCGGTGGAGATGATAAATTCATCGGTGTTCTCGGCTCTGCAGTGACAAGATGTTTAAACTTAACCATGTCTATGACAGGTTTAACGGAGAAACGCGCAGCGGCATTAGGGTATACACCTGTATCGGTAACAGTTACAAAAAATGACAAAGTCGGTTATATGCCTAATGTTAACAATATTACTTTAAAATTAACAGCGGATTATGAAACAGGAAAAATTTTGGGTGCTCAGGCAGTTGGAGCAGGTGACGCCGATAAAAGGATAAATTCTCTGGCAGCGGCACTACTTGCGGGAATGACAGTTGAGGAATTCTATAATAACGATTTAACTTATGCTCCGCCGTTTTCACCGACAATAGATCCTTTGCTGAATGCTGCACAAATTCTTATGAGTAAGGTTAAACAGAAAGACTAGCAATATACTTTGCCGCACCTTCACCCATTGAAAAACAGCTCGCCTGCACTCTTAAAGCTCCTTGTGCCATGAAGTCTGCAGAAATGCATCTTCCCGCAACAAATAAATTATCTATATCTGCTGACATCAGACTTTCAAGCGGCAATGTATAATCCTGTACAACTTCGAGTGTAGATGCATCTTTCTTTTCCGAGTGAACGTCAACAGGATAATTTGATACAACAACAGGGTGAGCAAATGTTTTTCCCGATTTTACATCATTAATAGTATAAATATACTTCCCCTTTATACGTCTTGAAACCCTTACGCCAAGCATATCCGCAATGTTTGATATATACGAATTTTCAAAGCCGGGGAAATAAATTCTGCAGAAATTAGCAAGTCTGAAGATGTTTTTTCTTGCGAGCTGTAAAGCCTTTGACATATTTGCAACCTCAAGCGTCTCTGTATAGTCAATAATTCGAGGACAGTTAAATGCAATAGTCGAAGGCATTCCGGCTACCGTAAATACTTGAAAATAGTTTCTATCGTGGTCTTTAAGTATGCCTTTCTTTACAGCATCGTCAAATAATGGAGCCAATGCCCATTTTTTATCCTTATCCCAGGTATATGCCGTAGAAAGATGTATAAAACCGTTAACATCCTCTACTGTAGTAACATTTCTGTCAGGATCGTAATTCTTTAACCAGACGGCAAAGTGCGGAACATCAACCCCGCCCATCATAAATCTTAAACTTACGGGCTGATTTTCATGTTTTTCTTCCAAAAATTCGCATCCGCAGAGTTTTCCGATTTCACAATTACCTGTTGCATCTATAACATATTTCGCTTCGATAGATACTGATAATTCTTTATTTTGAATTTCTATCTTGTCGTTATATACAGATAACATTTCTTTAGATATTACAATTGACTTTATCTTCTTGTTTTCAAGGATTACATCCCTTATATGCGTATCAAAAAAGACTTCCACATTAGCTTTTGACATTAACGTGTCCAACGCTATTTTTGTAAGTTCAGGATTAAACCATCCGGGGTTATCTTGATAGGTTGCCTGACCGCCTATTGAGTGCAATTCTTTGATTAAAGCATTGTAAAAATCCGTATTTATTTGGTGTTCACCTGATTTCATTGCAGGCACAACAAGAGCGGAAGTAATTGTTCCTCCTAAGTGGATACTTTTTTCAATTAATAAGGTTTTTAACCCAAGAATTCCGGCATTATATGCGGCAGCGCATCCTGCTGTTCCTCCGCCTACAACAATAACATCATATTTATTCATAATTTATATTATACAAATATTGATAGCAAGAGTGCAAATAATTAAATAATATTACAATCTGTATGGATAATCTACAGGTACTTTCCAACCATTTGACATAATTTCATAAGCGCAATATTTGACAGACTTCTTACAATCGCCTGCAGGAGCACTTATAGTCCCTTTTTCATAATTTCTTACAAAATAAAAAACGTCTCTTCCCCCTTCATTCGGTTTTTGTGCTCCGTTTATATCAATAAATAAATCTGAAACATATACAGGATCACCTTCAGCATTAATAGTATTTTTCGGAAAAAACACTATTGCCCCGTCACTAAGTTGAAACAAAAGCCTTGAAGAGTTGGTTTCTAAAGCCCAAGTTCCTATCCCTGTCCATTGTTTCCCAAAAGTATCAGGATTTGAACAATTATCCGGGTAACCGCAAGCTTCACAAGTTTCACAAATTCTTGCACCTGAGAAATAAGGTTTCAGATATTCGTCCCAGAATTTATAAATATCCATGTTTGCTCCTATCGGCCAATCTGACATCATACCGTTATCATTTTCTGAAAGTCTGATAGCATTTGAAACTGTATTATAAGCTTTACTTAGTCTGGCCGCAGTAACTGATTTATTATGATTTGAAATTAATGAAGGTATGGTTAATGCCGCGACTATACCGATAACACCGAGTGTAATTAAAACCTCTGCAAGTGTAAATCCTTTTTTCATAATAATTCCTCCCTGTAAAGAAATAATACACGATAATAGTGAATATAATCTAATTATTGATAATATATTCTATTATACTAGTATACGCACTAATAATTGTCAATATTGTCAACAATTAGTAGAATTTAACAAGAGGTACGTATGTCAGGACGAGAATTTGTTAAAATTTTACTTGCTAAAGAGTGTATTACACTTAAAGAACTTGCCAGATTAGCAACTGAAAACAGTAATAAAAAGTACACTCTTGACGGACTTTCTCATAAAATGCGTCTTGGAACTCTTCGTTTTGATGATGCTGAATTTTTCGCAAAACTTCTCGGATATGAAATAGAATTAAGAAAAACAGAAAAAAATATTCAAGATTAATTTATTATATAGCTAATAGCTATATACCTATATACCTATAATAAAATTACTTTTTTAATTTATTCATTTTAATGAATTTAGAACTTGAAATTAAATCTGAATTTTTAGCCTCTTTTTCATGCAAGGCGATTATTGCCTCATTATCAAGGGTTAAATTTTCATCACGATAAAATATACCTGCTTTAGTTTTCATAAGCCCTAAATCGTATTCTGAGAGTTCATATTTTATAAGAGATTTATTTTTTACTGCAACAGTTCCTGTAAACTTGTCTGCACTTTGTGAAAATATTTTTCCGACATGAAACCCTGCATTCAGAAAAGCGTTTCGAACCAATGCAGAATTAGAGTAAGTCAATATCATTCCATTTTCATCCAAATGAGAATAAAGCAGTTTAAAAAAATCAACAGTCCATAAGCAAGGGCACTTAACAGGAGTAAAAGCGTCTAAAAATATATAATTATATATTTCGTTATCATTTTTTATGGCTTTTTTTTT
>FR900452.1:21371-49102 GCA_000438175.1 Fusobacterium sp. CAG:439 | reverse complement strand
AGTTCGTTATCATTTTTTATGGCTTGTCTTGCATCATCGATATTGAGCTTAAAATTAAATTCCATTAATTTAAGGGCTTTTAAAGCCGTTTTATTACAACCAGATATATACTTATAATATATATTATGTAAGAATGCCTTTATTATTCTTATGGGGTTATATTTATACCTTTTAGTGGTTAAAACCTCAAATAAAGCCCTAACATTTTTGTCAAAGTACTGAGCATATTTTTTATCAGAGAGAATAGAAATTACCTCATTATCAATTTGGTCAATTATCTTTTCAAGCAGTAAAATATTAACTTCCGGTTTAAGTTCATATTTCGCTTTTAGAGTTTGAGAAAGCATTCTTTGAATTTTTTCTTGACGAAATGACAAATTATTATTTTTTATATTCTTTTTATTTGAGATAAAAAAGGGAGATAAGCACGCTAAATTTTTATCAGTGTCTATAGCATGTATATAGACTTTAAACTTTTTGTTATTAGTACCTATCTTATCGCTATATTTAATTTTATCAGTATATATCGTTTCGTTATAGAGAAAATCTAATATATAATTTAAAAAACTTTTTGAGTTATAACCAATTCCAAAACAAATATCTAAAATTTTTATTTCATTGTTATTTTTCAAAAAAGAATTTAAATTTGACGGCAAAATAAATTTTTCATAAGCTTCCGTCAAAGCTCCGTATGTTGAATGGTAAATGTCATCAGCGTCAGGTGAAAATAACCCTACCGAACCATCGTTTGTGAAGTATGGATATAATTCGTACATATGCTGATTATAGGATATATTGTAATTATTGGCAAATTTTAATGTTTTTGGTATAATATCTTTATAATATGAGGGAATTATGAAAATTAGCGTAAAAGTGCCGGCTACAACGGCGAATTTAGGACCGGGATTTGATTGTCTTGGAATGGCTTTGCCTGTTTATAATACAATAACTATAGAAGAAACTGTTTTGCCGGGCACGGGAATTGAAATTAATGTTATAAATGACAATGAAACGTCAGATGAATTATTAATGGAACATATCCCTATGGATGAAAACAGCATTATATATAAAGCTGTTGAACTTTTATACAATTCTATAGGTCAAACTCCGAGTGAATTAAAAATCACTGTGCAGTCTCAAATTCCTATTGCAAGAGGGCTCGGAAGCAGTGCCTCTGTTATTGTCGGCGGGCTGCTTGCAGCTAACGAACTTTTAGGACATCCTGCGGATGAAGTTGCACTATTATCAATTGCTACCGAAGTTGAAGGACATCCGGATAACGTTACACCTGCTATTGTAGGCGGTCTGGTTCTTACATCGCAAGAAGAAGACGGAAGTATTCTTTACAGGAAACTTGATTGGCCTGAAGAATGGAATATTACAGTGTGTGTACCTGATTATGAATTATCTACGGAAATTTCACGCTCCGTGCTTCCGAAAGAAGTTCCGATGGAAGATGCGGTATTTAATGCAAAACGTTTAGGAATGTTTATTCAGGCTGTAAATACAAAAGATGCGGAACTAATGAAGTTTGCACTTCAAGACAGACTTCATCAACCTTACAGAATGAAACTTGTACCGGGACTTGATAAAATTATTGAAAATCTCAAGCATGAAGAAAATGTATTAGGCTGCGTTTTAAGCGGCGCGGGTCCTGCAATTATAGTTATCTCGCAAAAAAATAATCTTGATAAAATTAAATCGATAATAAAAGATACGTGGGAAGATATGAATGTTAAAGTTAATATAATGACTTTACCAGTTGAAAACAACGGAGCACAAATTATTACTCACGAATAAGCTGAATTAAAAAGAGGCTCCCAGAAGGGGAGCCTCTTATATTTATTAACCGCCTTGTCCGGTATAATCTGGTGCCATATTTTTTGCACCGTCTTTTTCTTCGTCTTGTTTTGCTTTGTACTGTTCTTTTGCTAACTCTAATCTTGATTTAATATTATCAAGTTCTGTCTGTAAACTGTCTTCCAAATCATGTAATGGCTCTAATTGAGCTTCCCTCATCATTTCGAATTGATCCTGCCATACATTTTGTGCCATCGCAAATTGTTGTTGTATGTATTGTGAATTCTGTAAATAGGCTTGATACTGATCCATTTGCATACCCTGTCCGGACATACCAAACAAACCAGTCTGCCCCATCAGACCCATTCCGCCCATCAAACCATACATAGAATACTGCATTTGACTTTGCATTTGGGATTTCATATTTCTTTCCATGCGGTTAAAGTATTTCTCCATCTCACCTGCTTGTTTGGTGACACGGTTCAAGCGTGACTGGATGCTTGTCTGTTGGTGCTGCAACTGTCTGACAAGCTTTCCGGCCATTAATTTTCCATATGCGCCTGATAGAAAACCCATGTTAGTATCCTTTGTGTTTAGTCCTCGTAAATATATAAAGTATATATTCTTTTTCAGATTGCTTAAATAAAAGCTTTTGTTAACATTTCGTTACAAAAATTATACCTGACACTATAAATTGCATAATTTAGTTTTTCTTGATAAAATGCATTTAAAGGAGAATTTATGCTTAATAAACGTTTTTGGACAAGTAAAAATTTAATTTTTACAGGATTGGTTATAGTACTGCTTTTGATATTGCCTAAAATTGTTGGAATATTAATGTTATTTTTTGGAGCTTATGTAATTGCCTGTGCCTTAAATCCATACGTTACCAAACTTATGGTTAAAATGAAAAATCGTACGGCAGCTTCATCTCTTGTTATATTAAGTTCTGTGCTTGCCATTATTGCGCTTTTCATACCGATTGTGTTTGTTGCATACAAAGAAATAAAAACTTTTCTTATTACTTTACCCGAAAAAATTACTGATGTAACAAATTTTCTTTTACATGCTGAATTTTACGGGCATAAAATTCCCGAAATGCTTGATCCTGAAACTATTTTAGGGAATTCTTCCTCCTTTGCCCAGGGACTGGTAAATCAATCCTGGAGCCTTACAGTAAGCCTCTTTCAGCTGCTTATGGTTTCGGTTGCATTAACGATGATTGTTTACTATATTCTTGTTGATAAAGCTTATTTGAAAAAGAAGTTTTTACAATTTTTCCCGCCTGATTTAAAAGATAAAGCGGATGAAATTCTCACCAATATAAGTAATAAAGTCGGCGGTTACGTAAGGGCGCAAATTCTGTCAATGGCTGCAGTCGGTGTTATGATGGCTGTTGTTCTGGTAGTGTTTGGGGTTGAATATGCAACACTGCTCGGATTAATAACCGGTATACTCGATATTGTTCCAATTTTAGGTCCTACAATAGCACTCGGGATTATAATACTTGTCGCTTACCCTGCAGGTCTGGTGAAAATTATTCTTATTATTATAGGATTTTTACTTGTCCAGCAGATATCAAATTATGTTGTAAGACCAGTATTATTCGGAAAATTAATGGAATTACACCCGCTTATGATATTCCTTGCCCTGTTTTTGGCAGAACAGTTTTTGGGCTTCTGGGGCGTTATATTATCACCCGCTATAGCAGCGACAATTTGTGTACTTATTGACGAATTATATTTGGCTCCCATTAATTTAAAGGCTAAGGAAAGCGATGAATAAGTCTGAAAAATATTTATACAACAGAATAACCGATAAAAACTCTGATTTTGTTATGTGGATGGCTTTTCCGGGGATTTATTCGTTTTCAATGTCATCATTGGGATATTTATGGATGTTTAAAACCATTGATGAAATTCAAGGCATAAACATAGAAAGAATATGTTCAGATACGGAAACCACAAAATATAATATAGCTGATGTTAAAGTTTTCGGTTTTTCATTTTCATTTGATATGGACTTTTTAACAATTTTCTCAATGCTTGAAAAATACCGTCTGCCTTTGAAAGCTGCCGAAAGATACGGAATGCCCCTGGTTTTTGCCGGCGGTCCCGTTGTGTCCGCAAATCCCGAACCTTATAAAGAATTTTTTGATTTCTTTATTATCGGCGACGGCGAAGATGTAAATTTAAAAGTCATTGAAATTTGTAAAAATAATCAGGATAAAGACAAAACTGAAATATTAAAAATGCTTTCAGAGGTTGAAGGCGTCTATGTACCTATGTATCCCAAACAGGTGCAAAAACTTACTAAAAAACTTACCGAATGCATTTATACTCCTATATTAAGTGAAAATTCTTTTTTCAAAGAAACTTTTATCCTTGAAGTTTCACGCGGCTGTGCAAACCGCTGCGGGTTCTGCCTTGCTTCTTATCTTAATCTGCCGTTAAGATGTGTGCCTTATGAAGAATTAATAAAAACAATTGATTTAGGTTTAAGCTATACTAATAAAATTGCTCTTTTAGGAGCGCAAATAAGTGCTCATCCGCATTTTCACGATATCTGCCGATATATTTACGAAAAAATTCAAAGCGGGCAGCATATTGAAATGAGCGTGTCTTCATTAAGAGTTGATGCTATTACCCCTGATGTGGTTAAAACACTTGTTGCAGCAGGACAAAAAAATTCTACACTTGCAATTGAAGCAGGCAGTGACAGACTTAGACGAGTTATTAATAAAAATTTGACGGAAGAACAAATTTTTAATGCTGTAAAAATCGCTCGTGATAACGGATTAAAAGGGCTCAAATTTTACGGAATGATAGGTTTACCGACGGAAACTCAAGAAGATTTGCAGGATATTATCAGGCTTGCGGAAAAATTAAAAAAAGTAAACAAGGGATTTGATATATCTTTTGGTTTTTCAAGCTTTGTACCTAAACCGAATACACCTTTCCAATGGTGCGGACGAGAGAGTACAAAAGCGCTTGAAGAAAAAAGCAATTTTCTAAAAAAGGAGTTGCACAAACTAGGAATAACTGCTCATGTATCAAGTATCAAATGGGACTACTGGCAGGCTGTCCTTTCCCGCGGAGATGCATCATTAAACGACTTTGTTCTGGATGTATACAAAAACGGAGGCAAACTCGGAGCATTTAAAACTGCCGCGAAAAAACTCAATATAAATGCAGAAAGCTTTGCAACAGAAAATTACTCTTTTGATAAAATGCTGCCGTGGGATTTTATACAAATTAAGCCTGAAAAGGATTTTTTAATAAAAGAAAATCAAAGGCTGATTATGAAACAGGAGTATAGTCAGAGTAAACAAGACTTGACCATTTTTCATAATAACTGATTTGCGTTGCACTTCCAGATTTAACGTAAATTCTGTGCAGTGAACTGTGTGGAATTTTTAAAGCGGAAATAATTGCAGCTTTAATTATATCTTTATGAGTAACTATGATAATTCTGTTTCCAAGGTTATCCTCAATTATTTTATTTAGGGATATATCCACTCTGTTAATAAAGTCAGTAACGCTCTCT
Organism: Fusobacterium sp. CAG:439; assembly: GCA_000438175.1. GTDB lineage: Bacteria > Cyanobacteriota > Vampirovibrionia > Gastranaerophilales > Gastranaerophilaceae > Stercorousia > Stercorousia faecigallinarum. The sequence continues at coordinate 43,756 of FR900452.1, read as the reverse complement.
GCATCTTCAGGCACTGCAATTTCAGGGCAATTTATCAGTTTATCCATAACCTCAGGCGTTTTTTCATAAACCTGCTCAAAGGTCAAACCGTTAAAACTACCGCATTTTCTCGGATGCAGTTCATCTATTACCTCATAATCCTGTTTAAATAATTTCGCAATCATTGCGGCAGATTGTTTTGAACGCAAAGCGGGGGATGTGTAAATCTTATCATTTTTAATTCCGCGTTTTTTTAAAAAATCGCAAATTCTTTCAATTTCTTCCTGCCCTGCATCATTAAGCGGAGGATAAGCTTCTGAATCCGTAAATCTGTCATCTTCACTGTATATAGTTGCACCGTTGCAAATAAAAGTTATCTTACATTTTCTGTCAAAATACATATTTTTTCCTTTTTTACTTTATTATAACATTATTTTGTTGTATAATCAAGAAAAAGGAGATTATTATGCGCGGAAAAGCTTTTAAATTCGGGGATAACATTTCAACAGATCATATTGCACCGGGAAGATTATTTCATCTTCGCTCATACCTTCCTGAATTTGCAAAGCACGTACTGGAAGACGCTGATTCAAACTTTGCCGCTTCAATGAAAAAAGGTGATTTTGTAGTTGCAGGTTCAAATTTCGGGCTCGGATCATCGCGGGAACATGCTCCGCAAATTATCAAAATAGCCGGAGTAGGGGCGGTTATTGCCAAATCCTTTGCGAGAATTTTTTACAGAAATGCTATAAATATAGGTTTGCTTGCAATAGAGTGTGATACTGATTCCATTGATGCAGGTGATGAATTGGAACTTGATATTGAAAAAGGGATTTTGAAAAATCTTACAAACGGAACAATTGTCCAAATTGAGCCTTTGCCGCCTGTCATGATCAAACTGCTGCAGGATGGCGGACTGGTTGAACATATAAAGAAAAACGGAGATTTTAAACTAACGGTTTAGTTACCAGTTGACCATATCATTTATAATTTTAACAGCTTGTCCGGAATTTTTACTTTTCAGCCTGATGTATTGACCGTTAGACGGATTAATAATGCACATTGTTTTACCGCAATATTTTAAAAATTCAGCCAGAGAGCTGTAATCTGCTGCTTTTTGCCTTACCGCATTGCATTCCTGAAGACTGTCACATATTTTAGAAGGTCCTATATCTCCAACTCTCATTCCGTTAAATTCATTTTCTGTATAAGCATAGAGATTATAGCGATTAATTTTTGTCTTTGTACTCAAATAGTTTTGTACAGAGTAGTGAAAATCAGATTGCAAGTTATTATACACATAAAATACGACTTTTTTGTCAGAGTAAAAAATCTGTTTCCAGGCACCTGAAGCTGCAACACCCCTAAGCACAGCCTGCGGTATTAGCATAGGATGATAGCCTTTATAACTTGAAACTCTTTTACCGCGTGAAGAATTAGTACTGAGTAAATTAGTTTTTCCTTTACCTGCAGCGGATTTTGTTAAATCGTAAATAGTTTTATTATAAGCATCCTGAAAATCAGACGCCGTAAAACCTTTGATAAATCCTGTAAAATATCCGATTGCCAGAAGTATTGCAATACAAGCAAATAAACTTCCCGCTTCAACAAATTTGTCCTTAATCTCTTTCTTCATAAATTGATTATATAGCATTATTAACATATTTGCAAGATTTATTGACAAGTGTTTATGCCTGTAGTTTAATAAAATTACACTCTTAGCCGAAATTTTCGTGCTGAATTTTCGGAGGGTGAGGCAAAAATAGGACGTAGGGGCAGGCTAAGCCTTCCGGCAGTCCCGTCATAACCGGAATGCGTAAGGGTTTCAGGATATGATTTTGCCGATGAAGTTACTAAATAAAGGAGAATAAAATGCCTACAATTAACCAGCTTGTTCGCAGAGAACGTAAAAAGCTAATTGACAAAACAAAATCTCCCGCATTGATGGATTGTCCTCAAAGACGCGGAGTATGTACAAGGGTTTACACTACAACCCCTAAAAAACCTAACTCGGCTTTAAGAAAAGTTGCAAGGGTAAGATTAACTAACGGATTTGAAGTTACTTCATATATTCCGGGTATCGGTCACAACCTGCAGGAACACAGTGTTGTTCTTATCAGAGGCGGAAGGGTTAAAGACCTTCCCGGTGTAAGATATCACATCGTTAGAGGTACTTTGGATACTGCAGGTGTTGCTAACCGCGCTCAAAGCAGATCTAAATACGGTGCTAAGAAAAATGCTAAAGGAGGTAAGAAATAATGTCAAGACGTTCTAAACCCGCTAAAAGAATACCTTTAGCAGATCCGGTATATAACAGCGTTGATATTTCTAAATTTATTAACAGAATTATGAGACGCGGTAAAAAATCTCTTGCCGAAAAAATCTTCTATGCAACTTTATTAAAAATAGAAGAAAGAACAGGAGAAAAAGCTCTTGAAATCTTCCAAAAGGCAATGACTAATGCAACTCCGTTACTTGAAGTTAAAGCAAGACGTATCGGCGGTTCAACTTATCAGGTGCCTATCGAAGTTAAGGCTGACAGAGGTTTTGCACTTGCTTCTTCATGGCTTATTGAAGCAGCCAAGAAACGCGGCGGAAAATCATTCATTGATAAATTGACAAATGAATTGATTGATGCTTCTAACGGTTCAGGTGCAGCTTGCAAAAAACGTGAAGATACTCATAAAATGGCTGAAGCTAACAAAGCTTTTGCTCATTACAGATATTAATTTGTTTTTCAAAACAAAAAAAGAACTCCGATATCTAAACGGAGTTCTTTTTTTATTCAACCTTATTAAGAAGTTCTAAATCATCATTCGGATTTGTGATTGTATGAATAGCGAAAAGTTTATTAAATGCTCTTAAAACAGCCGGATTAATAACTGTAGGCGGGCAATCGGAAAGGAAAATATTTTTTGCTCCGTTATTTTTAAGATTTATTATATTAGATAACGAATTAACATCGCACTTTGTAAGGAAAAAGGCTAATTTATCGGATGTTATCGGTATTTTATTTAAAATTTTATGCAAGGCACTGTATATAAGCGCATAATCATTTCCGAGATTGACAGTAAGGACATTATCCAGCCCGGGGTCATATGAAAAGGATATTGCTCTGCTGTTTTTGGGCATAACAGAAAAGAACTTTTTGAAGTAATCTTTCTGATGCATAGATAAAGCTGAATGTCCGATAATAAATATTTTATCGGGATTTGAATTAATAATATTATCAATTGCCTCTTCAAATTTATTCTCATCATATCCGACCACAATTGAATTTCTATCCTGTCCTTTGGCAAATCCTTTAGCTTGCCTTGCAGATTCAATGAGTGAAGTAAAATCATCATTTTCAAGCTTAACAACACCTTTAGGGGCAATATCATCGGTTGTAAATAACCTGCCGCGGTAAAGATATTCTATATTCTGAGCTTCATTCTTAGTCAGAAGGATTGCACCGGGAAAGGTTGCAAAATCCAAAATAGTATTAAATGAGCCTGTTCCGAAGTGTCCGATTAAATTTTTAGAATTTTTAAAATAAGGGAATGCATGCGCAACAATAAGATTTCCGTTTGTATAGACGTCTATCTCTTTTCCTTCTACTGCTTCCAAAACTTTGCGTAAATCTTCAAGATTTGAACCTGAAACCATAACGGCTTTGTTTGGTCTGGTTGAAAGAGAAACATCAGTTTTTTCAATTTTGCCGTATTTTTCAACCTGTGAAGCGTTAATTAAATACAGCAGTTCAACATCGCATTTTGCAAGTGCATCAGTACTTACCCTGATTTTTTCAGCCTGCACCCTGTGAGCATTAAAAAGATTTAAAGCCTTTAATACTTCATCTTCTGCAGATGTACAAGTTTGATTTAATTCATGCAGGCTTAGGAGATTAACACAAACACTTTTAATTACGCCTGACAGAATTTCAGCATAGTATTTTTTTTCAAAGTTAAATTTTTTGTATTTATGAATAAATTCTTTATCTCCTCGTTTTAAGATACTTGAAAGACTTGTTTTAGGTGAGAATTTCATTAGATTTTTCAAATCATCACACTGCACATCTTTTTCTTTGCAGGTTTTTAAATATTCTTTTCTGCACTTCACAAGATTAATGTATTGTTTTGAAAAAGCATCCAGAATTTGAGCTTCCGAAAGATCTTTTGCAGCATCAATTAAAGCTATTTCTGAGATTACGTCAAAAATAACATCTTCTTTGCATATATCAAATTCTTTTAATTTAATAAGATAATATGCAATCTGACGCAAAAGTATAAACATTACTTCCTGCATTGAAGAAATATTCGGCGATACCGAGCAGGCTCCTTTTGAAATGCAATCATTATATTCAAAACCGTTTGTAGAATTATAAAACATATTAACCCTTATTTTTTACGTAATCGATAATGTCATCGGATTCATACATAGAAACATTATTTTCTTTGTCATCAAGAAACGGAACCTGTCTTTCACCGCCTATTTTCATAAGTAAATTTAAATTTTCAGGATCCGTAATATCTTTTTTGTTATACTTAACCCCGTGTTTGTCAAAATATTCCATAACTTTTACGGAATAAGGACAGGTTTCTAAAATGTACAAATCTAACATGGCTTTCTCCTTTTTTTCATATTATAAACCATCATTTTAAATATAAATTGCCTTACAAGTCAATAAATCATATTACACAATTGCATAAGAATGTTTTTTATATTAAACTTTATTATATGAAAAATATATTATTTGTATTTGGCACACGCCCTGAGGTTATTAAACTCGCTCCCGTAATTTTGGAGCTGAAAAAACATCCTGATAAATATAACGTTATTATTTGCAATACCGAGCAGCAAAAAGAACTTTCAAATCAAACACTTGCTTATTTCGGTTTGGAAGCTGATTTAAATTTGGATTGTATGAAGCCTAACCAATCGCTTTCTGAAGTTCAAACACGTATTCTTAATGCTCTTGATAAAGTATTTAACGAAAATACTATTGATGCAACAATAGTGCAAGGTGATACTATGACGGTACTTTGCGGAGCACTGGCAAGTTTTTACAGAAAAATTCCGGTATACCACGTTGAAGCAGGTCTTCGCTCCTATGATATTTATGAGCCGTTTCCTGAAGAAGTTATGCGCCAGATGACTTCTCGTGTTGCAGCACTTAATTTTGCTCCGACAGAAAAAAACAGACAGGCTCTATTAAAAGAAAATATATCTGACGATAAAATTTTTGTAGTAGGAAATACTGTGATTGATGCCTTATTTTGTTTATCTGATAAAACTTTGGACAGTGCAAGATTATATTTTGACAACGCAGGCATAAAAGTTAATGATAAATTAGTCTTAATAACAGCTCACAGACGTGAAAATCATGGTGAAAGGATTGACAGAATTCTGGATGCAATCGAACATCTGGTAAAAGAATATAAAGACCATACCTTTGTCATTCCTGTTCATCCAAACCCTAATGTTAAAGATAAAATACACTCAAGACTTAGAACCTATGCAAATGTAAAATTGTTAAAACCTTTAGATTATCCATATTTGGTGTATTTAATGAAAAATGCCAAATTAATTTTGACAGATTCCGGAGGTATTCAGGAAGAAGCCCCGTCATTCGGCTGCCCGACACTTGTAATGCGCTATGAAACCGAACGTCAGGAAGGTATTGATGCAGGAGTTTCAATTCTGGTCGGTGCGGATTATGACAAAATTATCTCACACAGTAAAGAGGTGCTTTCTAAAACTCGTGAAGAAACAAGATTAAAGGCTCAAAATCCATATGGTGACGGAACATCATCTAAAAAAATAGAAGAGATAATCAGTAAGTATTAAAAAAATCCGCTTTTAACAAGCGGATTTTTTATACTTGTGAATAGTGTCTTAAAGTTTCACCTTTTAACACATGCTTTTTATAGCTTTTTAATTTATATCCCATGCTCGGCATAGATGCGACTTCTTTTTGGAAGTTACGATATAGAGCCTTTTCTCTTTCTTTTATAAGTTCGTTAATATCCTTTTTAACAGGTTTAGGACTGATATTTTTTGCAGAACGCATTACAAGCAGCAATATAGCTATTGAAATTACACTCCATACAACCCTTTCTTCTCCTGATGCATCGCTTACAGTGACAGGAGCCGAGTTAGGTGTATCAAAAACAATATCAGCCTTAGAAATACCGGGAGCTTCTATATAAACTTTAAGATCATTATTCCCTTCATTTTGTATTATTAAGCCGTTCACATTTGAAGCATTTTTATAAAGAGTGTTGATGTCCGGAGATTGAGAAATACCTTTTAATGTAAGTATAATTTTATCCGGAGCCTGAACTTCTCTTTTTACCTTTGTAACTTCGTCCGAACGCAATATTACGGAAGTTTCTCCATCGTTATTCTCTATAACAACGGAATTAAGATAATTCTCTCCCGCAAAAGCTGAAAGCCCTGTGAATATAATTAATGTAAGTAAAATCTTTTTCAACATATCCTTTTAATCCTTTACACATACACAATACTTTATATTAGGTAAATTAGCATCAATCAAGGGGGTTAAGTATATAAATCATTAGATTGATATATTTTATTAAGTATTGTAACAAAAGAAACACATGCCGAAATCCGATAAAAAAATATTTTTTTATATTAATGTAAGACACGAGATATTAATAGGAGCAGATTATGAATAACATAGCATCTAAATCATCTGAAGCAAGGACTAATAATATCAGAAGCAGTAAACCGGCAGAGTCAATTGAAACGGCAGGTTCATTAGCTATGAACCAATTTCATAGCCTTTTCGAAACGAAAGTTTATGATGTATTTTCAACAAGCAATCCTTTTGCTGTTGATTACTCTCAATATACAGATTCAGGTGAAACAGTTGCATATACAGGAGGATTTCTGAGCAGTTTTTCAAATGCTGTTTCAACTTTAACTTCCAGCGGAAGTTTTTCTGACAGCGGTTCTTTTTCAGGAGCATCATGCGGATTTTCAGGCGGCTCTTGCGGAGCATCTTCAGGAGGATTTACTTCTGTCTGCTAATATAAATTTTTTGAGAATAAAGAAAAAGAAATACATTAATTGACGGTTACAAAGACCGTCTTTTTTATTTATAAGAATTATATGCAAAAAAGCTATTACACATATATTATTTTGACAGAAAAAAATACATTATACTGCGGCTATACAGATGATGTCGAAAAACGTTTTCAAGCACATTTGAATGGAAGAGGAGCCAAGTATACACGTGCAAACAAACCTATTAAAATAGTATACCAAAAAGAATTTGCTTCTAAATCAGAAGCAATGAAAGAAGAAGCAAGGATAAAAAAGCTTACCCACCGGGAAAAACTTGCACTATTGACAAATACGAAGAAATCATAAATAATTAATATAAAGGAGGCAAAAATGATTGATTTTAATGCTGTTAAAGTTGCCCCCCCCCCGCAAGAATAGTATGGGGAAAGAATTTTAAGGGGTTTACACTGGCAGAGGTGTTGGTTACTTTAGGGGTTATAGGTATTGTTGCGGCTTTAACATTGCCGAATATGATTAATAAACATCAAGCACAAGTTTTAAGGACACAGTTTTTACAGGCAAATACCATTCTTCAGGATGGTATTACAAGAATGCGCTATGATGAAGTTGATTTAAATGAAGTTGTGAATAACAGAAATAGTGAAATTATTAAAAACTACTTTGAAAGCGGCAATTGTACACTGCCTAAAGACGAAACCGAAGCAGATTATTATAATTATTTTGGGACACATAAAGCTGCAGGAGCATCAGCCCACGATTTAATTCAACCTTACTGCCTGAAAAACGGGATGCTTTTATGGTTTGGTAAACTTAAAATAATAGATTCTTCCGGAGATTTTTGGAATGATGATAATACATATTCATTGTTGGCAATTGACATTAACGGGTGGAAAAATAAACCTGACAGATATGGCAAAGACGTATTTTTCTGGTACTTAGACCCAAAAGATAATGCGGTAAAAGCAGTAGGAGACTTCAATGATTTTCCTGCAAGCCAATACTATACTACCTGCCCAGGTGATGGTGAAAACTGGAGTGAAGCTGGAATTGGATGCACTGCAAAAGCACTTTCAGATCCTGACTATTTTAAAAATATTAATTTGTCGCATTAGTCTGTTTGTTTATTTTGCTTTGCTTCTTTTCGACGCTGTTTTTCAAGGCGTTTTAATTCTTTAGCTTTTTGTTTTTCTAGCTGCTTCTGCTTTTTCACTTCTTGTTCGGCTTTGATTTCCTTATATTTAATAAGGATTTCATCGCCGGATGTAGAACCTTGTATTCTGCGACGTAAATTGTAGTCTTTCTGTGCTTCTTTAAATTCAGAATTCATCTCTTTAATTTTAGCTTTATAAGATTGTTCAAGAGCCTTAACTTCCGCCTTATCTTCTTTTTTCTTTTGTTTTGCTTTTTCTTTTTCTATGCGCTTAAGCTGTTGTTCTTCTTTTTCCGTAATTGAAGGAGAAACAACACCATATTTTACAAGTTTGTACCCGTTCATGCTGATTTGAACCTCCGAATTTGTAAAAGTCACAAGGCGTGATTGCTCTCCTTTTGAACTTACGGTCCAGGTACCGAGATTAACAGGAGTGCTGCCTGTATATGCCACGGCATTTACAATAACCCAATCAGGATTATCTGCCGCAAATCCGAGAGGATAAATGTCCCATCTTTTATCTTCAAGATCAAGCCCTTTATTCTCTTTCCAATAGTATGCCACGGCATCCCTAACTTCAATAAGCTTATACGAAACGCCTGTTGTAAAATCATAAACAATCGGTGTTGTCTGCCATATCCCATCCTTAGTATTTCCGATTTTTTCCTTAACAAGGAGTTTTGTACCGTCAGCGGAAAAATCAACAGGAGTAAGCGTTCTGAATGTATAGTAGTTATCATTTGTCTTATCGGTTGATAAAATCGGATCAGAAAGCTTATGAATAGTATTTGCAGTCAAAATTTTATCCATATTTGACTTTGCTTCTTCAAGGTTAATGACAAACAAATCACAAGCTGTTGAACCGCTGTTAGGATAGTAGTAAACAGCAGGATAAACTAATTTCGTAAAGTCAGGTGAAACAATTCCTTGAGCATTTTGCTGCCGTTTTTCATAAAATGTTTTTGTAATAGTAATTTCAGGGCTGCCGGGGGGATTATTATATCTTACAATCTTATAAGCAGGCTTAGGTACATAAATCATATCAGCGGGAGTAGGAGTTTTGGGAATATCAATTTGCTCTGTCATCCTGTCCTTTGGAACAGAAAGAAGTTCGTATTCCTCAACAGTCATATAGCCTGAAGGTTTTCTTTCAAATTTAGCCCGTTTAAATTTTTCTTTTTCTTCTTTTTTATTGACTTTATGAACATATTTTGCTTCTTTTTTAGTCATATCCTTGTCAATATGGGGAATAGGAATTTCATCTCCCCACTGGATATAAGCACAAAAAGCCGCGGCAATTCCGAGAAGTGCGTAAATCATATTATACCAAACCCTCTTTCATAGCCATGGAAATAGCTTTTGAACGGGTATTTACATAAAGTTTCTGCAATATACTGTGAACATGGGTTTTTGTAGTAGAAATAGTTATAACAAGTTTTTCAGCAATCTGAGGATTTGTTAAACCGTCTACAATCAGAGCAAGAACTTCCATTTCACGTTCGGTAAGTCCGTACAGGTTTTTACCTAATTTGTAGTTAATTTCTCCTCGCCTTTCATTTGAAGCAGAACCTCGTCTTATATTAGTTAAAACAACTTTTGCTATTGCAGGATCAAGCCAGCCTGCTCCTTCGGAAACTGCAATTACAGCAGATACTGTCTGCTCTGAAGTTGCCCCCTTTGTTATATAACCGTCAGCACCTGCCTGAAAAGAATCAAAAATATCATCTTCGCTTTCACGTGAAGTATACATTAAAACTTTAATATTTGAGTTTGATGCTTTAATTCTTTTTGTAGCTTCAATTCCGTCAATTGTAGGAAGTCCGATATCCATAACAACAACATCAGGCAGAATTTCAAGAGCTTTATCAACACCTTCCTGTCCGTCGGCAGACATTCCCGCAATTTCAATATTAGGATTATTTCCCAGTATAACCGAAAGCCCCATACGAGCCATATCATGGTCTTCAACTATAAGAACTCTGATATTTTTAGCCATTAGAAACCTGTCTTTCTTTAACTTTAGCATCAGTAACAACATCAGTTAACAGGAACGAAAATTCACTGCCTTTATCAACTTTACTGTCAACCCAAATTTTACCGTTATGAGCTTCTATAATCTGCCTTGAAAGATAAAGTCCGAGCCCTGTACCTGTAGAACGTTTTCTTGCCGTTCCTTGAGAAAATCTCTTGAATAAGTTCGGAATATCAGCCTGAGGAATACCGTTCCCGTTGTCCGTTACAGAAAATATAAAATCACCGTTTTGAGCTTTTGCAAGAACTTTAATCTCTCCGCCTTTATTTGTGTAATTTAAAGCATTCCCGCAGAGATTTGTAATTACACGTTTAATCTCAGCTCTGTCAGCCATAATATGAAGGCTGTCAGGAAGTTCAAATATAACTTCAAATTTAAGATTTTTTTTAGTCGCAAGAGGTTTCAATTCGGAATAACACTGTTCAACCAAATCTTTAACAGGAAAAGCAGTCTTGCAAAGAGTTAATTTACCGCTTTCAAATCTGTAAACTTCAAGAAGGGCATTAACAAGACCGAGCAAATCCTCGTTACTCTGAAGCATTGTAGATAAAAGAACTTTTTGTTTTTCATCAAGTTCTCCTATAGCGCCTTCAAGGAAAAATTTCAAAGTCTGAATAGCGGCAAGCAGAGGAGTTCTCATATCATGTGTAAGCGTTGCTATAAAATCATCCCGTAAACGTTCTGTTTCTTTTTGAACACTTACATCTCTTATAACCCCTACAAACTTGTCAATTTTATTTTCATCTCCGGAAATTGCAGCAAAGCTTATTTCTACTGGAGTGTGAATTCCGCTTAATGAATTAACGATAAAATAATCTCTGAGAAGAATTTCTGAATTTTCTTCGCCCAATCCGAAAATTTCACCGGACTTATTATTTTTTGAAGAATTAAATTCTTTTACATTTGAATATGCAATTTCTTGAAATTTCTTTTTACAAAGAGCGGATGCCGAAAGCCCGACCATATTTTCACAGGCAGGGTTCACCTGTTCAATATGCCCTTCGCCGTCAACGATTATTATACCGTCAGCACAGTAATTGATTATCCCTGATAATTTCTTATTTGCTTCAGAAAGATCAGCCGTGCGTTCTGCAACAATTTTTTCAAGATTTGCAGAATAATCTTGAAGTTTTAATTTTGCCTGTTCAAGCTCATTAATCTTATTTCTCAAATTTTCAAGGAGATGGCTTCTTTCAATGCCGTTTCTGATATTCATAATCAAATCGTCATTATCCCAGGGTTTTTCAATATACTTATATAAGCCTATTTCATTAATAGCTTTAATGGCATTTTCTTTATCCGCATATCCGGTTAAAAGTATCATACTCACTTCGGGATGAAGTTTTTTGGCTTCCGTTAGAAACTGCAAACCGTTCATCTCAGGCATAATAAAGTCCGAGATTATCAAATCAGGGGTGTTTTTCTTTAAAAATTCAACTGCTTCTTTAGGGCTATTAAATAAATGTATATCAGAATATCCCTCGACTCTAAATAAAGTTTTAAAAGCTGAGGTAACCATTTTTTCATCATCAACTACTACAATTTTACCGTTATTCATACTTATATAATAAGCTATTTTTGTTATACAGACAAATTGTTTACAAATTCGAAATAATTCATTACATATTGACAAAAGCTTTTCAATAATAAATAATTAGAAAAAAGGAGGCAAAAATGATTGATTTTAATGCTGTTGAAGTTGCCCCCCCCCGAAAAGATAAGGGAGGACAAGGGGTTTAGAGGATTTACTCTTGCAGAAGTTTTAGTAACCCTTGGAATAATCGGAGTTGTGTCTGCCATGACTGTGCCGTCTTTGATGCAGAACCATCAAAGAAAAACTTATGTTACTCAGCTGCATAAGGTTTACAATGAAATTCAACAGGTTTTTAGCCTTACTATGACAGACAAAAATTCTCTAAATCTTTTTGAAGCAGGTTTTAGCAGTAACGAAATTGCTTATGCAACACTAAAAAAATATTTTAATATTGTGAATGATTGCGGAGAAACACCTGTTCCATGTTTTGCCGGTGAATACAAGGGCTTAGACGGAAGTGTATATAAACCGTCCAAAGCCGACAGATGCAAATATACTTTATCACTTGCGAGCGGTGCCGCAATATGTTTTAACGGATTAGTATACGAATATTCTTACAATGGTGTAAGTTATCCCTACGGATTTATTTATGTAGATATAAACGGTCAGCAAGGACCAAATATTGCAGGCAGGGATTACTTTTTATTATACTACTTTAATGACGGTTCTCTGGACGAAAAAGAAGTTACTCCTCATTGCAGGCATTATGGAAGCTGCGGCAGTGCTTCATCTCCGCAGGAAGCAAGAGAACAAAAAAGCTGCTCAGGTAATTGGCCCGGCGGCTGCTTCGGAAAAATTTTAAACGATAATTGGGAAATGAATTACTAAAAAAAGAGGGAAATTGCTTTCCCTCTTTTTTATATTTTATAAGAATGTGCTTTATACTGCCTTTCCCCCATCTCCTTATCAAGATGATACAGGGATGTACATTCATCACCGAACATTTTAAGTTTTTTAATTACATCAAGAGCATTAGCTTCTTCTTCAACCTGCTCTGAAATATACCAGTTAATAAAATGTCTGGTAGCTAAATCACATTCGTCTTCACTCATGGAAGCTACACAATTTATGCTTTCAGTAACAAATTTTTCATGTTCGTATATTTTTTCAAATACCTGCAAAGGATTTTCAAAAGCCCTATCCGGCGCATCTATCTGCGTAAGATTTACTATTCCGTCACGTTCTATAATATAATCAAATAAAATCATTCCGTGATCAACTTCTTCTCTTGCCTGAACTTTGGTCCAATTCGAAAAACCACACAGACCAATTTCGTCAAAAAAAGCAGACATAGCAAGATATAAATAAGCTGAATAAAACTCTTTGTTAATTTGTGCGTTAAGAACATTTTGTACCTTCTCGTTAATCACTTTCGCCCTCCCACAAACCGTGCAAATTACAAAATTCTCTGGCAAGAGTTTTTCCTAACTTTTGCTGTAAGAGCATTTTGGGTTCTTCGCCGGGATGTAAATACTGTAATTGTACATGATTTTTATCTTCGGAAATTGTTTCAATAAACATGATATAATGGTCATCATTCATCGGATGTAAAACTTCTCCGACACGAACTTCGTCACCGCCGTCATCGCGTTTGACAAATACGGGAATATGTTTTTCCAACATAGCTTCTTCCTCGTTTTTACCTTCCAATTTATGCATAGGCTGACCGCAGCAGACTAATTCCCCGCCGCCTGCCAGAATTACTTCAACAAGATTTCCGCAGATTTCGCATCTGTAAAGATCGAGCCGTTCAATCATACGTATCTCCTTTCATTGTCTAAAATATCCTTAAATGTTATTTAAAACAATTACGCAGGTGGTTAATTCGTGATATTCCAAGAAAGAAAATTTTATAATTCCGAATTTTTTATATTATCAGGAATATCTTTTTCTATTTCAGATAAAAGAGAAGAAACAGACCAATTATTTATTATCCATTTCCATATGGAAACACAATTATAATAGGAGAAACTATGGGAAATAAGTTTAAAGCTTTTACACTCGCTGAGGTTTTAATTACTCTCGGAATTATCGGAATTGTTGCAGCACTGACTATCCACCCCCCCCCAAAAAAATAGCTCATACTCTAATATAACAGCCTGCTATAATGCATTCGAAAAAAACTTTATAAAAATAGTTAGCAGGAGAGATCAGGGAAGTAATACAAACTGTAACATATAATGCACTTGCCGGCCCGGCAGAAGCAGTATTTCTTACACAAGTTATGCCTGACGGCTCTTTTTTTTAACATGCACATTGATGAAGGACAATTGTATATAGGCATCGACACAAACGGGAATAAAAGACCAAATCAATTCGGGCATGATATTGAATATGAGTACCAGAAAGAACGTAAAGGCAATCCTTGCAGCCTTACGTCAAATCAAAAGGCAAACGGTATAGGCTGTGCTTATTATGCATTAAGAGATGAATGCCCGAACAGCCCCGGAAAAAGTTATTTTAATTGTTTACCATAACAAAAAATTTGTGTTATAATGAATTTAAGCCGTGCTCCACGGGGAATTGCAATCCCTTGACCCGAAGTTAATGCGGGGTGCAGAGCCTGTTGTGAGGGTTCGGTAAATAACTTTGATAAACATACTGTCGTTGACGTTTAAAGGCATGGCGGCGTAAACTGCCGAACCGTGTCAGGATGGAAACATAGCAGCACTAAGGCAATCCTTGCGGGTGTCTTGTCATTAAAAAGAGGCAGTATATTTAAAGATTTTATTTAGCGAATTCGATAGACAGTGGCACGGTTTTTTATTTTTTTACATAAGCTATTGACAAAAGCCTCTCAATAATAAATAATTAAAAAAAAGGAGGCAAAAATGATTGATTTTAATGCTGTTGAAGTTGCCCCCCCCCGAAAAGATAAGGGAGGACAAGGGGTTTAGAGGATTTACTCTTGCAGAAGTTTTAGTAACCCTTGGAATAATCGGAGTTGTGTCTGCCATGACTGTGCCGTCTTTGATGCAGAACCATCAAAGAAAAACTTATGTTACTCAGCTACATAAAGTTTATACTGAAGTTCAACAAGCTTCTTTGCAGTACATGGCAGACAAAAATGCAATTAATCTGAGAGAAGCAGGCCTGACTAATTCAGGCAAGATGAAAGACTTTTTGACTGGTTATTTTAAAGTTGTTAATGATTGCGGAAGCCAGATAAAGCAGCCTTGCTTTGCTGAAAGTTACAGAAATTTAAACGGGACTTCTACCCCAAGCAACAATGCTAACTGGGGAGAATCTTCTTCTGTAACTCTTGCAAGCGGAGCATCCATTCTGATTGACGCTCCGGATACTTATTCAAAGACCGTAGATGGTGTCACATCATATTACGGTCATATGTTAATTGATATTAACGGGCTTCAAGGACCTAATATCGGTGGAAGAGATATGTTTCAAGCCGAGTTTTATGATGACGGCTCTATAGATGTTTTAGGGGCAACACCGGGATGTAAAACAAAGGGAGCCTGTGAGGGAGGTTCACTTAAAGAAATCAGAGAAACATATTATAATTTAAACTGTCAAAAACATGCATTTGGACTTGGCTGCTTCGGAAAAATTCTGAACGATAACTGGGAAATGAATTACTAAAAAATATAGGAGAACTAATTCTCCTATATTTTTACTCAGTATATAAGTATTTATATGCACATCCCAAATTATCACCCACGGAACCTTTACCGTCATTGCATGGCGGAATTACATCATCATTTACCACTGCTGAGGACTTATAAACAGTAATATCACTACTGTTTATAATCGAAAATGCATATCTGTCACGTCCGAATTTATTAGGTTTCTTAGGTCCGTTAATATCTACAAGTATAAAACCGTTAACTCTATTTTCGGTTCTCGGCCATTCCATATCAAAGTCATAAACAATTCCGTCTGCCGCAACCGTGCAATAGTGACGTTCCTGAGGATTGGTTATATCTTTGTCTTCCCAACATCCTTCGGCAATATCGCTGTTTGGCGTCCACAGTTTCCCTGAAAGTAATTTTAATTCAGATTTAAATAAATCTCCAAGACATTGAGAATCATTGACAGAACACATTGAAAAAGTGTCTATACCCTTTTCCCTGACAATATTCATACAAGCCTGACTTAAAACGGACTGAGCCTTTTTTAAACCTGCAATGTTTGCCTGTTTTTGATAATTTCCTATTAAAGCAGGCATAGTCAGTGCTGCAACAACACCTATAATTCCAAGTGTTACAAGAACCTCTGCTAAAGTAAATCCCAAGCGTGCCGCTTGACCCGACACTATAGTTTTGAATAAACTTTCAAAACACGGATCGGAAGCTAAGAAACGCCCCCCCCCCGAAGTGATAAATTAAATACTTTTTTCATAACTGCTCCTTTCCATAATTTAATTTATTTTAGTTCTATGTCTTTTACATATCTGGGTCTGGCTTTTACCTCTCTGTATACCTGACCGACATATTCGCCGATAAGCCCGAGGCAAAATAACTGAATTCCGCCGAAAACACACAGTAAAATAATAGTTGTTGCCCAGCCGTTTGGAGAATTATGCCAGAATATTTTTTCAATGACAGTTTCGACGCCTACCAAAAAGCCGAAAAGTGCCATAAAAAATCCCAAAACGGCAACAAACCTTAAGGGAACAACACTGTATGAAGTTATGCCGTTTAATGCAAGAACCATTAATGAGACAAAATTAAATTTTGATTCTCCCGCCATTCTGGGTTTTACGTCAAAGTGTACAAAAGAATTTTTCAATCCTACTTCATTAAAAAATCCCCTTAAAAATAGATATTTTTCAGGATAAAGCTGCATAATATCAAGCACTTTTTTACTTACTAATCTGTAATCGGAATGGTTTGGAGGAATTTTTGCACCGAGAATATTCATTGTTTTATAGAACATTACAGCCGTAATTTTTTTTAAAAAAGTATCAGTTTTTCTATCATTTCTTATTCCGGAAACAATATCCGCACCTTTCATATACTCGTCAATAAATAATTCTATGGCATTCTCATCCTGCTGCAAATCAGCATCAATTGAAACGGCACAATCACAGCCTAAATCTCTCACGCCCTCTAAACCTGCAATTAACGCTTTCTGGTTTCCGAAATTTCTTATAAATCTTGCAGCTTTAACCCTTTTGTCATTGTTATGGAGTGTTTCTATAATTTCCCATGTTCTGTCTTTTGAACCGTCATCAACAAGATACAAATAACTGTCTTTCCGGATTTTTCCATTGTTGACCAAATTATCCAAAAGTGAAAGAAGTGTTTCAACAGTAGTTTTTACACATAATTCCTCGTTAAAGCATGGTACTATAACCGCTAAGGTTGGTTTATTCATAATTCCTCTCTTACAATTTGCCAAAAAGCACAACTTTATACTATAATATATTTATCATTAAAGCAAGGATTTAATATGGTTAGCAAAAAGTTTATTTTGAATGCGGATGATTTCGGGATGTCAAAAGCATTTAACAGAGCAGTTCTGGACGGATACCACAACGGTTTTTTAACAAGTGCAAGCCTTTGTGCAAACGGTAAGGCATTTAATGCTGCAGTAAATGAAATCATTCCCGAATGCCCAAACCTTGGAATAGGCGTACACCTTAATATAATTGAAGGGCGTTCGCTCACTAAAGCTCCTATGCTTACCAACAAACGCGGAAAATTTAATAAAGGATTTTTTTCGATTTTGATGAAATCAAATGACGCAACCTTTCTTAATCAAGTGGAATTTGAATTCAGAACACAAATTGAAACAGTAATGAATTATACAAAAGTTGATCATATAGATTCCCATGTACATACGCATGCAATTCCGAACATCTTTAAAATTGCCGCTAAATTAGCTAAAGAATACAATATTCCTTACATCAGAACACAGCATGAAGAAATGTATTTTGTTCCGAGTTTCAGAAAACATTGTAACTTAAAGTATCCGCCGAATATTCTAAAAATATTATTGCTTAATCATTTCACTCAAATTAACAAAAAAGTTGTTTCACAATATGGATTAAAAACGAATGACTATTTATTAGGTGTGGGCTATACAGGTCTTATGGACGATATGACAGTTGAATACGGATTAAAAGCCCTTGAAGATGAATGTATAGCAGAGGCTTTAATTCATCCGTGCCACTATGCTACATCAAACAAAAATCAACATTACACGGAATTTTTAATCACGCAAAATAAATCTTTAAAAGATAAAATTGCAAGGCTGGGCTTTGAAATAACAAATTACAAAAAAGAATATGCGCTCCAATAAGATTATTTCAATATTTATAATTATAGGATTATTTGCTGCCTTTGCAAGCTTTGAAATTATACGAAAATCAGATAAAGCAGTATTAAATATTATTACACCAACAGTTATTGAAATAGATTTAAACGGCAATAAAATATTTGACAATGGTGAAACCGTTTGTATATCAGATATTGAAACCTTCACGGCAAATTTAAATGTAAATCAAAGCAGTTTAGCTGAAAAACTTAAAATATCTGAAGAGGATACCTTAAAATTAGGCTATTTAACTGACAGTTTTGCAGATAATATTCTTACAGATAAAAGAGTGAAGCTTAAATTTACAGGAAAAAATAATCAGGATTGCAGGTTTGCGGATATTATATCAGACGGTCAATCATACAGGGAAAAAATTATAAATTCCGGACTGGGATTTTATAATGGAGCTTCGCTTAACTATGAAAAATATAAAAAGCAGCTGCAAAAAGCAAGGAAATACAGGCTTGTTATTTTAAATCATAAAAGCAATAAATATCATAAACTTACCTGTAAATACGGTCAGATAGCGCACGATGCAATCATAATTCCCGCAAAACAAATTCCAGAAGATGCAAAGCCGTGTAAATTTTGTCATATTCAAAAAGTTAAAAATTACAAAAAACATAAAAAACTAGAGGTATATCCGCTTGCAATATCAAACGGAAACATTAAGCTCTATTTATCTGATTTAACAACAAAACTAAAACCCGATAATAAATGTTCATCGCTTGCCTGTAAAGAAATGCTCACCCAAATTAACAACAGCAAAAACAGAATAGATATAGCACTTTACGGGTGGGACAATATCCCTGAAATTACAGATGCAATCATTAAGGCAAAAGCAAGAGGGGTAAAAATAAGGCTTGTTTATGACACAAGTTCAAATCCATATTACAATGACATGGCATCAATTATCAATTTAGCCGATGAAAAATCAACAGATACACCAAGAATATTAATGCATAATAAATTTATGATTTTTGATAATTCCAAAGTAATAACAGGTTCCATGAATTTTGCACGAACAGGCTTTTCAGGCTTCAATACAGATTGTGTGATATTTATTAACTCGGCAGAAACCGCAAAAATCTACGAAGAAGAATTTAACCAGATGATGGAAGGTAAATTTCATACACTAAAATCAAATGTTAGTCACAAAACAGTTTTACTTAATCAAACAAGGTTAACTCCCCTATTTTCTCCTAAAGATAAAATTATAATCAACACCATCATCCCTCTTATCAATAAAGCAAAGAATTATATTTACATTCCAGCATTTATAATAACACATGAAGAACTTTCCTATTCACTGATTAATGCCAGAAAGCGAGGAGTTGACGTAAAACTTATTATAGATGCGGCAAATAGTTATGGTTCAAGAAGTAAAGTTAAAAAACTTAGAGAAGCCGGCATTCCGGTAAAAATTGAAAATTACGCAGGTAAAGTTCATTCAAAAAGTATAATTATAGATGATAAATATATAATTGCAGGTTCAATGAATTTTTCTAAAAGCGGTGAAAATAAAAACGATGAAAATGTTGTGATTATTGAAGATGCAAGACTGGCAAGATATTATAAAGGATTTTTTGAATATTTGTGGAAGAAAATCCCGGACAAATACTTAAAACAAGGAGTAAGAGCCGAGGGGAAATACTCTATAGGTTCGTGCTCAGACGGAATTGACAATAACTTTGACGGAAAAATTGACGGGGAAGATGCAGGCTGCAAACCTTAAAGTCTTATAGGATAATCTTTAGAGATTTCCCAACCGTCATGCATGATTAAAAGTGCACAGGTTCCTGAAAGACGATCCAACAATTTCTTATCACTACAGTATCGTTTCATTTTTTCGCGATCTCCATATACATAAATATCTCCGAAATCTTCATCATCTTCATCATTTTTAGCGTGTGCATAACCTGAAGGATAAAAATTTCCTAAATGCTCGCTATCTTCATAATCAAGAAAGAAATTGAAGTAATCCACTCCGGCTTTATTAGGACCTTTCAGTCCGTTTATATCAACAGAAACAAATATTTGGTTATTATTATTAAACCACAAAATCGTACCATCAGCAAGAATGATACCCGGTCTTTCCTGGAGATCGGAAAGCGGGTGCTTAAGCTCTCCTGATTTAAAATGCTCAGTTTTATTAAGATATTGGAATAAAGCAGTTTGAAGCCATTCTTCTAATACCGCATTATCCCACCTCTTATCTGTAGGAGGCATAGTCCAGGTATCATTCGCAATTGACATATTAACGGCTTGATTAACAGCAGAATAAACTTTTCGTAATCTGGTTTCAATTTCAGTTTTTCTGTGATTTGCAATTAATGCAGGCATTGTCAGGGCTGCCACAACTCCGATAATCCCCAGCGTTATTAATACTTCTGCTAATGTGAAAGCTGTTTTCATAAATATCCCTCTATTACTAATTAGTCATATCTTATTAATATTATAACATATTATTTAATTTATGCAACATAAGCGTAAAAAAAATATTGATAAAGAAAAAAGACAAATATTGTTGAATGCAATCGGAGAAATAATTCATGAAAAAAGAGAAAAAATAGGTAAAGGCATTTTACTGCACTCTTACGAATATGATTTATCCAGCAGTTCGCTTTCTCTGCTGGAAAAGGGTGAAAGAGATCCGCAAATTACAACTCTCTGGAAAATAGTGAATTCACTTGACATGAGTTTTAAGGAGTTTATTTCTCTACTCTGTAAAAAATTACCTGATGATTTTAAAATGACCGATGATTAAGGATTTGCTATAATCTTTGCTTCAACTTTCTTATATGTATTTACACTGCTGTTTAAACTTCTTGCAAGCTGTGCCGCTGTTTTGGCATTATAAAATTTCCCGCTTGTTACAAGGGACGTACATTCAAGCTGATCCAAATCATCTTCGTCATCAATGTTAAACGCAATTACATCAATAGTAACATCTTTTCTTACTTTAATTAATTCAAGCACATAAGAACATGGACTTTCATCACAATTTTCACCGCCGTCCGTCAGAAGAATTATATGCTTTTTGCCTGTAAATCCAAGAAAATCATTTTTTACAGCCTGTTTTAGAGAATATGTAATCGGCGTCATCCCTCTGGGTTTTATATCAAGCAGAGAATTTCTGACATTAATACCGTTTGCGGCTGCAACAGGTGAAACAAGAGTTGATGCCCTGCAAGCTTCAAACGGAGTTAATCCCATCCTGTGTCCGTAAACACGCAGACCGACCGATATATTAGGATTTAAGTTAGGTAAAATCGATTTCATTGTATCTACCATTAAGTCTACTTTACGCCTTCCCTCAAGATATTCCGACATACTGTTCGAGTAATCAAGAATAAATAATATTCTTTCATCTTCAGACATATCACCGACAGGCAGTTTGTCAGGGCGATGAACGCTGTAGCCCGATGCAAAAACAGGTATTGTTAAACAAAGCATTAAAAACATAATTAAAATTTTATTCATAACAATTATATAATACTCACATAATTTAAATATTTTCGCCTTACAGAAGGGCATATCCTGTTGACGATTATTTTTTCTTGCAATATTATAAACTTATTATGAATAGCAAAGAAATAATTAAAAAAGCCGAAAAAACTCTTGTTAAAGAATTTGAACAAATAGAAGATATAAGAGATTTTAATCAGGAAAAAGTTTTAAATGCCTTTATAGAAAATAAGGTTGCTCCCGAGCATTTTTATACTGTATCGGGTTACGGGCATGATGATCTCGGGCGTGAGGTCCTTGATAAAGTATTTGCAGATGTTTTTAAAGCGGAAAAAGCTCTGGTTAGAATACATTTTGCCTCAGGCACACACACACTTGCCTGCTGCCTTTTCGGCAATCTTAAATACGGAGATAAACTTGTATCTGCTGCAGGTTCACCCTATGACACAATGCAGGAGGTGATAGGGACGGCAGGAGATGATACATCGAAAGAAGATTCTCTTATAGGTCATGGCATCAAGTATGACGAAGTTCCTTTGAAAAACGGAAAAGATATTGACTTCGAAAAACTTGATGAAATGATTGACGAAACAGTAACAATGGTTTTAATTCAGCGTTCAAAAGGTTATTCTACAAGAAAGTCCTTATCTCTCGATACAATAGAAAAAATTTGTAAGACGGTTAAAAAAAATAATCCGAATTGTATATGTTTTGTCGATAATTGTTACGGAGAATTTGTCGATACACGCGAGCCTCTTGAAGCGGGTGCGGATTTAATAGCCGGATCGCTAATTAAAAATCCTGGCGGCGGGATTGTAGAAGCAGGCGGCTACATTGCGGGAAAAGCAAAATAC
>FR900452.1:9610-21327 GCA_000438175.1 Fusobacterium sp. CAG:439 | reverse complement strand
GTTTAACAGCCCCGGGAATAGGTTCGGAAGGCGGTGCAATGTTTAACCAGCACAGACTAATCTTTCAAGGTTTATTTATGGCACCGTCAGTAGTCTGTGATGCAGTGAAAGGCGCAGTGCTTGCTTCAAAAATATTTGAAGAAATAGGGTTTAATTCAGAACCTAAATATTATGAAAAACGCACAGATATAATTCAAAATATTACCTTTGGGTCAGCTGAACCGTTAGAGCATTTTTGCAGAACAATTCAGGCTCTCTCTCCTATAAACGGTTATGTTACTCCGATACCGGAATATGTACCGGGATATGAAGATCAAATTATAATGGCAGGCGGAACATTTATTGAAGGATCAACAATAGAGCTGTCTGCGGACGGGCCATTGAGAGAACCTTATACAGCTTACATGCAGGGCGGATTAAATTATGCTCATGTTAAGATTGCTCTCGGGAAAATTCTGGATAAAGCAGTACAATAATTAAAAATTTAATATATTATCAAAGATTATTTGTCCGTCAGGATCAATAAGCTGTTTTTCCGAACAGTACTTAGAATTGGTAATAATTTCTCTTGTTCCGTCGGGTTTTACGGTTTCAAATTTTTGTATGTCACGCAGATAATCATAATCTATAAATGTAGTTTCACCATTTTTATACTTAATTTCTTCATGAATAATTTTTCCCGAAACATTAAAATCTTTCCTTCTGATAGAAACCGGATCTTTAGGATTATTCACTTTCACAAAATACTGGCTCAGTTTTAAACCGTTTTTATCATAAACAGTCGTGTGATGAAGTTTATTTTTCAAATCATACGTGTCAGAATGAATTCTTGTTTCATGTGAAACAGGATCAAATTTGCGGTAAAAAAGCTCATACGAACCGTCAGAATTATTTACTGCAATTTTTTTATTAAAATTCTCATTTTTTACAAATGTACGTAATGCAGCTTTTGCATTTTTCATTAATATCGGTTTCCTTACAAAAGTAATTTCATCCTGATTACTATTGATAATTCCTTCCGGAATAGAACTGCACTTAAAATAATTAAGAATTTTTTTATAAACATTCTCGCTTTTAATCTTTGAATAAAAAGCAGTCATAGCAGGCGAATAATTCATTTTTGCATGTGTATTTGAATTATTGCTTCTTTTTTGGGTTCTTAATTCCGTAACAGGTAAAATTCGCATAAAATTATTAAAGCCTAAAATTCAATTTTTTGTTATTAAAAATGTCAAATATTAAGTTTTTTTAAGAGTAAAATAGCTACTTATAACTAATTCTCAAGGATTAGTAGAATTTTTTTTTGTAAACGGATTTGAAAGTAGAATTTTTGTGTTATGCTGTTGTGGTACCCCGAGATTTGGGTAAATAGTTTACGTAGTATAAGAAGAGGAAGGTTAATATGTCATTACCAAATGTAGCATATTTCTCAATGGAAATCGCAATGGATCAGTCTTTAAAAACTTATTCAGGCGGTTTAGGATTTTTAGCAGGTTCACATATGCTTTCTGCAGGCTATCTGCAAATGCCTATGGTAGGTGTAACTATGCTATGGTCATACGGTTATTACGATCAAAGAATTGCACAAGATGGTCAGGTAGAAGTTGCTTATATCAGAAAATATTATGACTTCTTAAAAGATTTAAATGTTTCTACTGAAGTAGAAATTTTCGGAGAAAAAGTTAAAGTTAAAGCTTATTATGTTGAACCCGAACTATTCGGAGCTTGCCCTGTTTATCTTTTAACAACAGATATAGATGGCAACAGTGACTGGGCTAAGAGCATTTCTCATAAGCTTTACGATGGTAACGAAAAGATAAGAATTGCTCAAGAAACAGTTCTTGGTATTGCAGGTGTAAGAATTCTCCAACAAGTAGGTTACAATTTTGATGTAATTCACATGAACGAAGGACACGCGCTTCCTGCAGCATTTGAATTATTAAGACAATACAATGGTAACCTTGAAGAAGTTAAAAAGAAAACCGTATTCACAACTCACACTCCTGTTGCTGCAGGTAATGAAGTTCACTGGGTTGATACTCTTATGGAAGGCGGCTTCTTTGCAGGATGTTCAAGAGAAACAGCTGTTCAATTAGGCGGTGAAAACTTCTCTCTTACTGTTGCAGCTTTAAGAATGTCAAGAATTGCAAATGCTGTATCACAGTTACACGGCTTAGTTGCAAACAAAATGTGGGAATGGGTAGAAGGCAGATGTCCTA
Source organism: Fusobacterium sp. CAG:439 (assembly GCA_000438175.1). GTDB lineage: Bacteria > Cyanobacteriota > Vampirovibrionia > Gastranaerophilales > Gastranaerophilaceae > Stercorousia > Stercorousia faecigallinarum. The sequence continues at coordinate 19,108 of FR900452.1, read as the reverse complement.
TCCGTGCTATCACAAACGCAGTAAATCTACATTACTGGCAAGATCACAGAATTAAAGAAGCTGATACTCCTGAAAAATTATTAGCCGTAAAACGTGAAATGAAAGCGGAATTGTTTGAATATGTTGCAAACGTTGCAGGTAAAAGATTTGACCCTGATGTATTAACTATTACATGGGCAAGAAGATTTGCCGATTACAAACGTGCCTGGTTAATCTTGATGGATAAAGACAGAATTAACAAACTTTTGGATGCAAACAAAATTCAAATCATTTTTGCAGGTAAATTCCACCCTGATGATGTTATGGGTAAAGAAATGTTCAACAAACTTCTTAACCGTTCGCACAGCTTGAAAAACGTTGTTGTATTACCTGGTTACGAACTTGAATTGTCAGGAAAATTGAAACGTGGTTCTGATATCTGGTTAAATACACCTTTAAGACCATTCGAAGCATCAGGAACTTCAGGAATGTCTGCAAATGCTAACGGAGCTTTACACTTATCTATCTATGACGGATGGACTGTTGAAGGTACATTCAACGGTATTAACGGTTACACTGTTGAATATCCAGGCTTAGATGACGAAATGCCTTGGGAAGAACGTCACTGGAAAGATCATGAAAGCATTATGAACACAATTGAAAACGAAATCATTCCTACTTACTATGAGAATAAAGCAGAATGGGCTCGTTTAATGAGACAGGCTATCAGAACATCTGAAGCATACTTCAATTCAGACCGTATGGTAATTGAGTACTACAACAGATTGTATAAGCCTATTGCTCATAATGATTCTTGCTCAGGTGAAGAAAAGAAAGAAATGAAAATTTCTGAAACTCCGACATTTGATGCCTGGACATTCTCAAATATCAAATAGATAACTGAAATCTATATTATATAAGGACTTCCTTTACAAGGAAGTCCTTATTTTATGCTTTAATTGTTAATTTATGTAACAAATTAGTATAAAAGCTTAAAGTTTTGCCCCCCCCCCGACCGTATTAACAAATATAAGGAAACAAATCGAAAGGGAACAAGTCATGGGTATGGCAGCATCTCAAGCTCGGTTCTTAGGACTGACCGCGAGAAAGACAAATGTTGAATATGAAGGACAACAGATTAACCAACAAAGAACGACGTTGTCTAATCAATCAGCTAACTACTACAACAGCTTGTTAGGGATGTCTGTGCCGGTTCCTCCTTCGGTTTCTGATTATACTAAAACGGTTTACACTTTCGAAGACGGTTCATTAAGCAATTCGATTTCTTCTATGATTGCTCAACCGGACGGGACTTATTTAATCAGCTACAACTCATCTTGGACTGATGATTTTGCGGTTGTGGCGGCTGGGTCTTCTATCGTTACAAGAAAAGGTAATGAAGGAAACTACACATACAACGTTGGCGCAAAAGAACTCAGACAAATGACTACAAGAGATGATGATGACATTGATAATATGTCCGAAGAAGATTTAAATAAAATCAGAGGTAATGACGAATATTTAAAAACACTTTCGGATGACCAATTAAAAAATTTATTGAAAGAAGAAAACAACTATATTCAAATGTTAAATAAACAGTATGGTGAAGCAGACTGGATGGTAAGATATGTACAAAATACTACTACAGGTACATGGAGCCCATACTTCTACAATAAAGATGTGTTAGATTCGGCGATTTATTCTGATACAGGATCTTCTCAAAGTAATATTCCGGCATACACTGTTGGTTCTGCACAAAAAACGGAAGAAGTTAAAGGCGTGACTGCAAGACTGGAACAGGATGCAACTGGTAGAATTATTAACATTACTCTTAACCCGGGAGAACAGGATGAAGTGACTTATGCTGTTACAACAAACACTGTTACTGATCAGGCAGCTTACGACGATGCAATGAACCAATATGAATATGATAAGTATCAATATGATCAATCTATTCAAGAAATTAATGCCAAAATTGAAATTACTCAAGCACAGGATAAAAACTTAGAATTAAGATTGAAACAACTTGATACTGAACAAGATGCAATTTCTACGGAAATGGATGCGGTACAAAAAGTTATTGAAAAGAACACTGAATCTACTTTCAAAACATTCGGTTAATTAAAAAGTTTTATATTTTTGTTTCCTTTTACTTTTTCCCTTAGACTAACGGACTTGTTAGTCTTTTTTATTTTTCAGCTTTATATAATCTTGCAAAAAAGCAGGAAACGTGCTGAATTGAATCAACTCTTACCCACTGGCGCGTTGCCTTAAAACGAATTGAATTAGCTGATTTTAAAGAATTTTTATGAGAATAATTATTTATCTTATCATTAAAAAGATGAAATTGGCACATTGCGGCTTTTTTACAAGCATTAAGAAGTTTATCTGCCAAGTTTTCTCTGCCCAGAAATTTTGCAAGGTAATATGCTGCAACAAGCCCTTCAGAGCGCGCACCGTCAGGGAAGTAATGATCTCCGTAATTATAATAATACCCGCCTTCATAGTCTATATAAGGAGAATCATCTTTCTTATAAGTTTTTTCAACCATTGCTGCCGCATCCGTAAACACAAAATTTATATAATTATCTTTTTGAAACGATTTATCTTTAGACCACTCCTCTATTGCCTGCATTAACCAAGCATCAGAGGGAAGCGCTGTAAATAAATCCGCATATATATGCGGTCTTTCATCAACAATCCAATCAAGTGCTTTTTTAGCTATTTTTCGGACTTCTTTAACCAGTTTTTCATCATCATAAAAATTATTTGCAAACAGTGCAAGCCCCAGAAGTGCTTCTCCGGGATAATAGAAAGAAAATGTTTCTTTTCGTTCTTCATCGGTCATATTAATCAGAGGTTCACCGTTATTATACTGAGGATGAATATAATAACCTAAAATCTCGCCGTTATCATAAACTCTGCTTAAAATATGACGTGTATAACCTTTTATATATTCGTCGTAAGACTTATCACCCGTAAAATTTCGATATTGCATCATTGCAACAAGAAGAACACCTGTGCCGCCGAGCTTAGCTTTTCTATTATAAAAAGCATAATAAGCTTTACCCAGCTTTGTATCATGTTCTTTTGAAATTGAAATACTCCAATCAAGAGCTTTTTTAGCGGCTTTGATATATTTTTCATCAGAAGTCAGTTCATAAGCTCTTATAAGAGCAATAATTCCGCCGCAATGCCGCAAATCGTTATAATAAAGATTATGTTCGGGACGGGTAGGATGTTCATGATCTTTATAAGTATCATCACAGCAATCATAGTAATACAAAAATCTGCCGTCATCATACATATTTTCAAGAATCCAGTCTACGGATTTTATAACCTGATTAAATAAAACATCATAGCTGAATTCCTTATATCTGACGTTTCCGCGATATAAGGGAATACAATCATTTTTATATGAAACAAAAGCACGGCTTCTGAAAAGATAATATTCATAATCATTAGAAGCTGCAAGAATATTTAATCTTTCAGAAATACTGTTTGTAAGCTTTCCTATAGGAGTTTTTTTAACTAGCGTCTGCAAAACGGCACGCAGCCCCATATGACTTAATGTAATCGCATCAGTCGGCATATAGTAATAAGATATACCGTCTTTTCTAAGTTCTAACCCGTTAATACCGATTTCAAATCTTCCATTATCAAATCTTTCGGAATTTAAATTTTTCGACAAGGCTTTTTTACGGTCAATAACCCATTCAATCATAATCCTGCAAGAATTCTCATCAGTAACGGAAAAATCAGAGAATCTTTTATTTTTACGAAGCATTTCTATATTACGGTTAATCGTTGTTTCTAAATCAGCTCTTTTACTCCCGTAACGTATGAATTTTTGCCCGCATTGAAAAAGAGTGATATAAACAAGCGTTTCTGACCTATCATAATTAACCGGTAAATCTAAGCCGCTTATACTAAGCGAACTCCCGTCAACAAGAGAGGTTCTTATTCTGTGCAAAAGCTCGTTAACGTCAGAAAAATCCTGTTCAAAATAAGCTCTTTCTTTATCGTTCTCCAACTTAAAATCTAACATAAGCAAATAATAGCATTAATCAAGGCAATTGGCAAACGTAAAGATTTATTTAATCTTTTGACATGCTGAAAAAGTTGTTGTTCAATAGATAATAAGACTTGGTAGGAATTTATGTACATAAAACAACTGGAAATAGATAATTTTAAATCATTTGCCAACAAATCCGAAATTCCTTTATTAAAAGGGTTTACTACGGTTTCGGGTCCTAACGGCTCAGGCAAAAGCAATATTATTGACAGTGTTCTTTTTGCACTCGGGCTTGCAAACGCAAGTGAACTGCGTGCTGAAAATTTATCCCACTTTATTTCTACCTACACAAAACGAAATGAAGCATTTGTTAAAGTTACGTTCGGAGAAACCGAAAACGGCGAAGATTTAACAATCGGAAGAAAAATCCGCAAGACTTCTCAGGGTTATGCAAGTACATATTACATAAACGACAGTGTAACAACTCTTACGAATGTCCATGCAATTCTTGAAAAATATAACGTAACCCCGAACAGCTATAACGTAATGATGCAGGGCGATGTTATGGGGATTACAAACTGCTCGCCCAAAAACCGCCGTAAAATTATTGACGAAATCGCAGGAATTGCAGATTTTGACAGAAGAATAGAACAGGCGACAAATGAGCTTGAAACAGTTGAACAGCGCGTAGAACGCTCAACGGTAATTTTAAATGAAGTCGATAACAGACTTGAACAGCTGAAAGAAGAACGCGAAGTTGCCTTAAAATACCAGAAATTGAGAGAAGAAAAACAGGGGCTTGAAAGTCAGATTAATAAAGTCCGCTTCTTTGATATTAAAAGAAATCTCGAAAAAGCCCATGAAAATATTTTAGAATTCACCAAAAAGAAAAAAGAAGAAGAAGTTAAAAATAAAGACCTTGACGAAAGATTGACACTTATTAAGCATAAGTATCATGAAATTTCTGAACTTGTAAAAGAAAAAGGCGAAGCACAGCAAATTGAATTAAAGAAGCAGGAAGAAACTATAAAAGGTGAAATTGATCGTAAAAATAATGCGTCAAATTATGCTGACAAACAAATTCATGACGGTCTGCGCTCAATTGAAAATGCAAAAAACGGTATTGAAGGATTTAAAAAGAAAATAGAAGATTTTAAGCTTAAAATTCAGCTTAAAGATGATGAAATTGCACTCATCAAAACCAATATTACCGAACGCGAAGCCGAATTAAAGAAAATTCTTGAAGATATGACAGGTCTTAATGCTACGGCTGACCAGCATATTGAAAAAAGAAACCGCCTCAGAAAACAGCTTGAGGATTTAAAAGACGAAGAAACAAAGCTTATTCAGACCAAACTACCATTAGAAAGCGAATTGAAAAATCTTCAAAGAGATTTAGAAGACGCAAAAGCCAAACTTGAAGAATTAAACGAGATGAAATCAAATTTTGCTTCTAATCAGGATTTGAAAAAAACTCTTGTGGAACAGCTTCAAAAAGAAATGGGCGATTTTAAGATTATTCAGCAAAACACACTCCATGACCTCGATACCACAAAAAATGAAATTAACGATTTGAATTATAACATTCAAATGGCATACAGAAAAATTTCCGCAATGGAAGCTAAAAAACAGGCTGCGGAAGATGCAAACTTCGGACGTGCAATTGATACAATTATGAATGCAAAATTAAGAGGAGTTCATGCACCTCTTGCACAGCTTGGAACAGTTGATAAAGAATATGCGGTTGCCATGGAAGTTGCATTCGGAGGAAGAATGGCGCATGTTGTAGTAGATGATGAACATGTCGCATCTGTTGCAATTGAACTTTTGAAATCCTCAAATGCGGGCAGAGCAACATTTATTCCGCTGAATAAGATTAAAAAAGCTCCTTCGCGCTTGCAGCTGCCCAAAGACAAAGGCGTAATTGATTTTGCTATTAACCTTGTGGATTTTGACGATGAATATATTGATGCATTTTTCTATGCTGTAGGCGACACTATTGTTGTCGAAGATATTGAATGCGCCAAAAAGCTTATCGGCAAATACAGAATGGTAACTTTACAGGGCGACCTTCTGGAAAAATCAGGCTCTATGACGGGCGGAACAAGATTAAGAACCGGTTTAAGCTTCAGCCAGAATGATGATGACGAACTTAATAAGTTTAAAGACAGACTTAAAGAAATGGAACAGAAATTAGGCTCGTTAGAAAATAAAAAATCTTCTCTGGAAGCCAAACTTGAAGATGTCAGAACAAAATATTCCGATTCAATGAGCGAGTTTTCAAAGTCAAAGGTTGAACTCGACAACATGAACAGAAATTATGAAAACAGCGAAAATATTTTGAAAGAAAAAGCTGATTTTATTGCTCAGACCGAGCCTAAAATTGCCGAATTAAACAAAAAATTAGATAAACTAGAAGAACAGAATGTCAAAATTTATGATGATATGGCAATCTGTCAGGAAGAAATCGAAGAAGTTGAAAAACTTATTAATGACAAAGATTTAAAAGACCTCAAAGAAAAAACAGAAGGTGTTGAATCAGAAATTAAAAGACTTCAAGCTAAACTTATGAGTGCCGACGGCGACAAAAACGAACTTAACCGGCAGATAGCATTCCACCTGAACTTAATCGAAACCAAAGAAGAAGAAATTACAAGCATCGAACATAATAACGTTAAACTTGAAGAAGATAAAACACGTTACAAAAACGATATTGTTGAATTAAATAAAAAAATGGAAGAACTTCACGAGCAAATTGTTCAGATTGAAGAAAAGCTCGGAAAACTTCTTAAAGAACGCGATGAAATAAATGCCGATTTAATTGAACTCGAAAAACAAAAGCATATAAGAGTTGCTGATATTGAAAGAATTGCGGAACAGATTGAATCTTTTAAAGCACGCAGACGCGAGCTTGAACCTCAGCTTGAAACCGCTAAAAAAGACCTTGAAGATGCAGGCGAAGATATTAATAAACTTGAACCCGTTGAAATTTCAATTGATGAAATTACTTCAAAAATTCAGCGTCTTGAAAAACGCATGGCAGAGCTCGGTGATGTAAACATGAGAGCATTAGCGGCTTATGAAGAAGTTCTTGCGCGCCAGAGCGAACTTAAACAGCAAATTGAAACTCTTTCCAAAGAGAGAAAAGAAATTTTAGACAGAATGCAGGGATATGAGCAGCTAAAAAAAGAAACGTTTATGAAAACATACAACCACATAAACGAAAACTTTAAAGAAGTATTCCATCAGCTTTCTGAAGGTGAAGGGGAGCTTAAGCTTGAATGTCCGGATGATCCCTTATCAGGAGGAATGACAATAGAAGCCCAGCCCCGTGATAAAAAGCTTCAAAGGCTGGAAAGTATGTCGGGCGGTGAAAAATCATTAACAGCACTTGCATTTGTATTTGCAATTCAACGTTATATGCCGTCACCGTTCTACGCATTTGACGAAGTTGACGCAAGTTTGGACACAATGAACGTTGAACGTATCGCCCAAATGGTGCAGAACCAGTCAAAAGATACGCAATTTATAGTAGTTAGTCACAGAAAACCTATGATAGAATCAGCTAACAGGACTTTAGGAGTTACCCAGAAAGAAAAGGGGATTACTAAGGTTACAGGTATAAAACTAAGGGACGAATAATCAGGATATGAGTACAGAGGCAGCATTAAATTATAATTTAGATTTACCTGATTTAGGCTTATCAAAAGACGGCAAGCCCAAAAGTGAGGGCATAGGAATTCTTGTCGATATGGCAAAAGCAGGTAAAATCGATCCCTGGAACATTGATATTGTCGACGTTACTGATAAATATCTTGCGCATATGGTGCAGATGAAATCCCAGAATTTAAGGGTTACGGGCAGAACATTTTTGTTTGCCGCCGTACTTTTGAAGCTTAAATCCAATGTTCTTGAAGGCATTGACATAATGCAGTTTGATACACAGGAACCCGACGTTCAATATGATGATGACGGTTTTATTGTTGATTACGGCGAAGACGATTATGTACCTACAAATAATGTAATTTCTATTGATGAAGTTCTTCAACGACGTACAAGTGTCAGATTAAATCATAACCGCGTTGTTACATTGAAAGATTTGATCAGACAGTTAGAATTCTATGAAAAACTGGAACAAAAGCAGTCTTTAAAAAGCGCGCATGAACGTGCTAAAAGACGTGTTCAGTCATATTCAAAGTTAACACCTGATGATATTGTTAATCTTGCTCATGAAGAATATATTGAAACATGCGTTCTTACATTAAAAGAAAATTTAGGACAGATTTTTGAAAAAAACGACAAGATTGAATTAAACGAATTGACACTGCTTGGTATGGATAAAATAAGTGCTTATATTGCTTTATTATTTCTTACTGCAGAAACGGATTATGAACTTACACAAGAAGAGTTTTACTCAGATTTATATGTTGTAAAAGGTAAAGATAAATATGAAAATGGAACAGTTGAAATCCAGAATTGAGGCTGTTTTATTTATAACAGCCAGAGCGGTTTCCTTAGAAGAAATTGCAGTAATTCTGGGAGAAGAAAAAGAAATAATTGAAGATGCTATATTAGAACTTATAATGGATTACTCTGCTCGTGGCGGAGCATTAGAGATTGACGACGAGAACGGCTATATATTGCAGGTTAAAGAAGATTACATGGATTTAGTAGAATTGTTGTGCCCTGTGGATTTAAAACCTGCTGCATTAAGAACTTTATCTGTTATTGCATTGAAAGAACCTCTCAGGCAGACAGCATTAATCGAACTTCGCGGATCTTCCGCATACGACCATATAAAAGAACTTGTTGATAAAGGACTTGTTGCAAAAACACGCGACAAAAACGGCAGAAGCTTTAATCTTAAAACAACACCAAAATTTGCGGAATATTTTAAATTAAAAGGCGACACGCGGTCCCTTGCGAAAATTTTAGAAATTGATAAAGGGATAAAAGATAATGACACAAGAAAACAATAGCGATAGAATATTAACTATACTTATATGTACATTTGCAATAATCTTCGGTATTGTATTCAAACTTATGCCTTCATATTACTGCTGGCAGGGGCAGAATTATTACAAAAAACAGGATTATGTAAAAGCACGTAAAAATTTCAAAAATGCTTACTTTTTTAATCAGCATAATAAAGACTACAGATATTATTATGTAAAGACATTAATGCATCTGTCACTTACAACTACTGTGCAAAAGGAACTTTTTGAAATTGCCTCGGGAACTCAGCAGGACAGCGCACAACAGATTGCCGAACGAAGAATTACGGAATTCAGAAATAGTATAATATCATATTTCGGTGATAATTACATTGAGCAGGTTCCGCTTGATAAAGGGATTATACGTTGGGATAAAACAAAATTTCCGTTAAAAGTTGCAATTGTAGATGCAAGTGATAATAAAAACCTTCCCTCTTATTACAGAACCGAAATTGTAAGAGCGTTCAGCCAGTGGCAGGCTGCAACAGGATTTATAACATTTGAAATGAC
>FR900452.1:0-9548 GCA_000438175.1 Fusobacterium sp. CAG:439 | reverse complement strand
AGGATCGCCCCCCCCCCGGAAGACATGTGCAGCGGACAAACCTGCAGATATGTAGTAGGTTTTACAACGCCAAATTACAAAGGACCGACACTTTATGACATGACTATTGTTTTATACACAAATGATCCTTTCGGAAATTACTTTTCAGATAAAGAACTTTATAATACCATATTGCATGAAATTGGTCATGCCCTCGGAATAATGGGGCACAGTTACAGTACCGAGGATTTAATGTATATGACTGCTGATAACGACAGCAGTTTTTATGCACCGTACAGAAGTTCTTTCCAGTATCTTTCCTCAAAAGATATAAATACAATAAGATTGCTGTATAAGCTTTTACCTGATATTACCAACACACCGTTAAATGAATTGAATAAAAAAGGTTTAATATACGCCCCTATAATTCTCGGCACATCTGCAGAAATTTCATCACGAAAATTAAAAGAAGCTCAAAATTACATAAAAAATGCTCCTGATATTGCAGGCGGATATATTGATATGGGTATTGCATACGCAGAACTGAATAAAAATAAAGAGGCATTGAAAGCAATGCAAAAAGCATATGAACTTGCGAAGTCCAATAATGAAAAATATATGGTGTCGTATAATCTTTCCGTTATGTATATGAATAAAGGGGATTACGATACCGCTTTAAAATTCGCACGTGAAGCAAAGGAACTTTATAACAGCGATGAAGCAAAAGAACTTATAATGAATATTAAACACGCAAAATTAACCAATAAAAAACCATTTAAGGGTACTTTATTAAAATATAATGAGGATAACTAGCAAAAAATTATTTTCAGCTGTTTTACTATACTATGATTTCTGCATTTGATAAAAGATTAAACAACAAAGCTTCGTTTACAAGCGTAGTTCCCGTGCGCGTATTCGTTGACGGGATGGAAACATTTAATCAAAAAAATATAAGGGCAGCATGTCGGCAGTTGTCTGCAACGCTTACAGGCCCTGCTAAAAATGATGCAAAAAAAATTAATATTATAAAAGAATTTGCAAAATTTGATCCTGATTATAAGTTCGAATATGGTCTCAACGGATACCCGAAACAATGGAATAAAAAAAATATGCAGCCCTCAGACTATTTCAGATGCATAGCAGATAATACACGCAGTTATTTATTTACCGGTGATCAGGCTAACAAATTAAAAGAACTGGGTAAAGCAGTAGGACAAGAACAACAGGCGTGCAAAGCAAGAAAAATTGCTAACAGTTTTGATTTGCAAGTCGCAAAAAGAAATTACGGCTTTACTATAGCTAATTTTATCCGTTCAACAAAACTCAGGATAAGAGAAACTTTTGATATCATAACAAAACAAAAAACAGGAAAACAGGTTGAATTAAATATACACATGTCAAGTAACGGCAAATATGCACAAAGCAATTTTAAAATGTTTCTTGATAATATAACTTTTTCTGAAGCTAAAGTTTAACAAATTCTTCACAAACGCTTTAAAAAAGATTATGTTTAATATATAGTTAATTGGTTTGGTAAAATAAAGATATGGAGATATGAAATGTATAATGTAGCTATTATCGGAGCAGGTCCGGCAGGTATTTTTGCAGCTTTGGAAATAACTAAATTAAAACCTGATTGGAAAGTTGTATTAATAGAAAAAGGGCAAAAAATTGAAAACAGAAAATGCCTGCTTAGAGAAGGCTACGAAAAATGCCCGTCATGCAAAAGATGCGGTTTGCTCTGCGGATGGGGCGGCGCAGGAGCATTTTCTGACGGGAAATTAACTCTTACTCCGGATGTCGGCGGTCATCTCGTCGATTATATGGACAGAAAAAAAGTAGAAGATTTAATTGCATATTCAGATAGTCTTTACTTAGACTTCGGAGCTACAGATGAAGTTTTCGGCACTGACATGAAAGTATTTCAGGAACTTGAAAGACAGGCTGTTCTTGCAGAGCTGAAACTTGTGCATTCTCCGGTAAGACACCTCGGGACAGAAAGAAGCCTTGACGTATTAAAAAATATGCAGGATTATCTCAATGACAGAATTACCATTCTCAATAACGTTTCAGCTCAGTCATTAATAGTTGAATGCGAACAGGTGAAGGGAATTAAACTTGATAACGGCGATACAATTAATGCTGAATATACAATCGTAGCTCCCGGCAGAGAAGGCGCAGATTGGCTTACACACGAATTTGCGGAACATAAAATAGGTATGGTAAACAATGCTGTTGATGTGGGTGTAAGAGTAGAACTTCCGGCTCCCGTATTTGAACCTTTAACGGATAAATTATATGAATCAAAACTTATATATAATTCTCCAACATTCGGCGATGAAGTCAGAACATTCTGCATGAATCCGAATGGCGAAGTTGTTCAGGAAAATTACAACGGAATTTCAACCGTAAACGGTCACAGCTATGCTGAAAAGACAACTAATAATACAAATTTTGCCTTACTTGTAAGTGAAAAATTTACAGAACCGTTTAAAGAACCTATCCAGTACGGACAGCATATTGCAAGATTGGCAAATATGCTTGGCGGAGGTATTCTTGTACAGCGTTTCGGAGATTTACTTGACGGAAGAAGATCAACTCCGGAAAGGATTAAATCAAGCATAATAAAACCGACTTTAACCTGTGCAACACCAGGGGATTTAAGTCTTGTAATTCCATACAGACAAATGACAAGCATCATAGAAATGCTTCAAGCACTTGACAAAATTTGTCCCGGAACAGCTTCAAGATATACTTTACTTTACGGTATTGAAGTTAAGTTCTACTCAGCAAGGGTAAAATTAACAAACGAACTTGAAACAGAAGGCGTTAAAAATCTTTTTGCAATCGGCGACGGTGCAGGTGTAACCAGAGGATTAATTCAAGCATCAGCTTCAGGTGTCCACGTTGCAAGAACTATATGTGCACGCGGTTGATATGGAACATAAAACAAATGTTATGAGAGAGCTTGACAGGCTCAAAATAAAATATAATCACTATTGCTATGTTGACACTCAGGCAGTCAGCGGAATTGAGGTTGCTGCTGTTTTAAATCAAAATCCTGACAGAGTATTCAAGACTCTTGTAACTGTCGGAAAATCTAATAAGCATTATGTATTTATGGTGCCTGTCGCACAGGAGCTTGATTTGAAAAAAGCTGCAAAAAGTGTAGGAGAAAAATCTGTTGAAATGCTTAAATCCAAAGATCTTCTGCCGTTAACAGGCTACATACACGGCGGTTGTTCTCCTATAGGAATGAAAAAATTTTTTACAACAACAATTGACACAACAGCCGAAAATTTTGACACAATAATATTTAGTGCCGGAAAAATCGGCTATCAGGTAGAAATGAAGCTTGAAGATTTATCTAAAGTGATAAGATTTAATCTTGCAAATATTACTGAAGTTTAATTTAAGATTATTATACATGATAAACTAATAGATTTAGTTTATTCTATATTGAAGGATTGTAATATTCTTTATCATAGCTTTCAACAATTTCTCTTAAAATTTTTACTTTTAAACCGCATATAGTAACAAATAAGTATTTTTTGTTTTCAAATCTGCATTTTTTAACAGAAAATATTTTTTCAAAAATATTTGAATATTCAAGAGGACGGGTATAATAATTATATAATCCCAAATTCCAAATATATACATATTTCTGATTTGCAAAACCGTTTGATAACAGCCAGGAGCCCGCAATACCGGCAGTGCGTCCTCCTATAATATACTTGCATTTTGATAAAATATATATAGTTAAAAGATATTCTTTCCCCAGTTTATAATTATGATTTTCTCTGTGCACTTTAATATCCGCAAGCCACTGATTATCAGTATTCCCAAATTTGTACTGTTTGTTTTCAATAATTAAATCCCCAAACTCTTTTTTAAACATATTATATATTTCTAAATCTTCTGTAGCTAGCCAGATTCTTTTATAATTAAATCTTTTAATTAATTCTTTTGCTTTTTTTATAACATCTTCAGTTTTCGGTTGAACAGGATGTGCGTAAGGATGATTTTTAACATAATCTGTCCCCCGACATAAAATTCCAAGTATATTATAATCCCCGCCGGTAATTTCTTCACAGCATTTATTCAAATATGCTTCAATTTCATCTTGAAATTTAATAACATTAAAATATTTTTTATATTTTTTTCTGCTTTCATCTATATCTCTCAAAAAAGATTCGAATGACAAACCTTCATTAATATCATCATCTTTTGAAATTATTATATTACAGTCCTCTGTTAAATCATTTAAAGAAATATTACATGGTTGTTTAAAGTAGTACTCCCAGGAATTATCTTTATAAATTCTGTTATCTTTAAAATACTGGTTATAGTAATGCTGCATATCTACAACAGGAATATAACCGTTATCAAAAGCGTAAATTATATGCCACAAAATTTGATAATAAATTGCGAATAATCCGCCTATTCCTCCATTATAAGCAATAATATAAAAAGTTTTATCTTTACATACAGTTTCACCCAGCGGCCCTAAACACTTGCTATCCGCTAAAAAATGCCCCCCCCCCCGAAATTTGAGAACCTGTCAAATTTTTCATGATAATGCCTTTCCCTTTCGAAATAATTGTAGCATATTTGAAGGATATTTTCAACTTGCCCGAATATATTGAAAGTGTTATAATTATAATTATGAATAACAGACAAGTTAGCCTAACAACGCAAAACAGGTTGATAATATCAGGACTTTTATTAAGTACCATTTTAATTGTAGCAATTGCTGTTTTTGCTATTTTCAACATACAAAAAAATTTAAACGAAGGATATCAGAATTTCGGGCAGATAGTTTCAAAAGCTCTGGCAATTGAATGTGCAGAACTTGCAGAAACATCTTATGACACATTAAAAGCTCATGCCGATACTATTGTCGAATCACATAGTGATATTGTTTTTATTGAATTTCGTGACGCAAACGGAAAATTGCTTTATAAGGCAAACGGGGATTCTGCTGTTAAACCCAAAAGTCCGAATATCATAGTAAGTTCACCAATGATTTCCGAAAACGGAATTAGCACTGGTTCCGTTACGGTAGGACTGTCAGGAAACATTATAAATCAGATATCTTCAACCACAAGAGTATCATTGATGTTTGTTTTTACCGTTGCATGGGTCGTATTTGCTTTTGTAATACTAATTAATACCTATCTCATTACAAGAGAATTAAGAATTCTCCAAAAAGGCGTTCAAAAAATTTCAACGGGAGAATTCGGCTATACAATTCGGGATAAAGATGTAAGCTCCGAAGTCAAAGAGCTTTTTAACGCATTTAACAACATGTCTAACAGGCTTCACCTATATGAAGAACAGAATATCGAACAGCTTACACTCGAAAAAAATAAACTTGAAGCCGTTTTAATGAGTATTGCTAACGGAGTTGTTGTTTGTGACAATAACGATAATATTGTACTTATTAATAACCATGCTCATAAGCTTCTGGAACTTGACGAAAATCAGATGCTTAATACAAAGATACAACAATATGTTGACACGGAAGGAAATTATTGCTTTAAAGACAAAATAGAAGAATTTAAAGATACTCCGATTGAAGTTATGGAAAATAAACCGCTTGAATTTAATATTCAAGTTGATAAGCGCGTTATAAAGTCGATAATTTCACCTATGTTTACCAGAAATAAAGATTATGTAGGCTATATAATTGTACTGATTGATATGACAAAAGAGGCAGAAATGGATGCAATGCGTTCGACATTTATTTCAAATGTTTCTCATGAATTAAGAACACCTGTGACTGTACTAAGAAGCTATATTGATACTCTTTACAACTACGGAAACGAATTCGATTACGAAACACAAAAAGAATTTATCGGCACAATTAACCAGGAAATTATAAGGCTTAACGGAATGGTTAATGATATTCTCGATTTTTCAAGAATGGAAGCAAATGCGCAAATGGAAAAATCGCTTAACAGTATTTATGAAGTTGTAGACACATGTGTTACTCAGGTACAGGCATTGACAAAAGAACATAATCTTACAATATCGGTAAATAAAGAAGCGGATATTCCGGAATTTATGTTTAACTACGACGGTATAGAAAGAGCTTTAACCAACCTTTTATCAAATGCAATAAAATATTCTCCTGATAACGGAGAAATTAAAGTCGAGTTGAAAAAAGACGGAGATAATGCAGTAATCACGGTTTCTGATCAGGGATGCGGTATTGCTCCGGAACATCAGAAAAAGATTTTTGACAGATTTTATAGAGTGGAAAATAATATTCATACAATTAAAGGAACCGGTCTGGGGTTACATTTAGTTAAACAGACAATAGAAAAATATCATGGCGGAAAAGTATTTGTACAATCAGAAATTGGCAAAGGCGCGACCTTCGGGCTTATGCTTCCGATAAAAATGTTCAAAGAAGCCGTAAATATTGTTTAAAGTAGTGTACAGAATATTAATTAAACAAGGCATTGATTTTGTCTAAGATATCCTGAGGATCTATTTCATTAGTAATTTTGTTAATGTCCTGAGCAACCTGATAAAGTTTTGCAGCTTCTATTTTATCACCGGTAATTGATATCGCGCGTGCCAGATTAAAATGAGCCAGTGCATAATTAGGATTACACTCAACGGATTTTTTAAATAAGTCTATAGCCTGTTTTACCCGTCCTAAATCATCAAGATAAATGACACCCATATTATTATATGCAATGTCATAATTTTTGTCATACTTAATTGCAAGTTCATACTCTTTTAAAGCCTCGTCGATATCGCCTTTCCCCCAGTATAGGAAGCCCAAGTTACAGTGAATTTTTGCATTTTCAGGATCAAGATCCAACGCGTTTCTGTAAACCTGTAAAGCATTTTCAATATCTTCTTTATCATAAAATGCGCTGCCAAGATTTACGTATATATCAATATCTTTCGGTGTTAACAGATAAGCACTCTGGTAAGAGCTTATAGCAGCATTTAAATCCTGCTTTGATTCTTGATATACAAAACCTAATGTCTGATTAATAATGCTTGTCCACTGCTTTTTAGGATTAAGAGTTACAGCTGTTTGAAAATGAGAAATTGCGCCGTCAATATCACCTTTAACATAGAGAATATTTGCAAGATTGGAATGCACATCAGGCATGTTAGGCATAATTTGAATTAGTTTTTCATAAACTTCAACGGCACTGTCATAATCCCCCTGTTCTTCATAAGCCTGGCACAAATGTCTGTAAGCGGGAATATTAAGGGTGTCAAGCCATATTGCCATTTTGTATTCTGTAACGGCATCTTCAAATTGTCCGAGTGATCTGTAAATATCTCCTAACAGACAATAGAGCGGAACAAACCCCGGAGCTTTTTCAACAGCCTCTGAATAAGTTTCAAGTGCATCATTCAACTTATTTGTCTGAACCTGAAAAGCACCTTTTACCAGTATCGGGAAAAACTTAGCATAAGATAACGTTCTTGCCACATTGTTAATAGCGATTTTGTCAAAAGGCAGTGTCAGAATTGAAAGTAAAAATTCAAATTTTGACAATAAAAAGTTTTTAAAACTTCTTGCAGAAGAAACATTATATAGATTTGATAATAAAAAGTGAGCACATGAATTTGCAAACGGCATGGCTTTGACTGCCATTTTTGCATTCATTGAAGCATCTAAAAATCTTGCTTTTTTGGTATAAGTTTCAGCCAAAAGATAATATGCTTTGCCTAACTTAGGATTTTTAGAAATTGCCGTATCAAGATAATTCACGGCTTTATCCAAATCTCCTTTAAAATAATGCGCCTGTCCTATTTTAAAATAAATTTCGGCAGAATCAATATAAGTTTCCAGAGCTCTCTGGTATTCGGTTATTGCTTCATCAATATACTGGCAGGAATTGTAAATATCCAAGTGCCATGCAAGATATAAATCTCCTAAACGAATATGCAAATCAGCATTTGTAGGGTCATCCTGCAAACCTATCTGGCAAAGTTCAATGGCATTTTTAACATTACCTGTTTTATATTCTTTATTAATCTTTTTTTCCAGTTGCTTAGTATTATTCATAATATAATATTTTTATAAAGACGCTTGACAGAACTCATAAAAGGTTCCATACTAAACATTGTAAATAATTTAATTTAAAAATGCAAGTTATTTATAAATAAAAACATATATGTGTACCATATTTTGAGGGGTTAAAATGAGAGAAAACAAAATTTATTTCGTTGATGTTACAAACAGGGATGGGGTGCAAACCTCGCGTTTAGGTCTTGCAAAACTTCAAAAAACTATTATCAATCTTATGCTTGATGATATGGGAATAACGCAATCAGAGTTTGGATTTCCGACAACAAAACACGAGATAAATTACCTCAACGGCAATCTTGAGCTTGTCGATCTCGGTGTAATCACAAAAACAAAGCTTTCCGGCTGGATGCGAGGAATTGCGGGCGATGTAGAACTTTCATTTAAAAATGTTCCGAAATTAAAAAACATTAACTTGTCGCAATCGACCTCAGAGCAGATGATTAACGGCAAATACTTAGGTAAAAAAACTCCTCAGGACATTATAAATATGACCTGTGAAGCTGTAGAATGCGCTGTTTCACATGGAGCGGAAGATATAGGCGTTAACGCTGAAGATGCATCAAGAAGTGATTTGGATTTTCTTATCAGATATGCTAAAGAAGCAAAAAAATGCGGCGCAAGACGTTTCAGATATTGTGACACTCTCGGATATGAAGACCCGCAGACAACTTATGAAAGAATTTATAAAATTGCCAAAGAAACAGAAATGCCGTTAGAAATGCATTTTCATAATGATCTTGGAATGGCTGCAGCATGCTCTGTTATGGGAGCTCGTGCCGCAATTGATGCAGGTGTAGATGCATACATTAATACCGCGATTAACGGAATGGGAGAACGCGCAGGAAATGCAGACCTTGTATCCTGTCTGCTTGCAATTCTTAAATCTGCTGGGTTTAAGAATAAATACAATATTGATCCGAACATTGATTTAAGTAAAGCCTGGAAACTTGCCAAATACACATCTTATGCTTTTGGAGTTCCAATCCCGATAAATCAGCCTGCAGTCGGAGATAATGCATTTGCTCATGAATCAGGCATTCACGCTGACGGAGCATTAAAAGACAGAAGAAATTATGAATTATATGATTTTGAAGAATTAGGCAGGGGAGAACCCGAAATAATCGAAACAGGCAGAATGATTACTACTGGTGAATACGGCGGCATAAAAGGGTTCAGAAATGTTTACGACAATCTCGAACTTGAATTTAAGGATGAACATGAAGCAAGAAATATTCTTGAACTTGCGCGATATGCAAATGTTCATACGCAAAAGCCGCTTACATCAAGTGAATTAAGGTTTATATATTATTATCCTGATATAGCTGCAAAGATTATGACGGTTTCTCCTTACTATGAACCTCAAGGTGCAATAAAAGAACGTGTAGAAGCACATCTTTTAACTAAACCTCACAGGATAATTTAAGGCAGTGCAGCGTTTCCCTTTCTTTTTGTTAATTTATGTAACAAATTAAGTAAAAAGCTTAAAGTTTTGCCCCCCCCC
>FR900451.1 GCA_000438175.1 Fusobacterium sp. CAG:439 | reverse complement strand
AATGTTTCGTCTTCGCGGCTGGGGAGCAGAATATGAATTTATTTTAACTCGTGATGGAGAAATGAAAGATATGAAGGGTTCCATCTTTCAAAATGACTACTATGATAAAAAAGTAAAAGAAATCATATTGTCTGTAAAACCGCTACCGTTTAGAGAAGGAATGAATGTCGATGAGATACACATGAGAATATATCTGGGGTTTCAACGATATGATGAAATTGACATAAATATTGGTGGTTCTTTTATAGACAATAAAGAAATTTTTTCAATAGGTATAAATACAAGCAAATAGTTAAGAATAGCTGAGAAGTATGATTATTTCAAACCGCTGAAAACAGCGGTTTTATTTTAATGTGAAAAAAATAGAAAGGAATGTAAACATGAACAAACATGCTATGGCTAACGAATACAAAATTTTATGTTCTGAGGCAAATTCAATGGTTAAAATGAAAAACGGTGCAGTAACATCAAACGGCTGGACAAAAGTTGACGGAGAATATAATCGTCGTAGTAATTTTAAAGGAGTTCTTTATGAAAAGGACGGACAATATGCACTTTGTTTTGTCGGTACAGACAGGTTCAGTGCAAAAGATTGGGGTGCAAATGCTAAAATGGCTCTGACAGGGGATAGTGAGCAAATAAGACAAGCCAGAGATTTTACAGAACAAATGCAAAAAGAGTACGGTTTAAATTCAGAAAATACTCAATCAATCGGGCATTCTGAAGGCGGGACAGAGGCAACTGTTGTTGGTATCCAATATGGATTACAAACCACAACTTTTAATGCTTATGGTGTCGGCAAAAAATATATAGAGCCCGGCAAAAATTATAATAACATTAATAATTACAGAGACCCGCATGACCCTGTTTCGAAACTACGAGAAAATGTTGGAACAACATATATTACTCCAAATTTACAAAACGAATTTATGGCAAAATCTCCATTCGGTTTTATTCCGGCACATGCAATAGATAATATGGGAGATTGTATGCAGTCTGTACCTGTTGATGAATATAAAAAATCTCATCCGTTCTTTATTAATAAAATTTCTGATGCAAATATTTCAAGACAGGATATTGCAAACATGGATCCTGATTTATTTAAAGTTTATGAAAAAGAAATTGATAATCGTATGGCAAGCAACAGTATTTATGATTTTCGTCAGGAAAATTCTCCAAATCCTTTTGGCTGGTTTGGCCGTGATGTTATTGATGAGCAAGGCGGATTTATTGGTAATGATAAATATCCTCAGTATAATAAGTATTTTTCAAATCCGAATAGTACAGGAAATAACAGCAAAAGACAAACTTCTGAAAAATCATCTCATAAGTCATCTTCAGGCAAAAGTTCAGGCAGTTCTTCAGAAGGAAAGTGGGTTACTATTAACGGAAATCACGTTTTAATTAAAGATTAGTGAGTTATAGGGGATTATGTTGTATAAATTATTAAAGGCTCAGCGGGAATTTTTAGAAATCCCGCACGATTATACATTAGATGTTGCGGTATATCAGGGAGGTTACGGCTCAGGGAAAACGTTTGCAGGTTCTCTTTTGGGGATTTTACTTGCATTAAAATTCCCGGGTGTCCGTGGATTGGTCGGGGCACAAACTTATACTCTTGTTAGAGATACGACTTTGCAAACTTATTTTGAACATTTAGAAAATTTTGGTTTTGTGGACGGCAAGGATTATGAATGGTCATCAACTCTGCAAAAACTGACTTTTAAAAACGGTTCGGAAATACTTTTCAGACATTTTGACGAGCCTAATAAGCTTAAGTCTTTAAATCTCGGGTTTGTAGAAATTGAAGAAATGTCGGATGTTCCTTATGATACTTTTAAAATGCTTTTAGGGCGTATGCGTCAGAGAGTTAAAAAAGTTTGGAAGAATTTTACCTACCGAATTTTTGGTCATACAAACCCTGAAATGCAAAGAGGCTGGATTTACAAAACATTTGTTGAAAATCCAGCACCGAACTACAGGCTTATCACTGCACCAACAACCCAAAATATTTACTTGCCCGAGGGCTTTTGTGATGAATTAAAAAAACTTTATGATGAACAATATTATAATATATTTGTTCTTGCTCAAAACGGCGAATATAATAACGGGCTTGTTATAAAGGATTTTACCGATGCAAATATCAAAGATATTTCTTACCAGCCTGATATGGATTTGCATATTTCCTGCGATTTTAACGTTGACCCTATGTGCTGGGTTTTTGCGCATAAAACAGATGATAAAGTTTTTTACTTTGATGAAATTGCAATGGAAAATACTACAACTGCAAAAGCCTGCGATGAATTTTACAGACGTTATCCGAACCATAAAGGAAAAGTAATCGTAAACGGTGATGCATCAGGCGATAACAGAAGTTGTACAAGCGAATATACGAATTATGTAATAATCAAGAAAAAACTTTTACAATTGGGCTATGATGTTGAAATTCAGATTAAAGCATTTAATCCGCCTATTAAAAACAGGATAATGGCTTTTAATTCAAAAGTTCGTTCCGCAAATGGCGAAGTTTGTCTGTTTGTTGATAAAAGATGTGAAAAACTTCTATATAATATTTACAATCTCAAATATAAAGAAGGTTCGTCAAAGATTGATATTCCGACTTATCAGCAGATAAAGCAGTCAAAAGAACTTAAATTTTTATCTCATCCAATGGATGCTGCTTCGTATCTTGTTGACTTTTACTGGCCTATAACACTTTAAAGAAAGGAAATTATGGATAAATTCATAGAATATTCTCCGATAATTATTGTAGTTTTAATGTTTTTTGTTCAGCAGAAAATATTCGTAACTCCCGAGCAGCTTGAGAAAAAACATAGAGAGATAATCGAAGAAATAGAAGAAAAATTCGTAACAATACACAGTTTTATTGATTTAAAAGATCAATTTTCCGAAGTTAAAGATAAAATTGACAAAATGTATGATTTGTTGATTGATTTGAAATAATGTTAATAAATTGTTACAAAAGACTATTTTTTATTAAAGTTCACGCATAATAATGCCGTCAATTCGAATAACGGACATGTTGTTACTAAGATAAATCGAAAGGAAAGCGTTACTAAAATGGGATTGGCGGCTTCACAAGCAAGATTTCTAGCCATAACATCAAGAAAGTTGAATTGCGAATTTCAATCAATGCAAATTGCGCAAGAAAAACTTTCTATTACCCGTGATCAGCAAAAAGCTGCAGAAGAATATCAAAATTCTTTGAATGCAACTAAACTCGTATGGGATACAGTTGATGATGATGTTTACGATTTATCTTACGATATAATGATGAAACCTTCAGCTCTTAACGAGTATGATCCGTACTTAATTACGGATTCTCAAGGTAAGATCGTTTTGTCTGAAAGTATGTTCCAGGCTGCAGTAAAAGCAGGTATCATTGATGAAAAAACAGGTGATCCTAAAGTGTCACGTTCTATGGGGAATACAGATATGAGCATCGAGGCAAATACTAAAGATGGGTCTCGTAACGCATTTTTGTATCAATTGGGTGTATATAATCAGGCAGATGCTTCAACTATAAACGCAATAATGGCTTTAGGCAAGGATGGTTACACCGATTCCGGTGTAGGCGGTGAAATTATTGATAAAACTCTTGCAAATTCATTTACCACTAATGCATTTATTAATTACTTGAAAGAAGCAACATACACAAGTGATGACGGTACGCACAAGAAAGGTGATCCTCTTTATGCAATAAACCTTAAGGATATATTCTCTACTGCAGGTCTTAATTTAACCACCACGACATCGCTGAAAAACGATAAAGATATTGCTGTTACAAAAAATGGTCAGCCTATTACCGATCCTAAAGAGTTAGAAGAGATTACACTCGGTGATATAATTGACGGTAATTATGCCATTGCAGCTAAAGTAGATGCTGGAGTTATGGAAAATAATGTTGCTACTGTTATTTTAGATGCAATGGCAGCAGCATTAGGTAAGGGCAGTTCTGGCAGTGTTAACGGCTTAAATGTTGACGATGAAGCTAATGATGCATTAAATAATGCATGGGAATTTACTAAAGCTTTATTGAATTCAACTCAAACATCTTCATCTAACGGTGCTATTATTTCATCTTCCGTAAATAATGCAATTTCGAAATCAGAAGAAGTTAATAATATTGTTCAAGGAACAAATGGTGTAACCGCTGTGAACGTAAGCAATATGCTGAAATCATATTTGACATATTTTGCTATTTCTATGGTGGGTTATGAGTATGGCGTAAGTGTTGATGCCGGTTCTTCTGCTAACAGCTCATATATAACCGATGATGTTTCATATAATTTCGTAGTCAAAAATGATAATGCAATGACAGAGCAAGATGCATTAAACGCTGATTTTTATAACATGTTGTATAACCAATTATGTATGAACGGTGCTTGTACCGATAAGATGAAAAGACAGCAGGTAACCGATCCTGATTATCTTAACAACGCATTGAAAAATGGTCAGTTATTTATCTCTTCACTAAATAACGACGGTTATTTCTACCAGGGGCATTATACTCTGAACGGTCATGTTGCGGAAGTTACTGACGACGATGCTGTCGCTCAAGCTGAGGCTGAATACAATGTTAAGAAAAGTCAGCTCAATACCAAAGAACAATCACTGGAAGTAAAGATGAAAAATATTGATACAGAGCTTTCTGCATTGACAACCGAATATGATACGGTTAAAAACTTAATAAGCAAAAACGTAGAAAAAGTATTCACAATGTTTAGTACGTAATAATAAATTTTTCCTTAAGATTAAGCAAATTTTCCTTGTCCATGCTAGTATTAAAATAAGAAGTACCGGAATGGAGAGGAAAATTTTATAATGTTAAGTTTTTTATTAAAGATGTTGGGCGATCCTAACGAAAAAAAAGTTAAAAGTATTATGGGGATAATTGACCATATAAATGCTTTAGAACCGCAGTTTGAACAGCTTACGGATGAGGAGCTGCGGGCAAAAACCGATGAATTTAAGGAAATACTTGCCAAGCGTCCCGCATCTGATGATTTTAAAACTGACAGAAAGTTAGAAAAAGAAG
Source organism: Fusobacterium sp. CAG:439 (assembly GCA_000438175.1). Classification (GTDB taxonomy): domain Bacteria; phylum Cyanobacteriota; class Vampirovibrionia; order Gastranaerophilales; family Gastranaerophilaceae; genus Stercorousia; species Stercorousia faecigallinarum. Next base: position 13,651 of record FR900451.1, on the reverse strand, counting down.
CTCTGGATAAAATTCTTCCAGAAGCCTTTGCAACCGTAAGAGAAGCAGGCAAGCGCGTTTTAAATATGCGTCATTTTGATGTTCAGCTTATAGGCGGCTATTTTCTCCATAACGGTCATATTGCCGAGATGAGAACAGGGGAAGGTAAAACCCTTGTCGCTACGCTTCCTGCCTACTTGAATGCATTGACAGGGAAAGGTGTTCACGTAATCACGGTTAACGACTATCTTGCAAAACGTGACAGCGAGTGGATGGGAAAAATATATAAATTCCTCGGTCTTTCTGTCGGTGTAATCCTCTCTGGCGGAAGAACTGCAGATGATTTCGCTGCTAAAAAAGCCGCCTATGACTGTGATATTACTTACGGTACAAATAATGAATTCGGCTTTGACTACTTGCGTGACAATATGGCTGCAAGCCTTGATATGCTTGTTCAAAGACCATATAATTATGCGATTATCGATGAAGTTGACAGTATTCTTATTGATGAAGCAAGAACTCCGTTAATTATAAGCGGAAGACTTGAAAAATCGGCTGAAACATACCAATTAATGGCAAAAGTCGCTCCTCAATTAGAAAAAATTAAAGATTACGAAGTTGATGAAAAAAATAAAAATATTATTTTAACCGAAGACGGCATCGACAGAGCTCAGGAAATTATAGGAGTTCAGGATTTATTTGATATAAATACACAGTATGCACATCATCTTTTGCAGGCACTGAAAGCTAAAGAATTGTTTGTAAGAGATACGGATTATGTGGTTAAAAATGATGAAGTTGTTATCGTAGACGAGTTTACGGGACGCCTTATGGAAGGCAGACGCTGGTCTGACGGACTTCATCAGGCTATCGAAGCTAAAGAAGGCGTAAAAATTCAGGATGAAACTCAAACTCTTGCAAGTATTACTTTCCAAAATCTGTTCAGATTATACCCGAAACTTTCCGGCATGACAGGTACTGCAATGACTGAAGAAGCAGAATTCGGCAAGATTTATAATCTTGAAGTTACTACAATTCCGACAAATAAACCTGATATAAGAGTTAACTATCCCGATGTAATTTATAAGACCGAACGCGCCAAATTTAATGCGGTTGTCGAAGACATTATCAGAATGCATAAAATCGGACGTCCCGTTCTTGTCGGTACAATAAGTATTGAAAAATCGGAATATGTATCTTACCTGTTAAAGCAAAAAGGAATTCCACACCATGTCTTAAATGCCAAACATCATGAAAAAGAAGCTTATATTATTGCACAGGCGGGACGTGTAGGAGCCGTTACAATTGCTACAAACATGGCAGGGCGCGGTACGGATATTCTTCTCGGCGGTAACGCGGAATTTCTTGCAAAAGAAATGCTTGATAATAAAGGAATTACTTCAGAAAGCCCGAATTATGAAGAAGAAAAAGAAAAAGCATTAAAAGAAGCCCGTGCAATTACGGAGGCTGAACACGCAAAAGTTGTTGAAGCGGGCGGTTTGCACGTTATAGGTACAGAACGACACGAATCACGCCGTATTGATAACCAGTTAAGAGGTCGTGCTGCCCGTCAGGGCGACCCCGGCTCTACGAGATTTTTCTTATCTCTTGAAGACAACTTAATGAGAATATTCGGCGGTGACAAAATTACGGCGTTAATGAATATGCTTAACGTTGAAGAAGATTTGGCTATTGAAAATACTCTTATCACTAAACAAATTCAATCAGCTCAGAAAAAAGTTGAAACATATCATTTTGACATAAGAAAATCAGTTCTTGAATACGATGATGTAATGAATATTCAACGTGAAAAATTCTATGCTCAGCGCAGAAAAGTTCTTGCAGGTAAGAATTTGTCAGAAGATATTTATTATATGATTGAAAAAGAAATAGACAGATTGCTTAGAAGTTATATTGCGCCTGATTTACACCCCGAAGAATATGTTTATGAAGATTTGCAGACAATGATAAAAGAACTTCACTCAATTATTCCGCAATTGTCAGGAGTTCAAGTTTCAGATGTTCAAAATCTCAGGTTTGAGCCTATATATGATAAATTAAAAACGCTTGCCATTAATTCATACAGACAGCACGAAGAAGAAGTTATAAATTTTTATAATCAGGTAATCTCACAATACGACCCTGACGCAATCCCGCAGGAAGCATTCAGTGAAAATAATGTAATCAGAAATTTAGAAAAAGATATATTGCTTCGTGTAGTAGATAATAAATGGATTGATCACCTTCATAATATTGATATGTTGAGAGAAGGTATAGGACTTCGTGCATACGGGCAGAAAGATCCCCTTATCGAATACAAGCGCGAAGCTTATGACCTGTTCAATAAGATGATGTATGAAATTCAGGGTGATACCGTAAAACACCTGTTTAGAACAAAATTCGGTATACAGGTAATCGGGCCTTCTGATGAAGGTATTGCGTAACTGTACCGGGTATTGAAAAATTAGTGAAAATAACCTATAATATTTATAGGTTATTTTTTTATTTATGAAAGGAGCAATTATGAAAAGATTAAACGCAAAACAGGCACATAAATTTAATAAGTTTCATAAAGCTTGTGTTGAAGTGTCTGCCTGCGGATCAGTCGGGGGGGGGGCAATTCTTCAGCTCCTAAATTAGCATTCACCCTTGCTGAAGTTTTAGTAACTTTAGGCATCATCGGTGTGGTATCCGCAATGACTGTACCGACTTTAATGCAAAATCATCAGCGTAAAACTTATGTTGTGCAGCTTCATAAGTTCTATAATGAGATGTCACAAGCTTTACTGCAATATCAAACCGATAAAAATGCCATTAATCTGAAAGAAGCAGGACTGGTTTCAAATGATGATATAGGTGAATTTATAAAAAGCTATTTTAAAGTGGTTAATGATTGCGGAGCAGATAGAACCCCTTGCATGGCAAACGAATACAAAAAAATTAGCGGGACAGCAGTTTCTACTAATTTAAACAGATATGTAACACTTGCAAGCGGTGCTTCATTAGGTTATTCCTACAAATCTGCCGCACCTGCCAACATTCTTTTTAGTCTTGATGTCGATATAAACGGTCAAAATGGTCCTAATATAGTAGGCAGAGATGTTTTTGCAGTTTATGTTTATGAGAATGGCATAATTGATGACTATGGTGCTTCCGCCCCCGTAAGTAAAGATGACAGAGAAAACAACTTTGAAAGCACATGCATAGGTACTGCTGCGGACTGGTACGGTTGTTTCGGTAAAATATTAAATGATAATTGGGAAATGACTTATTAGTTATTATTGTATATTTTTGATAAGGCGGGAAAATCTTCCCGCCTTTTTTGTATTTGTTTGAAGTACAATAATAATAGTGGAAATTTAAGAAAAGGAATATTTTATAATGTTAAGAACCGGAATTGTCGGCTTGCCGAACGTTGGAAAATCAACTTTATTTAACGCTTTAACAAGTGCAAAAAATGCACAGAGTGCGAATTATCCGTTTTGTACAATAGAGCCGAATGTGGGTGTTGTTAATGTGCCTGATGAAAGATTGGAAGTATTACAGAAACTTTGTAAATGTTCTGATATTATCCCGACAGCAATAGAATTTGTTGATATTGCAGGGCTTGTAAAAGGTGCAAGCAAAGGCGAAGGATTGGGAAACCAATTTTTGCATAATATAAGAGAAGTTGATGCAATTATTCAGGTTGTAAGATGCTTTGATGACCCGAATACAATTCACGTCGCAGGAAAAGTTAATCCTCTGGATGATATTGAAGTTATTAATACCGAACTTGCACTGGCAGATATGGCTTCAGTGGAAAAACAAATTGCCAAAGTTTCAAAAACCGCAAAATCAGGTGATAAAAATGCAGTTTTATTGCTTTCGGTTCTTGAAAAAATGCAAAAACTATTAGAGGATGCAACATTTATTAATGTAAAAGATAACTTTAACGAAGATGAAATTCCTGTTGTTAAACAGCTTAACCTGATGTCTACAAAACCTGTTATTTATGCCGCAAATGTATCCGAATTTGATTTGAAAGACGGAAATGCTTACACTGAGCAGGTTAAAGAATACGCCTCTAAACATAATGCGGAAGTTGTGCTTATTTCTGCCAAAATAGAAGAAGAACTTGCTGAACTGGGTGAAGAAGAAGCTAAAGAATATTTAAATGAACTCGGTATTGAGGACAGCGGAATAAACAGAATGATTAAATCCGTTTATAAACTTCTTAACTTAAGAACTTTTATTACTGCAGGAGAAAAAGAAGTTCACGCATGGACAATTCCTGCCGGAGCAAAAGCTCCTCAAGCCGCAGGCGTAATCCATACCGACTTTGAAAAAGGTTTTATCAGAGCTGAAATCACTCCTTATGATGAATTTGTGAAAAACGGTTCATATGCTGCTTGTAAAGAAAAAGGTGTTACACGCCTTGAAGGAAAAGATTATATAGTACAGGACGGTGATCTGGTACACTTCAGATTTTCAGTGTAATTAGCCTGACTTACTAATTTATACTTTTTAAATTTCGGCTTTTAATAATCGTATGATGATTGATGATATTGCAGCAAATTTAAAAGAATTTTTTAATACTAACAGAACTAAAGATGTAAGTTTCAGAATAAAACAGCTGAAAAATCTCAAGGATTCAATAAAGCATTACGAACCTGAAATTGTTCAGGCTTTGCGTGATGATTTACGAAAATCTGATTTTGAAATTTATACGACCGAAATCGGTTTTGTTCTTAAAGAACTTGATTATACAATTAAGTATTTGAAGAAATGGGCTAAAACAGAAAGAGTTTCAACTCCAGTTTATTTAAAACCGTCAAATGCTTATGTTGTAAAAGAACCTTACGGGGTAGCTTTAATAATTGTTCCTTTCAACTACCCCTTTCAGCTTGCTTTTGTTCCGTTAATCGGTGCTGTTGCGGCGGGCAACTGTGCAGTTGTAAAACCTTCGAAAAGGACGCCCAGATGTACTGAAGTTATTTGCAGAATAATAGCCCAGACATTTAGCGACAATTATGTAAAATGTATTTTGCCTACGGAAATGTCATCATCAGAACTTTTATCAGGCGATTTTGATTATATGTTTTTTACCGGAAGCACACAAACAGGAAAACTGGTTGCGGAAGCCGCTGCCAAAAAACTTATACCGTATACACTGGAGCTTGGCGGTAAAAGCCCGGTAATCGTAGATAAAAATGCAAACTTAGAACAGGCTGCCAGAAAAATTGCCTGGGGAAAATTTTTGAATTCAGGTCAAACCTGTATAGCACCGGACTTTGTTCTGGTGCATGAAGATGTAAAACAAGAGCTTGTTAACAATTTAATAAGCTCGATAAAGAGCTTCTATGGCGTTTTTGCACAAGAAAGCAAAGATTATGGAAGAATAATTGACACAGATGCTTTCAGGCGTTTGGAGGAGTTAATAGCTCAAGAAGCTCAAAATATTATATACGGCGGTGAAACAGATGAATGCGGGTTATATATAGAACCAACTCTTTTATCCGTTGATACTTATGATTGTCCGTCGATGCAGGAGGAAATTTTCGGACCTGTCCTTCCTATAATGACATATATAAATATTGACAGTGTTATAGATACTCTGCGTAATAAACCGAAACCTTTAGCGCTGTATGTATTTTCCAAGGATAAAGAATTTTATTGGAAAGTAATAAAAAGTCTTTCATTCGGCGGCGGTGCCGTTAATGATACAATTCAGCATACAACAAATGTAGAAATGCCGTTTGGCGGAATAGGTTATTCCGGTGTGGGGAGATATCACGGTAAATATACATTTGATGCGTTTACTCACTTAAAAAGTATTCTTGTCCGCAATCCTGAAATTGATATGAATATTATGTATCCGCCGTATTCTTTTGATACAGTGAAGAAAGTGAGAAAATTTTTCGGTTAATACAAAAGCCCGTTTTATAAAACGGGCTTTTAAGTTTATTTGCTCAGTAAGGCAAGCTTGCTGCCTGCATTATGTTTTTCTTTATTCACCTGTGAATAAGGGTTTGAAACTATGTTATATTGAGGGTTATACATAACCCTTTTCCCGGTGAAGCTAGGTTGATGGTAAAGAATTAAAGTTGCATCTTTAAACTTAATAGGAGCATTATTAGGACCTGTTATCTGATTTTGTTCATTTACACTATATATTGTTTTATCATTTTGATCAGCATTTCTGAATTGCATACCTGATCTTAAACCGCCTCTCAAGCCGACTTTTCCGCCGCGGTCGTCATTAAGGTCGATGCATTCCAGTGTTAATTCGGCTGCATCATAGTATTTATCAAAAGTATGATTTAAGCCTGCAGTATTAAATACAGATACAGTCATTGCACCGTTAGGACTTTGCCTTAGAAGCGCAGAAACTTGAGTATCACCTTCTTCTGTGTGGTCAAAGTTTTCAGGTATTTTGTTAGTATCGTCTTTGTAAACATCATATTTAAAATGAGCGTTTTGTTCTTTAAGCGCAAAAGGCGTACCATCGTTTAAAGGTTGAAGTTCAGTTTTTGAACGTAAGGCTAATGCCTTCATCATATCTTCTTTATGTCTTTTTACGAAAGGTTTGAACTCGGGGCTGTTCGGATCTGCCCATTCTTCATGGATTACGTTGCGGTTCTGCAGATAAATATTTTTAGTTTTTGTTTCGTAACCAGTTGCACCGTATTCATCACCTGCAAATAATGTCGGGTTTCCTAATAATGCAACAAGGAATTTTGTCTGTCCCAGAAGTTTTGACATTGCAGGGTCTATTATTCTTTCAAGAGTTTTATCTTTAAGTTTTTTTCTTTCATCATCGTTTAAGCGTTTACCCGGTTCAGGTTCGAGATAGCTCATTTCATCAAAAACAATATCTAATGCAATATTGTAGTCCTTAGTACCGAAGCCGTCAGCTTCAATAAGCTTATCTTTATATTTTCCGTTAGAAAGGTTTTTTAACGCTTCAACCATTTTGTCATAAACATATTTTTTTCTGTTTTCGCTCAGCCCGATTTCTTCTTTGGCTTTTCCCATACCGCTTGCAATTGCTTCGGATTTGGCAATCGCAAGATTACTTACTTTATTGTAGTTATAATTATCAATTGAATCATAATTTACATTTTCACCGTATTTAATTCCGTTGAGAATTCTGTATGCCCTTTCACGGTATGGATTTCCCTTTTCGGTTAAATCAGTGTAAACCAAATCCATATCCATTGAAAAACCATCTAACGCACGGCATTTATCATGGTTGCCGGCAAAAGTATAAGAATAAATTAATGATTCGAGAGAACCTGAATTTAAGAAGTTATCACCGCCGGCTAATTTATCAAGAATTGTTTTTCCCTGGTCATATCCTTTTTCAGGACTGTATTTCCCGTCAAAATCAAATAATTTTCCGAAAATTTTAGTTAAATCTGATGAGAAGTAATCATAATTTGCAGTAGTTGTAAATCCTGCTTCATTAAGCAGCTTTCTCATAGCTTCGGTTTTGTCTGCAAATCTGTCGCCCGATTTTTTACCGTATCCGTCAGTATAAATATCACCCAAATCAGTTACTTCTGCTGCAATATATGCATCAGGGTGTGATTCTTTTACAGCATCAGTAAATTTTGACCAAAATTCTATAACTTTATTCCATGTATATTCAAAATCAGTCTTTTTATTTCTCAGAGATTCAATATCGCCTATATCTTTAGTTGCGTCAATTCTCCAATCCAGACCTGCTTGAGTTCTGTCAACAATCATTTCTGCAAGTTTAAAGCTTTCCAAATTTGTTCCTTTTATAGATCTTAATAAAGCGCTTGCAAGTTTTTCTTTATCCGAAGGATGTATATGTTTAATACCATGTCTTAAATGATTTATAAGAGAAACAGCTTCATCTTCAGGGCAGTCTGCAATAATTCCCATACCCAATAAAGATGTGCGTTTCAATGAATTATAATCATAAGCCAGTTCGCCTGTTTCTTTATCATAGCTGAATGTTGCTTTCGGATCCACGGCTTTAATAACTGCAAATCTCGCAATTTCTGAAGTTAACAGTGGTATAACATATTTCCCGTAAGGCGTAGCATTTCCGTACTGGTCATGAAGTTTGGTATTGGCAGGGAGTTTTGATTCAACGGCTTGCAGGATTTCTTTTGCAAATGAATACATTTCTTTTGTATACATTTTATCAGTTAATTCGTAAGCATCTTTATATTCATTTCTTAAATGCATGTTTCCGTGTTGATACATTTCGTATCTCGAAACCCCGATTTGGTCGTCTTTGGTAGCTCTTTTGGAAATATAAGGAGAACCGAGTGCGGAAATAATATCATCACCCACTTCAATAGAATCAAGAGGTACATCCATTAATCCCATAACAATATGGTCATTGTATGATTCAACCGATTGTGCTCCGAATAATTCATATGAGTCATCTAATACGTTTTCCACGATATTTTGGGTAACATCTAAGTCTTTCGGGAATACTTTGCCGTTAGACTGTTCTTTAATTCGTTTATAAATTCCCTCGGCATCTAAGCTGTTGATGTTTCTCAAATGTTGTGCTGCATTTAGATTTAATATCTGGTTTGTTTTCTTTGTCCAGTACTGTGCTGATGAAACGGCATAATCCTGAACTTCCATATTTTTACGCTGCATTAAAGCTGTTTTTGATGCTCTTTCTCTCGGATCTGTAATACTTTTTAACGCCTGCGTATCTGTATGTGAGAAAACATAATTTAACTTTGCAATATCAGGATTTGCATCCCATGTATAAAAACCGCTTTCATGTTTTCCATCCAGCCCGAAGTATTCAAATTGAGTTACTGATTTTGTTCCGATACCGCTTTTAAGTTTAATACGTTTATACTCCGGCACGCTCTTATTATATTCGTTAAGCGTTTCAACATTCTTTTTATATGTTTCGGGGTTAATTCTGAAACTGTAAGGTGCAACAGTATCATTGTGGTTATTTATATCAAGGTAGTTTTTGTCGAATTTTTCATAAGCTTTAATCAAATCTCTGCTGCTCAATTTATCGGCATAAACCAGTCTGTTATCATAAATCTGAATATAAGTAGGTTTATTGGAGTCATATTCTCCTCTGTTTGGTTTAATGCTGACAGTCCCGTCTTCATTTTGGATAAACTTATAAGGAGAGTTAACAAGTCTGTGAGTAACATGTTCCGTATCTTTGCCGAATACGCCGAGACTAAGAGGGCTGTCTTTCAGACCTGTAATTCTAAACCAGTTGAAGTAAGGAGATTGTTCTCCCCATTTCAATATATGTTGGAAGTGCGTACCTTCCAGACCTTCGTTAACATATGCTCCATCAGAAACCATATTCATACCTTTGGCAAACATTTTTCTCTGGATGGCTGCATAATTGTTAATATTACCTAAACTGTGCGCCATCTGGAAGCAGTTTTTATTCCAATAAGCATGGGCTGTTAAGCTGTCATCCGTAAATAACGGAAGTGTAATAATTCTTGTAAAATTATCCAGTTCTCCGTTATCCAGTGACTTTTCAATACCGGCAAGAGAGCCGCCGATTTTATTGGCAAAGTTCTTTGATGAACTCATCAGCTTAACTATTTCATCGGGGTCTTTCATTACAACTTTGTTATTATCATCATATTTCCATATAACGTTATGGCAGTCAGGTATGATTAATTTCATAGCTCCGCCTTTAGAAACGGTTGGCTGTCTGTCAGTTATAATATTGTAAACATCATAAGCATTATGAGTTGTTATTGATTCGTTAATCACATTTCCAGGGTCAAGTACGTAAATAGGAGGTGCGCTGTGATTGTTTTTCGGATAAAGTTTGTAATGATATGCAAACGGCTCGTCCGGTGCAATATCGAAATCTCCGGATAAATCTACTTTTGTTGCTTTTCCGCTTTCAAGTTTAATACCGCGTTCTTTATTTTCAGAATCATCATTCATTGTGTCAATTTTTTCAAGAATGCCTGTTGTGTAATAGTTTTTGTTATCATCCTGTTCAACGGAATATAGTTCAAGAAAACAGTCATATTTACTGTCGTCAAAAACATAGTTAAACTCGTATTCTTTGTCTCCGTATTGCGATTTTACCGGCTTGTAGCCTTCAAACTTAATGTTATTTTTTACATTCGGTTGATTTAAATTTAAACTGACTTTCACGCGAAAACTCCTTACTACTAAAGTTATAACTCAAGTAAAGAAAAATTTTTGACATAATATATTATATTATTAAGAAATTTTTACAATAAAAGATTTAAAATATATTTCTTGTTATAATTCAGCTTGAAAAGGAGAAAATTAAATGCAGATTATGGATATGAAATGTGATATTAAAGATATAAATCTGGCAGATCAGGGGAAAAATCAAATTGAATGGGCGTTTAAAGATATGCCTGTTTTGAAACAAATTCAGGAAAGATTTATAAAGGAACAGCCGTTTAAAGGTTTGAAACTTTCTGCCTGTGTTCACGTAACAAAAGAAACAGCGGCATTATGTGTTGTAATGAAATCAGGCGGTGCAGATGCAATTCTTGTTGCATCAAATCCTCTTTCAACCCAGGATGATGTTGCGGCTGCTCTTGTAAAACACTACGGAATTCCTACATTTGCCGTTGCAGGAGAAAGTGTAGAACAATATAAAGCACATATTAAAGAAGCTTTAAATCATAATCCCGATATTATTATTGATGACGGATGCGATATCGTTTCAACAATACATGCGGAACGTCCAGAGCTTGCTTCAAAAATTATCGGTTCAACAGAAGAAACTACAACCGGTATTATAAGACTTCAGGCTCTTGAAGCTCAGGGTGAATTAAAATTCCCTGCCGTAGGGGTTAATACAAGTTTGACTAAACACCTTTATGATAACCGTTATGGTACCGGACAAAGCTCGATGGACGGAATTATAAGAGGTGCAAATATTCTTATTGCCGGTAAAACAGTTGTCGTATCGGGTTACGGCTGGTGCGGCAGAGGCTGTGCGCTTCGCGCAAAAGCTCTCGGAGCAAACGTTATTGTTTGTGAAGTTGATCCTTTGAAAGCTCTTGAAGCGGCTATGGAAGGATACAGAGTTATGCCGATTGCCGAAGCTGCAAAAGAAGGAGATGTATTCTTAACTGTTACGGGCGATAAACATGTTGTGGATGTTCATCATATTCTTGAAATGAAAGACGGTGCATTCCTTGCAAATTCAGGTCACTTTGACTGGGAAGTTAATGTTGCAGGGCTGAAAAAGCATGCCGTTGAAATCCGTGAAATCAGACCGAACCTTGAAGAATACAAGCTTGATAACGGAAAATCTGTATACGTGTTTGCTCAGGGCAGACTGGTAAACCTCGTAAACGCCGAGGGACACCCCGCAAGCGTTATGGATATGAGTTTTGCTAATCAGGCTTTAGGTATTGAATTTCTTGTTAAAAACAAAGGCAGACTTGAAAATAAACTATATACGCTTCCGCATGAAGTTGATGTTAAAATTGCGGAATTGAAACTAAAATCAATGGGAATTGAAATAGATACATTAACCCCCGAGCAGGAAGAATATCTCCACAGTTGGAAGATTGACTAATTTCTAAAATATATATGAAAGAAGTACCGTTGAGATTAACTTAACGGTATTTCTTATTCCGATTTTGTTTCTTTCTTCCCACAAAAATTTGATTGTTTCAGGGCGTATTTTCAAATTGTTTTGTATATTAACCTTTGTAATATAATCGCTGTGCAGTCTTTTATCCCCCGTTACAAGAGAGCAGTTTCCCGCGTTATTTTTGTGGCGTCTGTAACCGATTAGAGGTTTAAAGATTATTGCAGAACCGCCGATTAAATTTGCAAAATTAAACAAAAACTTGTCGGGACAAATTTTCCACTTATGCGTATTTTTGTAATTACAAATAAGTTCAATTGATGCTTTTCTAAACATTGCAGAACTGTTTGGAGACCAGTACCAGCCGCCGAAACGCTTATGCTTTAATAATTTAAAATTAATTTTTTCAGAAGCAAATAAGCTGTCGAGATTATCACAATGGGGGCAGGCATTTGAATTCAATGTATGAACTTCATCATTTTCGCCTATTTCAACAATTTGGCATGACGTAAAGGCCGCAGATGTTTCCATATGAACCCTTATATGACTTTGAGCGTATTCGGGGAGTAAAATATCATCACTGTCAATGAAACTTATAAATTGTCCCTTCGCATTTTCAAGCCCTCTAATCATTGAGGCAAGCTGTCCCTGATTTGTTTCATTTTTAATAAGAGTAATTTTCAAATCCTGATTATCAGAAATAAAATCTTCGATTATTTCGCATGAATTGTCGCTTGAGCAGTCATCGACAACTATAATCTCAAAATTTTTGTATGTTTGAGCCTTAATACTCTCGAGCGTTTTTAAAATATATTTTTCGTAATTATAAGAGGTTACAACAAATGTAACAAGCGGAAGCTTAAGCATTTTTGTTTTCCTTTTCAGCTAAAAGTCTTTCCATTTTTTTGTTATGCATAACGGAAGAAATAAAAGCAAGAACAATAAATCCTAAACCTATTCCGCCTGTTACTGCTTCGGGAATTTCTTTTACCGTGGAAACAAGCATTAAACAGGCTAAAGCTCCGATTGCCCAGTGAGCACCATGTTCAAGATATAAAAATTGTTTTAAAGTCTTTTTTTCAACGAGCATAATTGTTAAAGAACGTACAAACATTGCACCGATGGCAAGTCCTATTGAAATAATTATAATGTCCTTGCTTAACGCAAATGCGCCGAGTACTCCGTCTAAAGAGAATGATGCATCTATTAATTCCAAATAAAGAAAGCTTATCAACCCTGTGCAGCCTGCATTTTTTGCCGCACAGCTTGCAAGCCGCATTTCTTCATGTTTTTCAAGGTAATGAGTAAATCCGTCAATTGCAAGATATGTAATTATACCAGAAATTCCCGCAATCATAACATGAAGTTTTTGCTCGGCGGGAACAAAGTTTTGTGTGGCAAGAAGCATTAAAAGTGAAATAATAATTTCAATTCCTTTTATATGATCAAAATGCGATAACCAGTATTCAACAGGTCTTATCCAGTGAACCTCTTTTTTGTGATCGAAAAAGTAGTTTAAGAAAAGCATAATCAAAAACATTCCGCCGAAAGTTACAATCGGAGCGTGTGTCTGATGAAGATAATATGCGTATTTATCGGCATTTGTCAGAGCAATGTTTGCGACTTCAATCATTTTTAATTTTGCAAAAATTGAAACAACCAAAATCGGGAATAGAAAACGCATACCGAAAACAGCTATAATAATTCCCCACGTCAAAAATCTGTGGCGCCATTTATGGCTCATCTTTTCAAGTTTCATTGCGTTAACAACGGCATTATCAAATGACAGACTTACCTCTAATATGCCGAGAACTATTGCAATAAAAACGCAGGTAAGCCCTGTTCCGTTATGAACATGCTCTCCCCAGAAATATGCACCTATAAGTCCCGCTATAGTAACTATATATGAACCTAAAAAATACTCTAACATTGTTTTCTCCTTATTTAACAGCTTAATTATACTTAAAAACTCAATATGTGCAATCATTCAATATTTGTATTACTTGAAATTTTAAGAGAAATCTTTTATAATAAATATGTTAGTTATATAAAGGAGCTAGTTATATGAAGAAGATTATTAATCGCATGTTTTGCGGGGGGGGGGCAGCCTAA
>FR900450.1:3960-20054 GCA_000438175.1 Fusobacterium sp. CAG:439 | reverse complement strand
TTTTTTTTATGCTAATATAGAGAAAAAGGAGTGTGGTTATGGGACAAACTTTAGCAGAAAAAATTATTTCGGAACATGCAGGGAAACAGGTAAGAGCAGGAGAACTTGTTATTGCAAAAGTCGATGTGTGTGCAGTTCAAGACGGTACAGGTCCTTTAACTGTTCAGGAATTTAAAAAACTCGGGAAAGAAAAACTAAATAATCCTGAAAGAACTATTCTTTTTATAGACCATGCATCACCAAGTCCCAGAAAAGAATTATCAAATACTCATACGGTTCTAAGAGATTTTTCAAAGGAATACGGTGCAGTGCTTTCTGATGTAGGTGCAGGGGTATGTCACCAGAGATTGGTAGAAACATTTGTTAACCCGTGCGAAATTCTTGTAGGAGCAGATTCACATACCTGCACATCAGGAGCCTTAGGAGCTTTCGCAACAGGTATGGGGTCAACTGATATTGCTGTTGCAATGGCATTAGGAAAAACATGGTTAAAAGTTCCGGCAACATTTAAAATTGAAGTAAACGGAAAATTTAAAGAAGGAATTTGTTCAAAAGACTTAATGCTTCATCTTATAGGTTTGATAGGTGCTGACGGTGCAACGTACAAAGCTTTAGAATTTTGCGGGGATACAATTGAAAATATGTCAATGTCAGAAAGATTTACTCTTGCAAATATGGCTGTTGAAGCAGGTGCCAAAGCAGGTTTGTTTGTTGCAGATGAAAAAACAAAAGAATTTTTAAAATCTCGCGGACGTGAAGATAAATACAGATGTTTAAAACCCGATGAAGATGCGATTTATGAACGGGTAATAAAAATTAATGCAGAAGAAATAAGACACACTGTTTCCTGCCCCCATACAGTCGATAATACAAAACATGTTGAAGATTTAAAAGATGTAAAAGTAGATCAGGTATTTGTAGGCACCTGCACTAACGGAAGAATAGAAGATCTAAGAACGGTTGCAAAAATATTAAAGGGTAAAACAGTTCATCCAGATGTCAGAATGTTAATTTGTCCCGCATCAAAAGATGTATATTTAAAAGCCCTTGAGGAAGGTCTAATAAATACGTTTGTAGAAGCAAATGCTACAATTCTGCCTCCCGGATGCGGTCCTTGTGTGGGTGTTCATGCTGGAACTCTTGCCGACGGAGAAGTCTGCCTTGCAACGCAAAACAGAAATTTTCAGGGAAGAATGGGTAACGTAGAGGGTTCTATTTATCTTGCATCCCCGTACGTAGCGGCTTATACGGCACTAAAAGGATATATTTGCGCTGACTGATTATAATCATCAATAAAAAAATATAATCTGTTGGTTATGTAACAAGGAATGAGCATTTCCTGTCAAAAATTCCTTACTATAGATGTAAGGAGAAGTTTATGTCAGGCAATAAATTGCAATACAAAAAAATGCCCTTGGAAGAACTTGTTGTACTTTCACAGCAAAACGACTTTAAAGCTCTTGAAGAGCTTATTAAACGTGAGCAGAAAAATGTATTTGCAGCATTCTCATACCTTAGTTCAACAAAAGAGAATGTTTCCGATCTTACCCAGGAAGCTTTGCTCCGTGTTGCCAAAAATATACATAATCTGAAAAATCCAAAACTTTTTAAAAGCTGGTTAAATCAGATAGTAACGAACTTATTCTACGATGAACTCAGAAAAAATCAGAGAAAAGCGGAAACCGTTTCGCTTGACGACGATACGGAAGAAAGTTCACCTATAAAATTTCAGCTTCTCGACAAAAAATGTAAACCGCATGAAAAATGTATTTCATCAGAGCTTGAAAAAATAATAAAAAATGCAATATTGGGGCTTCCTGAACAATTCAGGATAGCAATAATTCTGCGGGAACTTCAAGGGTTAAGCTATGAAGAAATTGCGAAAGCCACACACTCGAGCATCGGTACGGTTAAATCCAGAATAGCGCGGGCTAGAGGAAAACTTCAAGAAGATTTGAAAGCATACATCTAAAAAGGAGAATGATTAATGCAAAACCAGTTAACCTGTGATCAGGTAAGTGCCTTATTAAGTTTTTATGTAGAAGATAAATTAAGCAGTAAATTATCGGAATACGTCAGACAGCATCTTGAAAACTGCCCTGCCTGCATGGAAAAATATCTCCAAATGAAAAATATGCTGAATAAATTTATGGAGATACAAAATGAAGAACTTGAAAATCCGTATGCTACAAAACAGTACGAAGATTTTAAAGCAAATCTTTCTGCATATATAGATAATGAATTAAATAATTTTGAAAGTATAAAAATAAAAAAAATCGCAATCTCAAATCCTCTGGCAAGGCAAGATTTGGAAAATATTTATACATTTAAAAAACTTCTCCACTCTTCTTTTGAAAAAACAAAAAGTGATTTCAAAAATGATTACTCAAGAAATATTATATGTCAGCTGCAACATGAAAATACAGACGAAAAAAAACTTGATCCGTTTTTAAAACTTACAGCCGCATTTTTTATAATGATTACCTGCATAGTTGCAGGTCTGATAAGGTTTTTATATTTTTAAAGAGCCGGAAGAATACTTTGAAGCAGCTAAATTTTGATATCTTTCCATAGAAATTCTCCTGTCGTAATTGACAGAGCTGGTGTTGTCTTTTTCAGACGGTTTGTTCATATTTGATAATGCCTGTTTTTGTTTAATCGCAGCATATTTATTTCTGGCTATTGGAGTAACAAGGTTACTGGAAATAACAGATCCGATAAGCCCTGTAATTACTTCAGCACCATTCCTGAATGGTTTAAATTTATCGGCAATTTCCGAGTTATAATTATCAAGTTTTGTTATATCAAAGTTCCAGTCACCGGCATAAACTTTATTTTCAACACGCTTTTGCCCTTTTTCAAGAATATGACCGCCCTTTTTCAGCAAATCAGTAATATCGGATGTTCTTAACTTTGCTGTTTTTGTCAGCTTTGAACCTATATATTTTACACCGCTGGTAAGAGTGTAAAAAGAGAGAATATTAACTGCTGCATCTGCTATTTCCTGAGGAATAAGAAATACTTTCTGCTCTTTAGATATTTTATTATTAAATACTACGGCATAGACCTGAGCCATTGATGATAAAATCCATCCGAGAACTCCTGTATGGACAAGCATAGATCCCGGATTTTCACCGTAATTTTTATATATATAAGATTTAAAACCGTTCCACATTTTTGAAGGAGAAAACATTATTTATTCTCTCCTTTCTCTTGAATTTTTATAAACCGGTTTGTTAAAAACTTGGTAAGCGGCGCATCAATAAGGAAATTTGTAAAAATCATCGCTCCGAGAGAAAGTATCGTCCCCATAGCATTACGATACTGTGCAAGAGCATCTTTATTAGACGGATCTAAATTTTTCGGAGTAAGGCACTGTTTTAATTTTTTAGTAAAAGGTTTTGCGTTAGCGGGAATTTCTGCTGCAGTTTTAGACATTGCCGCAATACCTTTTATGAAACCTGCTCTTAACGCAACCCCTGTTAAAGTTCCGGCAATAATCTTAGCAACGGTTCTTGCTACTGCAACTTTTCTTGTTTTTTCATCAACACTTTTATTTTTCCAGTCGATATACGGCTGCATTACAAGAGCAGTTACCCCCAAAATAGCTCTCTGATGAGGAGAAGACCATTTTTTACCGATATATGCAACTCTGTCAATTACCTTCTCTTTGCTTACTTGCATTGAAGGCAAATGATTATACATATTTTTAACGATATTTAACTTTACAGCTGTCATAACACAATACCCATGGCAATAAAGATCGTAAAGCCTGAAAATTGCCGTAATAACAGGGAATTTTAATAAATATTTACAATCTTCATCAAGCCTGTTCAGTATATAACAGACAGCATGTTTTGTAAAGAATATAATTCAAAATTAAAGTTTTGCACCTTTGGGAACAACAGTTACCCCGTTAGGAGAAACATGGAAGCCGCGTTTAATATCTTCTTCTCTGTTAAATCCTATTCTTGAATGCGGAGGAACTACCACATTTTTATCAATTATGGCTCTTTTAATCTTTGAATGACGTCCGATTTCCACATTTTCCATTAATATACTTTCGGAAATTTGGGAATAACTGTTAACTTTAACTTTTGGCGATAGAACGCATCTCGACAATCCCGCACCGGAAACAATACAGCCTTCGGAAACCATGGAGTTAGTAGCCATTCCGACGCGCTCTCCTTCTTCCCATATGAATTTAGCAGGAGGGTAGTTATAGTTGAAAGTTCTTAAGGGCCAATCCTGAGAATACAAATTAAGTTCAGGATCATAGGCAAGTAAATCCATATTAGCCTGCCAGTAAGCATCAATGCTGCCGACATCCCGCCAGTAACCGCGTTCGGTATCACTCATACCGGGGAATGAATTGTTATTAAAATTATATATATAAATCTTTTTATTGTCTTTTAAAAGCATAGGAATAACATTTTTACCAAAATCATGGCTGGATTCTTGTATTTCTTCGTCCCTGTTAAGAGCGTCCAGCAAAATTCCTTTATTAAAAATGTAATTTCCCATTGATGCAAGACACATATCAGGATTTCCCGGAATTGACTTCGGTGTATACTGAGGTTTTTCAACAAAGTTTATTAATTTCCAATCATCATCAACTTCAATAATCCCAAATTCATGAGCTTCCGAAATCGGTATAGGAATAGCCGAAATAGATAAATCAGCATCTTTCTCCTTATGGAAGTCCAACATTTGAGAAACATCCATTTTATAAATATGATCACCGCCGAATATACATACATAATCAGGATCTTCATCAGTAATATGAAATACATTCTGATAAATAGCGTCGGCAGTTCCTCTATACCAGTCAGAGCCAGTTCTCATCTGTGCGGGAGCTAAATCCACATACTGATTTAAAAACGGTGATAAAGCCCAGCCTCGGGTGATATGCTTATTTAAAGAATCAGACTTATACTGTGTTAAAACTTTGATTTTGAAAAATCCTGAATTAATAAAATTATTCAGAACAAAATCAATAATTCTGTATCGTCCGCCAAAAGGTACAGCCGGTTTCGCCCTATCCTTTGTTAACGGATATAATCTTTTCCCCTCACCGCCTGCTAAAATCATTACTAATGCATCATCTATTGACATGTTAAAACCCCTTTTTCTGCAAATAATTATACATCAAGAATACAAAACAATCCATACTTATTTAGCACAGCCGCCGCAACCTCCGCAAGAATTTCCGCAGCCGCCCGAATTCATTAAGTCAGAAAAATCAAAAACTTCATCTTTTAACAACTTGTCGATTACAACGGGATAGAGCATATTTTCAACGGCATAGATTTCTGCTTCATACTCATCAAAATGAGTAAGATTACCGATTAAAACAGGATATTGTGCAATGATTTTTCCGCAGTCAACATCTTCGGTAACCCAATGTACGGTCACACCCGATACTTTTACACCTGAGCTGTATGCCCTGTGCATTGCATCAGGTCCTTTAAAAGACGGAAGTAAAGAAGCATGTATACTTATAAATTTTCCCGTTTTTAACACATCATCCTGCACATGCTGTCTGTAATCGCAAAGAGCAACAAGTGAAAAATCATGGGAGGAGAAGTATTCAAAGTTTTTCTCATGTGGAAGATATTTAAACTCAATCCCCAATACGTCTGCCTTTTTCAAGAAATCGGAGTGTTCAATATCAGACAAACAAACAAAAGTAACGTCTTTGCCTTCAAAATATTTAACGAGAGCCTCAACTATCCTTCCGTCTGCCGAACCCAACAAAGCAACTTTATCCATTAAACATACCCCTTTCTCTGTATATAAAAAGAACCGGTAATTTGCTAACCGGTTCTTTTATTATAACAATTTTAGTTACAAAGTGCAAGCAGGATACCTGCAGCAACCGCAGAACCGATAACTCCTGCTACATTTGGTCCCATTGCGTGCATAAGCAGGTAGTTTTGCGGATTAGCTTCCAAACCTACTTTATTAGATACACGCGCTGCCATAGGTACAGCTGAAACACCTGCAGAACCGATAAGCGGATTAACTTTATTTTTGGAGAACAAGTTCATAACCTTGGCAAAGATTACACCGCCTGCAGTTGCAAACGAAAATGCAAGAATACCAAGAATTAAAATAAATAAGGTTTGTAATGTTAAGAACTGGTCTGAAGACAATTTGGAACCGACAGAAAGCCCTAAAAATATTGTAACAATATTAATTAAAGCATTCTGCATAGTATCAGAAAGTCTTTCTACAACTCCGCATTCCTTGCATAGGTTTCCGAAAGTTAAAGCACCTATTAGAGGGCACGCATCAGGCAGAAGAATTATACATAATCCCAGTACTACAAGCGGAAATACAATTTTTTCACGCTTCGAAACTTCTCTTAACTGAGTCATTTCAATTTTACGTTCTTCTTCTGTTGTCAAAAGCTTCATGATAGGCGGCTGAATAACGGGAACCAACGCCATATAAGAATAAGCCGCAACAGCGATTGCTCCGAGTAATTCGGGAGCAAGTTTTGATGTTACGTAAATAGATGTAGGACCGTCAGCACCGCCTATAATCCCGATTGCCCCTGACTGCGGCAATGTAAAACCAAATACGCACAGTGCAAGAAGCAACGCGCCAAAAATTCCGAATTGAGCTGCCCCGCCTAAAAGAGCCGTTTTAGGGTTTGCAATTAAAGGACCGAAGTCTGTCATTGCACCGACGCCCATAAAGATTATTAACGGGAACAGCCCCTGATGAATACCGAATTCATAAATAATTCCCAAAAATCCATGCGGACCTGCAATTCCTGCAACCGGAATATTTGACAATAAACCGCCGAATGCAATCGGAACAAGAAGTAAAGGTTCAAATTGCTTTTTGATACCTAACCACAAAAGGAATAAACATACCAAAATCATTATGGGCGAACCATATTGATGAAGGAATTGTTCAAAACCGTTAGTGATATTAGGGTCAACAGGCTGTATAAAATTTGCTATGCCCGTTGATTGCCATAATTTATATAAACTGTCTGCTATATTCATTTTTAATTTCCTCTTTGATTTAACCTATAGAAACAAGTATATCACCTGTTTTAACTTTATCACCGACTTCAATTTCAACTTCCTTAACAGTTCCTGACATCGGAGATTTAATCTCTGTTTCCATTTTCATTGCTTCGACAACTGCGATAACATCGCCTTCTGTAATGGCGTCACCTGCTGATACAAGCACTTTCAATACTGTTCCGGGAAGTGCTGCTTTTACAGGAGTTGCATCACCCGCAACAGCTTTAGCTTCAATACCCGCCTTTACGTCAAAGTCATAAAGTTTTCCGTTAACAGTTGCTTTTCTGCCTTCAAGAGCAACAGCATATTTCTTACCGTTAACAGTGACAGTGTATGCATTATTTGCTTCATCTATTTTAGGTTCTTTATCACCCGGTTCGCATTTTCTGACACCGATTGTACCTTTGCCTTCAAGGAATAAAATTCCCTTTTCTTTGCAGGCAGCAGAAATAAAGATATTTTCATCGTTAACCGGAAGTCCTGCATCTTCAAGTCTTTTCTTAGCGGCAGGAATACCTTTATTCGGATCTCTGTCGTTAATATCAACGACTTTTTCGGTTGTCGGCTGTAAGTTCAACTGCTCGGATGCGATTTTAATGACATCTGCGTCAGGATCACAAGGAGTTTTGCCGAAATATCCGAGAACCATTTTGCCGTAGCCTTCCGCAATTTTTTTCCATGGACCGAACATAACATTATTAAATGCCTGTTGGAAGTAGAATTGTGAAACAGGAGTAACAGAAGTTCCGAAACCGCCTTTTTCAACGACTTCTTTCATAGCTGCAACAACTTCAGGATATTTATCCATTAAGTTATTATCTCTCAGCATTTGAGTGTTTGCAGTTAATGCTCCGCCCGGCAGCGGTGATTGTATAATCATAGGATTTACCGATAAAGCTTCAGGCGGTAAGAAATAATCTTTCATACATTCTTTGAAAATTTCTTCTGTTTCAAGAATTTTTTCAACATCAAGTCCTAAATCATATTCTGTACCTTTTAAAGCATGCCACATAGAAACGATATCAGGCTGAGCTGTTCCGCCCGAAACAGGTTTCATAGATAAATCAATTCCGTCGGCACCTCCGTCGAGAGCAGCAAGATAAGCAGCTAAGCCTGTTCCTGCGGTTTCATGCGAATGGAATCTGATATGAGCATCAGCACCGAGAATTTCTCTGGTGCGTTTAACAGTTTCGTAAACTTTTCTTGGAGCCGAAGTTCCCGAAGCGTCTTTGAAAGCAAGGCTGTCAAACGGAATACCCGCATCAAGAATATTTCTTAAAACTCTTTCATAGAATTCAACATCATGAGCACCTGTACAACCTATAGGCAGTTCCATCATCGTAATTGTGACTTCATGTTTTAAACCGTTATCCTTAATGCACTGCCCCGAATAAATAAGGTTATTAACATCATTTAACGCATCAAAATTTCTGACAGTCGTAACACCGTGTTTTTTAAACATTTTTGCGTGTAAATTGATTATATCTCTAGGCTGTGAATCTAAACCTACAACGTTAACGCCTCTTGCCAAACTTTGCAGATTAATATCAGGTCCGACAGCCTCTCTGATTTTGTCCATTGTTTCAAAAGCATTCTCATTACAATAAAAAATAGGTGATTGAAATCTTGCTCCGCCCGCAACTTCAAAATGCCTAATTCCCGCATTAACTGCAGCCTGCAAAGCAGGTAAGAAATCATCAACAAATACTCTTGCCCCGTAAACTGATTGGAAACCGTCCCTGAATGAGGTATCCATAACTTTAATAAGTTTTTTTGCCATAACTTTATCCTTCCTAAATTATAAATTTAACTTACTATCTCTTAGACATAATAGCTGCAAGTGCAACGGCAACAGCTTCATCATCTTTAGCCGCCGATTTAGATGCAGATTTTTTCTTTTCAACGACTTCTGCTTTTTCCGGAAATATCTTGTTCAAATAGCGAACAACAGCTGACATTCCGAACATGGCAGCAATCATAATGCATAAAAACAGCATTACAAATCCCATACCAATAATCATAAGCGTTAAGCCTATCATTAAATTTTCACTCATAGTATATCTCCCATTGTTAATACAAACTCTCCGTCACCTTGTTTTAAAACAAGCTCTCCATTATTATTTATATGTTCGGCAGTACCGGATTTTTTATCATTAAACACCTGTACTGAAATATCTTTTCCTAAAAAATTACATACACTGATATAGTCATCTTTTATATATGCAAAACCATTATTTAAAAATTCATCATAGTGAGCAAAAAATTTATTCAAAAGTTTTTCCATAAACAAGTTTTTATCCGCATAATCTTGTCCGAGTTCTATATTTAAAGCAGTAATTTCCTTATCTTTCACAAGCGATAAGTCTTCGGACTTTGCGTTAAGATTAACTCCTATCCCCAGAACAAGCCCTTTAAAAGAATGTCCCTGCATGACCGTTTCGGAAAGAATGCCCGAGATTTTTTTCCCGCCGATAAGAACATCATTAGGCCATTTAATAGAAGGCACAAGTCCGTATTCTTTCAGCACCTTGCACAGAATAACAGATAAATACTGCGTAAGATTAGCATAAACATCTTTAAAAGTATCGGAAGGCTTAAGAACTATTGTCATGAAAAGATTTCCCTGCCCCAGATCAATCCATGCTCTGTTAAATCGGCCTCTTCCCGAGGTTTGTACGGAAGCTGAAATCACGGTCTTATCCTCAAGACTGTCCAAATTCTGTTTGGCATATAAATTGGTAGAGTTCACCTCTCCAAGTGATATAATATTCATTTTCTCCCTTAACATATAAATTTATACAACTATATTAGAACAAACAAAAAAAATTTGCGATTTTTTTTTTACGGAGTTAAAATAAGTTCACAAGGGAGAGAAGTTAAAACATGGAACATTGGATTTACACTTTAAATATTGCAGGTCATGCTGTATCATTAAACCTTGATACCATTTTTACAATGTGGTTTGCAATGGCAGTTGTAATAATTTTTGCACTGCTTGCAACAAGACATTTATCGCTTGAACCCGGAAAACTTCAGGCAATATCCGAAAGTATTATGAAATTCTTTTACGGAACTCTTGATACCATGGTTGAAGGTGAAAATAGAAAACATGTTCCGCTTGTTGCTTCATTATTCTTATTTATTGTAACTGCAAATTTAATGGGGCAGCTTCCTTTAAGAATTATTCACCTTAAAAACGGGGGTGAACTTGCTTCTCCTACTAATGATATTAACTTAACTGCCGCAATGGCTGGTTTTGTTTTTACCTGCCGCAATGGCTGTTATTGTATTAATATATTATGTATTTATGGGAATTCGTGCTAAAGGACCTAAATTCTTTTTGCATGAATTAAGTTTTACGGGAATTGTCATGGCTCTTGTTGAAATTCTTGAAATGTTCACAAGACCTTTAAGCCTTGCAATCCGACTTTTTGCAAATATTTTTGCGGGAGAAATTCTTGTTTCAATAGCATTAGGAGGACTGGCATATTTTCTGCCTCTTCCGATTATGTTATTTGAAATACTTGTTGCATTTATTCAGGCAACGGTATTTATGATGCTGACCATAGCTTATATAGGCTCGGCAACAAAAGAAGAACATTAGTTACTTTGATAAAAAGTATTAAATAAAGGAGAGAAAAAATGGTAGACACAGCTACAGTTTCACAAATGGCACACTTAGGTGCAGGTATTGCAATCGGTTTTGGTGCAGTCGGTGCAGGACTTGGTATCGGTTTTGCTACAAAAGGTTTAATGGATGCAGTTTCAAGACAACCCGAAGTTGCAGGGAAAGCATTCGGTTTCTTCCTGCTCGGTGCCGCTTTATCAGAAGCTTGTGCATTGTATGCATTCGTTATCGCATTTATGCTGTTAGGCAAATAATCGGAGAAAAATAATGGAATTTAACGCTACATTTTTAGTTTCGGCAATAAGTTTTATTTTATTTACATTGATTATGAATAAAATATTTTATAAACCGCTTGAAAAAGTTATGGCTGAACGTCAGAAATTTATTGATGACGCCAAAACAGATGCGCTTAACTCAAGCTCTAAGGCTGATGCTATTCTCAAAGACAGAGAGGACAGATTAAATAAATCAACAGCCGACTCAAAAAAACTGGTTGCCGATAAAATTAATGAAGCAAACGCAAATTCCAAAGCCGCAGCGGCAAAAGCAAAACAAAAATCTCAGGAAGAAATAACTTCTGCTAAGTCACGCCTGCATAATGAAGCTCTTGAAACTACAGAAGGGCTTAAAAACGGAGTTAAAGATCTGGCAGAAGTCATATCTTCCAAAGTACTCGGTATGGAAACAAGAATTGAAAATACCGACAATGAACTTGTAAACAGGATAATGAATTAATATGAACGAACTGGCAAACTTTTGGAATATCATAGTCAAATCAAATACTTTTAATTTTGCGGTATTATTATTGATTTTTGCATTTTTATTTAAAAAGTTAAATGTGTCCGCTCTTGTTGAAAAAATAAAGCAGGATATTATAAACACAATTAACAACGCAAAAGCGGAACGTGAAAATGCAAAAAACAAACTTTACGATGCGCAAAAATCAATAGAACATATAGAAGAAGAAATTAAACAAAGACTTGATGAAGCTTCTCTAAGAGGAGAAGGGATTGCCAAACAGATAGCAGCAAATGCCGATGAACAGGTTAAATTAATTGAAAAAAATATTTCAAGAGTTATTAATGCGGAAGAAAAAACTTTATCCGCAAAAATAACAGAAAAGACATTAAAAGCATCAATAGAACTTGCAAAACAGCATATTAAAAACACACTTGTTAACAATCCGGAACTGCACAACAAGTTTATTGATGAAAGCATTGATAACATAGACAGGGTGTAACCTTATGGCAAACAATACAGACAAACAAATATCAACATCAGCTAAAAATTATGCAGATTCACTAATTCAAATCGGCAAAGACGGAATAATGAGCTTCGATGCAATATTGAATGACCTGAATACGGTAAAAGAAATTACCGGCTCATCTGATGAACTTGTAAAAGTTATGGAAAACCCCGCAATTTCAATTAACTCGAAAAATGAAATTCTTGACAGCGTTTTTTCTAATCATATCAGTGACAAAATAATTAATTTTTTAAAAATTCTGATTGATAAAAAAAGATTTAATGAATTAAACCAGATAATTCAGGCTTACAGTAACGAAGTGGATAATATTAATAATATTAAACGCGTGGAAGTTATATCGGCCATAGAAATAACAGAGGACAGACGTCAAAGGCTTATTGAAAAACTTCAAAATAAGCTGCAAAAAAACGTTATTGTAAACTGGGTTCTGGATAGCGAAATTATCGGAGGACTTGTTATTAAAATCGATGACGATGTCATTGACAACAGTCTGAAAAATAAATTGGAAAATTTAAGTAAAAATATAATATAAAGGGGAAATTATGGCACTTATTAAACCTGATGAAATCAGTTCTATAATTAAAAGCAAAATCGAAAATTACGACATTCAATCCGAAGTATCAAATACAGGTACGGTAATTGAAGTCGGTGACGGTATTGCAAGGATTTACGGGCTGAGAAATGTTATGTCAAATGAGCTTGTTACATTTGAAGACGGTAAAAATACTCTCGGGATTACTATGAACCTTGACGAAGATAATGTGGGCGTTGTAATCTTAGGAGAATACACGCAGATTAAGGAAGGAATGACCGTAAAAACAACAGGCAGAATTGCATCTGTTCCCGTAGGTGACGGTCTTATCGGCAGAATTGTTGACCCGACAGGGAAACCAATAGACGGCAAAGGAGAA
The DNA here is from genome assembly GCA_000438175.1 of Fusobacterium sp. CAG:439. Taxonomy (GTDB): domain Bacteria; phylum Cyanobacteriota; class Vampirovibrionia; order Gastranaerophilales; family Gastranaerophilaceae; genus Stercorousia; species Stercorousia faecigallinarum. Next base: position 7,205 of record FR900450.1, on the reverse strand, counting down.
ATAGAAGCATCAAATACCCGCCCTATTGAAAGAGTTGCACCGGGTATTGTTGCCAGAAAATCCGTTCACCAGCCTTTACAAACAGGTTTAACAGCTATCGATGCACTTACTCCTATCGGCAGAGGTCAAAGAGAATTGATTATCGGCGACAGGCAGACAGGTAAAACAGCTATTGCGATAGATACAATAATTAACCAGAAAGGTCAGAATGTAATTTGTATTTACGTCGCAATCGGTCAGAAAGCATCAACAGTTGCACAAATTGCAAAAACACTGGAAGAACACGGGGCAATGGAATATTCCATTATTGTCTCCGCTACGGCAAACGAACCTGCTCCGCTTCAATATATTGCACCATTTGCAGGTGTTGCAATCGGAGAAGAATTTATGGAACAGGGTAAAGATGTTTTGATTATATACGATGACTTATCAAAACACGCTCAGGCTTACCGTGCAATGAGTTTACTTCTTAAAAGACCGCCGGGACGTGAAGCATATCCGGGTGATGTATTCTATCTTCACTCAAGACTTCTGGAACGTGCGGTAAAATTAAATGACGACCTCGGCGGCGGAAGTATTACGGCTTTACCGATTATTGAAACACAAGCAGGAGATGTATCTGCATACATTCCGACTAACGTAATTTCAATTACAGACGGTCAGATATTCTTAGAATCAAATCTGTTTAACTCCGGTGTAAGACCGGCTATTAACGCAGGGATTTCGGTATCACGTGTGGGCGGTGCAGCTCAAACAAAAGCCATTAAACAGGTTGCAGGGAAATTAAGACTTGACCTTGCTCAATTCCGCGAATTAGAGGCTTTTGCGCAGTTTGCTTCGGATTTGGATCAGGCAACAAAAAACCAGTTATTGAGAGGAGAAAAACTTACGGAAGTTCTTAAACAGCCGCAATATAATCCTTTGAGCGTTGCAGAGCAGGTCACAATTCTGTTTGCGGCAAACGAAGGAATACTTGATGATATTCAGAATACTGAAATCGGCAAATTCAAAAAAGAATGGTTTGCATACCTGAACACTAATATGCAGGAACTTGTTTCCAAACTTAATGAAGGCGCAAAACTTGAAGATGCCGACAAAGAACAGCTTAAAGAAGCATTGGATAAATTTAAGAAAACATTCTAACCGCTAAGTGCAGAAAGGAAATTACGGATATTCACAAAACAAAACAGGTGCGAGGGATTTATCCCGAGTGTTTAAACAATTAAAAGCGATTTGTAAAATACCGTAAGCTATGTTATAAGATGGCTAACTTAAAAGATATAAAAAACAGAATACAAAGCGTTAAGAGTACACAGAAAATTACCCGTGCAATGAAAATGGTTGCGGCGGCAAAAGTAAAAAAAGCCGAAAATACCGTTAAAATGTCACGACCGTTTACGAATGAATTAACTGCAATGTTTAAAAAGCTGTTAATGTCAGTCGGAAGTTACAGTGCTCAAAGTTTAAAAATAAAATCACCGATTGATAATTATCCTGAACTTCTGCAGGTAAGAGAAATCAAAACCGTAGGGCTTCTGGTAATTACTTCCAACAAAGGACTTGCAGGAGCTTATAACGCCAATGTTGTAAGAAAAACTCTCCAGACTATTAAAGCTTACAAAGAGCAGGGTATAGAAACAGTTCTTTTTATTGTCGGTCAAAAGGGGATTTCTACTCTAAAACGTAAATGCAAAGAATTTAACTGTGAAATAGCAAAAACGTATGCGGGTGTTGCCAATAATCCGTCCGCAGAAGGTGCAAAGCTTATTATTGAAGATATTGCAGACTACTTTGTAACTCATAAAATTGATAAAATAGAAGTTATTACAACCAGATTTAAAAATATGATGAGTTATTTTGTCGAAAATTGGACAATACTACCGTTAAAAGGGGTTAATGATGACTATGAAAGGCTTCACGATAACATCTTGGAACCTCTTATGGAATTTATGCCTGATATGCATAATATATTACAAAAAATTGTTCCTATGTATATGACAAATATATTGTATCAGTCTCTGTTGGAAGCTCAAGCTAGTGAATTAGCCAGCAGAATGACGGCAATGTCTGCTGCAACAAGCAATGCTGAAAAAATGATTAATGATTTATCAGTTGAATATAACAAAACCCGCCAATTTGCGATTACACAAGAAATTATTGAAGTTGTTTCCGGTGCAAACGCACAACTTGGATAAATTCATGCGTTAAAAAATAAAGAAACCTCCTTTTATTTTAAAAGGAGGTTTTTATATTGGTAATAAATCGTTAATAGTAACCCCGAGAGCTTCTGCAATATTTGCCACCACAATAATAGTGGGACAGACTTTTTCATTTTCAATTCTATATAAATGCTGAGGAGTTATATCAGCCTGCTCCGCTAAATATTCTTGTGAATATTTCTTTCTTGCTCTTTCTACTCTGATATTTTCTGCAAGAATTTTTAATGCCCTTTCTTTATCAATCATATAAGTATTGTACTGTTATTGACAAAAAAATATTACCTCATATAATTTAAATATTGAACATATATGTTTATTTTATAAATTTATATTTGGATAACCATGAAAAGAATAACTATTATTATATTTATTTCTACTATTATACTGGGGATTATGTTAAACACATTGGATGAATGTTTTTTGCAATACAACAAAAGAAAAAGCATATCTTTAAAACTTAAAAAATTTATTAAAACTTCGAACGGGGCAATTTTTCAAGCACAGAAAAAATACAAAGTTCTTAATAATATAGATGAAATTAATTTTCTAACAACATATATGAAGCCATATATAAAAAGTTCGAAAATAATTAAAATAAAAAATGAAAAAGGAGAAACTGAAATATTCCTTCAATTTCAAGATGACAGCACTATGAAGATAAAAAAACAAAATTGTTATATTATAACTTATGATATTAATGGAACAAACAAACCAAATCAAGATGGTGCAGACAGATTTGAATTTATACTATGCCTTAATCAAAACGAATGTAAAATACCTTTAAACAAAATTACAACAAATAAATGTTTAAAACAGGATAGGAAAGGTTTGTATAATAGCTGTAGATTTTATAGAAAAAAATGTATTTTATTAATTGAACATGATAATTGGCAAGTTAAATATGATTATCCTGTAAAATTATAGCCTTAAACTCTTTTAATATTGACAAAACAGCTAAAATGTCAAATAATAATATATGAAAAGGAGGTAATTATGTTCATGAATAAAGCTATAGAAATTGCCCCC
>FR900450.1:0-3923 GCA_000438175.1 Fusobacterium sp. CAG:439 | reverse complement strand
CCCCCCCCGGCACTACGTGCGTAGACACACCGGATAGGCTATCAAAGGGGCGCTTTTACAAATTTTCCAGAATTTTTAACTATTTTAATTTTAACCGCCGTTTAACGCCTTTTACAATGGAAGAAGGTTTTACTTTAGCTGAAGTGTTGATTACTTTGGGAATTATTGGAGTTGTAGCATCTTTAACTATGCCTGCTCTTGTTGCAAATACAAAAAAGCAAGAAGCAAGCGCAAGAATAAAAAAGTTTGTTTCAGTCATTAACCAGGCTCTTACTAGTGCTGAAGATGATTTTGGCATGAGGGAAGATTGGGCTATTGGTGAAATGAATAATTCAGATGCAGCATTTGAATTTTTAAATACATACATCAAACCTTATATAAAAAGTTTTGAAATAGAAAAACGCAAACTTCTAGGTATGAATATGGCAACAATAAGGTTTGTTGACGGCTCTCAAATGAGTATTAAAATAGGTTACTGCTATGATATTTATTATGATATTAACGGAGAAAAAAAGCCTAATGAGCTTGGTAGAGATATTTTTGCTTTTATTTTATGTAGAAAAAGCGGAACATGTAATGTTGCAAGCAACCAAGTAAGACCTTATTACTGTGCAGAAACAGGAACCCCATATCCTACCCATGAGGAAATAATGAGAAACTGTCAAGTAAATGGACGATCTTGCACAATTCTTCTACAAGAAAATCAATGGGAATTTCCTAAAGATTATCCGAGACGTCTGTAAATATTTTACATTTGACTGCTAAGAAACGCAAGATTGTCAGGTTTCATCATTGCCTGATATTGTTCGTTCACGTCAGGCTGCTGCTTTGCTTTTTCTGCAGCCAGACGGGCTTTTCTTTTCTCCTCGGATTTGTTAGTCATGTAAATATTCAGTTTTGGAATACCGACACCGAGAATAAGACCGGAATATAAGTAACCTGCAACTTGAGCAATACTTAATGCACGCAATTTGCCTTTTGTTTCTTTTCTTATTGCTTCACTAACCTGCTTTGATGACAATTTTTTCAATAACTGCTTAAACGGTAAAGCTTTACCGTTTTCAACAGAATCAATTCCCGCAGCATGCAAGCCTCTGTGTAAGACTTCATCACGTGATACCAGAGGAGCCTTTATAATCTTATTAAAGAAGCCTTTACCATGTTCTTTTTCACTATAGTTCAAAAGATTTTGATCCATTGCATTTGCTGTCATCTTGGCAACAAAATTACCCAGTACAAGCCAGTTAAAGAAGCCTAGAACATCTTTTACAACAGATTCCCTGAGTTCATCTTTATCACGGGCAGCCAAAAATCTGGACATAATAGTCACACCGTAAATAAATTTAAATTGGTCCAAAGTGGGAACAAGACCTCTGAACTGAATTTTCTTCAAAAGACCTTTAACTCCGTCGCGCATTCCGATAGTAGCAAGAATACCTCCGCCGAAAATACCTGCCGCAGCAACTTTCATTCCTTTGAAACCTGCAGAGTTATCTTTTTGACGTCCTTCGACCCCGACAAACCCGTCGCTTCCCGTTTTCTTTTTAGTCAGATAAATATTTAAAGGCTGAATAGACATACCTACGGCAGACGCAATACCCAGACCAAGCATTGAACGGCGCAGGTTCATTCGTTTTAAAGATTTCAGGTATGCATTTGTATCAATATCTTTACTTTCTTTAAATGCATTTCCTACTTTTTCATTTACAAATGTTCTTGAAACATTATAAATACTATCCAACAAATTTGAAACAGAAGTTGTCTTTTGGTTTTCAGCAAGTCTGAAAGTATTTTCAGAACCTGTTGCGTGAGTAATAACAGATTGTGCATAAGCCTTTAAATCTTTTGATATTGTAACGGGTGCATCCTTAGATTTCAGAACATCAGTAAATTTATTAACAACATCTTCAAGTTTATCCTGAGGAATTTTTTTCCAATCATCTCCTACACGGGTTTCTGCATTACTCAAAACATCGCGTAAGTAATCTTTTACAGGCTCATGATTACCTGCCCTAACCTGTTTATCCCAAGCTTTGCCTAATAGGTCAAGAGTTTCATCATCTACAAAAAGTTTATGAGCCTTAATTCCGTATTTATTGTTTAACGCAGTTGCAAGTGCAAGTCCTGCAACAGTGCCGTATACACCTACAAGAGAATGGTTAATTGTACCTGAAGCTTCTCTTCTTCCGGTTTCCATACCTGCAGCAGGTCCTCTGCTGACAAAATCAACAGTTGTACGAGGGATAACCATTGATGCTAAGTCAACGGCATTTGCGCCCCACGCCTGGTTTGTATCTAAAAATCTCAAACCCATTGTGACTGCATCAAACGCACCTGTAAAGTTTACATTATCTTTTTTATTTTCAATATTTTGTTTTAGTTGGGGTATTATTGGTTGAATATTCATATCTGTTTTTCTCCTTACGAATTAAAAAATGACTTAAACGCTGTATTGTCCTTAATCAAGGCTTTTGAAAATTCGTCCGTCGACGAAATTCCCGCCGCATCTGTCGAGCCTGAGGCGGACGACGCGGCCGCGTTTGAGGCAGAATTCGCATTTTTTTCTGCATTTAATTTCGCAAGTTCTTCTGCATGTTTTTTATTTGTTTTCGACCTTGTGTAAATTGGTATAAATACGCCTAATGATAATAATGAGAATACAATATTACCTATCTGGCAAATAGTTCTTAATCGTTTATCTTCAATTGTTTTTAATTCATCTGAAGATTTTAAAGAAGTGTGTTTTGCCCAGTGCCAGAATTTCTTAAATACATTTGCATCTTTACCCGGAGCTTCTTTCAATCTGTTTATCAGATGAACTCCCTTATGTTTATTTTTATGTTCTAAAAATGTTGCAATACCTTTAGCCACATAATCTCCGAGGAAGTAGAAACTTGAGAAGGTTGCAATATCACGAACCGTTGCTTCTCTTAATTCATTTTTATCTTCAGAAACAGCCATTCTGCTTGCAAAAGTAGCGGTAGATATTATTCTTGCCTGATCCATAGTAGGGAAAATTCCCTTAAATTGGAAAATGTTCTTCCAGACAGGTCTGTCCATAAACATTGATAAGCCGCATACACCTATCATTGAACCTATTGAAACAAATTTCTGTGCAAGCAATTCTTTCTTATCTTTAGATGATAATTCCTTGTGTTCGGAATCTTTGCCGAAATCTTTATAAATCGGTGCCCCTTTTCTTCCTGACTGTTTATATGTAATCCATCTGTTTATTGACTGCATGGAAAGCGCAAGAGGTATAATAACTCCAAGTCCGCCGATGCTCTTCCAGTTAACGAGTTTTTTGGATTTGTTAAAGTATTTTGTAAGTTTATCAGCATCATTTATGTCAGCTTTTACAACACCTCTCAGCATTTTAACGGTATCTTCACAGAGAGATTCCAAATTATTTGAGAAGAAGCCTTTATCGCCTTTAAATTTAATATTTTCAGCAATAAGAGTTTCTCCTACAATATCTTTATAAGCTTTTTTAAATGCCTTAGAATTATATTTATCAGTTTGAGTAAGATTTACAAGTTCATTAACGGCATTGTGAATTTTTTCATTGCCGATATTACCTATAAATTTTCCGCTTGTGTCACGCGGAATTTTCAAAATATCAGCAAAATCCTTTGTTTCCTTGCCGTCAATGCCGACAAGATCGCCGAGCTGATCTCTGAATGTATTATAAATTTTTTCTTTTCTGTCAGCACCTGAAGCATTATTGTAGTATTTTTCTATCTTATTGACAGCATCTTCATTAGCCCAGGTATTAATCAAATTAGCTTTTTTAAATTCAGAACCCATTAGCGGACGCTGTAATAAAGAAGCAATCCCCATAACAATAAAACTCGGAATGATACAGTTAACAATCAAACCTGAAGATTCGCGTCTGAAGGCTTCAAATCCCGCATAACCGTTTG
>FR900449.1 GCA_000438175.1 Fusobacterium sp. CAG:439 | reverse complement strand
TTACGTTGTTCAAATGTCCCTTTTAGCTGAAGAGTATTATTCATACTAAATCATCTCCTTAATCCTTCTTGAAACCTCACTCTTTGAAACTCCGGTCAAAATCTCAATTTCTCTAACAGTAAACCCTTTTTCTTGAATATTTTTTAGGCTATCATTGTTAGTTTTATTCAATGAATCATATATTCTCTTTAAATAGTCATATTCATTATTTGGATCACTAAAAGCCAAAGAAGTTTTTAGCAGATTTTTTAATTCCCCAGGAAAAGGTAGCTGTTCGGCATTATTTAAAATTTTCCTAAATAATGATATTTTTCTACCGGCAGATTTAAACTTCAAAAGCAGTCTATTTAGGATGATTTCAGCAATTTCAATCAAATCTTCCTTACTATATTGACTAAAATCAACAACAGAATCGAATCGTCTAACTAACGCTTTATCAAATGACTTATATAAATTAGTAGTTGCAATCAAAACAATATCATCACTTAGATTATCCAACCCCTTTAAAATGGAAGAAGTAGCTCTCCCCATCTCTCGTAAATCATTTGAATTAATTCTATCAATAGCAATTGCATCAATTTCATCAAAAAGAATTATTAATTTATGCGGCTGTTGAAACTTTTTCATTTCGTTAAATAGTTCTGCAATGTTTTTGGATGTTTGTCCCATTTTACTATCTATTAGGGAATCAAAATCCACTACATACAAATCTCTTTCAAGAATTCTTGCAATTTGTTTTGCGGTTTCTGTTTTTCCAGTGCCCGGAGGTCCTTCAAATAAAAACTTATTAACACCAACATTATGTCCAATCGCATTAATAATACCTAAAACACTATCCTTTAAACAAGCCGGCAAAGGTATAGATTCATTGCCTATTTCAACCTTTTTCAAGAAGTGGCAATTTTCTTGTTGAAATTGCGGACAAAAAGTATTAGCATCAGACAAAAGGGACATTATATATTGAGAAAGAGTAAAATCATTCTCAGAGTCAAAATCTTTAGCTATAAGATATGCCTCCTGTCTAAATGCCTCTTCATTCTTTTCAGTATGGAATTTTATTAAATTTAATACATTTTTCTTTTTCATGTTTACCTCATGGTAATAATATAACACTTGGGACAAAATGT